>DATMMZ010000214.1:0-30600 GCA_035569455.1 Mycobacterium sp. | reverse complement strand
CAATCCCCCGCGCTCTCCTTGATCAGGAGGGCTGTAATGATGGGCCTCGGCCACCGCACGGATCTCGTCCTCGGTGAAAGTGAAGACGGGTGGGTTTGCGCCCCACCCCCAGTCAGGCCGGTCGGTCATCGCTCACCTCTTTCTGTTGCCACCACCGCGATGTGGGGTCGTGCCAGTCGCTCAGCGCGGCGCAGGGCTGCGGCGCCACTGCGGCGTCACCCAAAAGCCCTGTGGCGCTGCTCTTGTTGCCGACCACTCGGGCCGGATCTGCTTGGCGCAGAGCAGAGGTCAGAGGCCCTTGATGCCATCGGGCGCCAGCGTGGAGAGTTGGGCGCGGTTGCGTTCGAACCATGCGGCCTCCTCGCCGGGCTGGGGCAGGATGAGACCGGCTTCCATGACGGTGGAGGCGTCGACCTCGGTGATGTTGATCAGCAGCTGCTCCTCCGGTTGTCCGGTGAGGCTGGACCACGACTGCGAGATGGCTTTCATCAGGTTCTGGCGCACCGTAAGGGAGCGTCCGGCGCGGATCGTGCAGTTGATGAGGGTGGTGTGGGTGTCGGGCTCACCGGCGGTGTAGTGCACGCCGGGGGGCACGTCGAGGATGATGACGTGCACGAATGACGGAGGCGCGTTGGTGGCCTCCACGTGCAGCCGGGTGATCTCCTTGGCAATCTGGGGCCTGACGGCGTCCGGCACGGTACCGGCGGGCGTAATGCACTGATATATGGGCATTTGTGGTGCTTCTTTCACCTGTCGGGCTATGGCGTTGCGGGGGTTGGCAAGAAACCAATGCCTGGTATGACATTATGGCTGCCCCGCCGGGTAGGGAAACCGAAATCGTCTATCCAACTCTTGAAGCCTCCGCCGTGCCGATGCCGTCTAGCGTCGCGCGTGTTCGCGGTCGTGAGCTACTCCTTGGCCCAGAACAGCTTCGCCCGAAGACGGCGCTGCTCCTCCTCGGCAGCCTCGCGCCTCTTCTTCTTCGCGATCGCCCCTCGGTGGGCTGTCTACTGGGAACCATCGAGAGAGTCTCGTGGGCCCTGGCGCGACGGCATCAGTGCTATAGGCGCGTAGGCGTTGGGGCTGACGGTGGCCGTGAAAGTTCGTGCCGCCGCCGTTCCTTAATTGGTGGTAGTAGTCAGTGATGCGGTCACGTCGTTTGATCCAGATCCACCGGATCCGCGAGTGGCTGGCGCTCAGCGCCGCGATCGCGTTGATCCCGTGGACCGTCTATCTGGGGTTGACCCTGCCGCAGAGCTACACCGCTCAGCATTGGCAGGTGACCTGGGTCGGCTTCGATGTCTTACTGCTGGCTTTCATGATTGCTACCGCGGTGCTCGGCTTCGTACATCACCACTTGCTGACGCTGTTCGCCTTCGCGACGGGAGTTCTCCTCGTATGCGACTCCTGGTTCGACGTGCTGACCGCGAGGCGGGGTGACTTCGTTGTTTCGGTGCTCACCGCTGTGTTGGGAGAGTTGCCGCTAGCGGCGGTGCTGATCGGTGGCACTTTGCGCATCGCGCGCCTACAGGTTCCCCCGTTCAGCAAGGCATGGTGGCCGTTCCGCTGGCGCCTGCGGGTGGTTGGGTCGCGCCCACGACTGTCCGCGCGGTCCGACCGACGCACGCGCGCCGGCAGCCGCACGTCACCGGCAGCCGACGACTAAGGGCCGGCACTGCGTTGCCGGGAGGCCAACGGGTCGCTACGCCGGCCCGCCGGTCAGCCCCCGAATCGTCTGGATTTCGCTGTCCCGATAGGGCCGGCCATCGGGTAGTAGGAGGTCGTGGAACCATACTTTCGGAACCGTTGTGTACGGGTGATCCCACGAGTCCCACGGGAAGTAGGTCTGGGTCTTTCCGGCGACGAAACCCCAGTTGAAGGCACCAACGTTATGGCGCTTCGCTATTGGCAGGATTCCCTCGACGGTGCTGCCCCGGGGCCGAGCCATGTACTCGGTGCAGATAATCGGCCGCCCCAGAGGGGATAGCTCGCTGATCCGGGACTCAAAGCCCGCGGGTTCGGCGTAGGAGTGGAAAGTGATCACGTCGGCGTTGTTCAGTTGCATATCGTTGATTGCGCTGCGTCCCTGTGGCTCTCCCCAGTCATCACCCTGCCACACGCCACTCGTTAGCGGCTGACTGGGATCAACCGCACGTGCCCACCGGAACACTTGGGGTATCAACTCTGCGATACGCTCCTGCTTGTCCTTCCGCTCTACGTTGCGATACACGCGCGCGGGGTTGTCGGGTTCATTCCACAGGTCCCACCCCAAAACGCGATCGTCACTGCGGAATTGGGTCAACACCGCTGTGACATAGTCCCGCAGCACGCGGATGTAGCTGGGGTCATCGAGGTGTTCAGCGCCAGGGCTTTGCACCCAGCCCGAGTTGTGGACGCCAGGCCTCGGCGCGCGTTGCGGACCCAGCCTGGGGTGCGGATCCCAGCAGGAGTCGAAAAAGACGAAGAGTGGTTTGATGCTGTGGCGCGCCGCCATGGCGACAAACTGCGCGAGACGCAGTTGGAAGCCTCGCGAGTCCTGGGCCCAGAGCTGATCATGGAGGAAAACCCGCACGCTGTTGAGCCCGGCCGACCTGGCCCAGCCCAGCTCGGTATCGATGCGCCGCGGGTCGAAGGTGGCAGGCTGAAACATCTCGAGCTGATTGATGGCGCTTGAGGTGATGTAGTTGGCGCCGACGAGCCAACCTTGTGCTTGATACCAGCGGTTGGCACGGTCGGGTGACCACCGGCTTGATTCCCCAGAGGAGCGGGACGGTTCCGCGGCGGCGCGCGGCGCTTGGGCCCATGCAGCACCCGCTGCCAGCAGCAGCGGTAGCTTCAGGACCGTTCGGCGGTACACGCACTGACGATAAGTTGCCCAGGGCCCTGTTCCCGGTATTTGCGAAGCGAGTCGCGACACCTTGCGCCGGGAATTGTTATCCCGTTGTCACCCAGCAGGATTCAGTGCCTCGATCGGCGAAATATTTTCCCTGTTTGAGCGGGTACGGGCGGTCCTAGCGGAGCTTACGGCCGAAGTTGTCCTTAACGCTTCCGGTGAACATCAGGATCGCGTCGATGACGGCCCAGACGGCGACGCCCAGCAAGACCGGAAGGCCGACAAGGCAGAACAGGCCGAAGAAGATCCCGACGAGACCCAGGCACAACTGTAGGACCGCGATCTGAGTCGTACCGATATAAAAGCGGCCGATGCCGAACACGCCGAAAAATAGCTGCAGGAGGCCGGCGGTCACGGCGGACTTATCTGAAAGGGGTACGCCCGTGGCGGGATCGCGCCCAAATGGGGCCTGGGGATCGACCACGTACCCCGGCGCGGGATAGTACGGCTGCGGGTAACCCGGCGGGGTCGGATATCCCGGCGGCGGCGGTGGCGTCTGAGGATACTGGTTCGGTCCATAACCCGGAGGCTGGCCGCTCCAAGGCGGTTCTTCGTACGGGTTTCCGGGTTGGTTCGGTGTTGCCATCGATTTAAGTTAACCCCTGGGCCGTGCGGCTATCGCTGCTGGGGCTGCGGCTGTGGGGCTCCCCCGTAACCTAGTTGCGAGGCGGTGTAGCGCGCGGCGTCGGTGACCGGCACGGCCTGCACCGCGGTCCCGTAGGCGCAGATCTCGGTCCACACGTCGCCGATCTCGGTCGTGTCGAAGCGCATCCCGATGATCGCGTTGCCGCCCTTGCCACGCGCTTCATTGATCAGTCGTGTCATTCGCCTCATTGCGGCTTTCGGCCAGGTTTCTTGTCATGCCCTGCAGCTCGCCGCCGAACATTGATTTGAATCCGGCGCCGAACTGGGAGAAGGCATTTCGCGATCGGACGGTGAGCCCGAAGACTTCGCCGCACACACGTTGGATCTCCCAACCGGGAAGGTCATTGGTAGTGACGACGAGCACCGGACAACCTTTCTGCCGAGATGAGAAATGGGCTGGTTCTCGCTGCAGGGTACCGCCCCGGGCGGCGGTCGATATATTCGACAAAGCAAACGTCGAGGAGGTCGCGTGAGTTCTGCGGTGGGCGACATTGACTTCGACGATCTGACGTCGCCCAAGCTGACCGATGTCCAGCGTCAGATTCTGAAGTTCACCGAGGCCAAGCCCGTCGAATTCGACATCGATCGGATGCTTGTCGAAGCCATCGACCAGGCAGGTGTGGGAGACGACCTGGACGACTCGGACGGCTTCGGTGACCGCCTGGCTGCGCACGTGGCCGCGATCGAAGCCGACGAAGGTCTGACCCAGCTCACTCGCTCGTCCTTGCGGCAACGAGTGGTTCGCCTGCTGCGGAACCGGTTGTCGCTGACCGACCTCATCAAGCGGTATCCCGAGATCGAGTCGATCCCGCTGGAGAAGCCCTTCATCGTCGTGGGGATGCCGCGATCGGGAACCACCCATCTGGTGAACCTCATCGCGGTCGATCCGCGCAGGCGCGCACTGCCGTACTGGGAAAGCCAGGATCCGATACCGGCACTCGGCCAAGGCCCCGACATCTTCGGAGTCGATCCCCGCTACGCACGAGCCAAGGCCGAACACGACGCACTCATGGTCAGCGCTCCCGTGGTGGCCGCCATGCACGATCGGTTCCCCGAAGCGATCGAGGAGGAAGTCGAACTCCTCGACCTCGATCTGGCCGCCTACGTCCTGGAATGGCATGCGCGCGTGCCCAACTGGCGTGACCTTTACCTGGGGCTCGACCAGACCCGGCACTACGCGTACTTAAAGAAAGTGCTGCAGGCCTTGACATTTCTGCGCGGCCCGCAGACCTGGGTCCTGAAGAGTCCCCAGCACTGTGAGCAGCTTGGCCCATTGATGGCCACCTTCCCGGACGCAACAGTGGCTTTCACGCATCGCGATCCCGTCGCGGTGATCCAGTCGGCGATCACGATGATGGCCTATTCCGACCGATTGCGCAGGACGAGCATCGACCCGGACTGGCTACTGGACTACTGGAGCGATCGCGTGCATCGGCTGCTCAGCGATTGCGTGCGCGACCGCGATCTGGTGCCGGCCGAACGCAGCCTCGACATCAGCTTTCACCACCTGAACGGCAACGAGATGCCGCTGCTGGAAGAGCTTTACCAGCGTGGCGGAGTCGAGTTGACCGCCAAGGTGCGCGGGAGCTTCCGGAATTACCTCGACGGCAATCCCCGCGGCAAGCACGGCCGGATCCACTACGACCTGCAGCGGCACTTCGGCATCTCGGCCGACCAACTGCGCGAGCGGTTCGACTTCTACTTCAACAGGTTCGACGTCCGCCCCGAGCCCTGAAGGAGACCACAACGATGGGCACCAACACCGAAGAGTTCGAACCGGTGTATCGCCGCCGGCCCGGCGCCGACGCGATGCGCCCGGCCGCTGCCGAAAAGGCCGAGCAGATCGCCCCGGGACTGTGGTGCTCGCCGGGTCTGTCGAACGCATACTTGCTGACCACCGATGCGGGCCGGGTGATCATCAACGCCGGGATGGGCTTCGAGGGACCGGTGCATCGCGCCAACTTCGACGCCGTCGACTCCTCGCCGGTGCGCTACATTATCTTCACCCAGGGCCATGTGGACCATGTCGGCGGTCTGGACAGCGTGCGCGACGCGGATACAACCGTTGTTGCGCAAGCGAACTGGACCCGCTGGCGCGATGATAACGAACGTCTCATTCCGTACCGCGCCAGCCGCAGCGCTTTCGCCTTCAAGGACACGTTGGCGGAAGGCATCCGGGCCATTCAACGGCGCCTCGGTACCAAACATCTGCCTGGCCAGAGCGTTCCCGTCGTCGACCTTGACTTCGAGGACGCGCTCACCCTGGAGGTCGGCGGGCGGCGGATGGAGCTAATCTCGGTGCCCGGCGGCGAGACAACCGACTCACTGGTGGTGTGGCTGCCAGAGGAACGAATATGTCTGTGCGGAAACGCCTTTGGACCGTTATTTGGGCACATCCCCAACCTTGTTACCATGCGCGGCGACCGGTACCGGGACGCCGTGACCGCCATCGCGTCCGTCGAGCGGGTACGCGACCTGCAGCCCGAACTGCTGGTGACCGGCCACTTCGAGCCGGTCGCGGGGGCCGTTCGCATCAACGCCGAGCTGACCCGGCTGCGCGACGCGATCCAATACATCCACGACCAGACCGTCGCCGGGATGAACGCCGGAAAAGACGTCCGGACCCTGATGCGCGAGATCACCTTGCCCGCGGAATTCGAAGTGGGCCAAGGATACGGGAAGGTTGCGTGGGACGTACGCGCCATCTGGGAGAACTACTCAGGCTGGTTTCACCATCAATCGACGACCGAGCTGTATCCGGTTGGATTCGGCGCCGTCAGCGCCGACGTGGTTGAACTGGCGGGCGCCGACAGACTGGTGGATCGGGCCCGCGAACACCTTGGCGCCGGCCGGCCCCTGCACGCTATCCACCTTGCGGAGCTCGTGCCCCCAGACCATGCAGGAGCGCGCGCGGTGCTAAGGGAAGCCCACGAAAGCCTACTGGCCGCCAGTACGAACTTCTGGGAAGGCGCATGGCTGCGACAACAGATTGCGAGCGATTCATGACGGCGCGAGTCAGCTTCGACTTCACTGGGACCACAGCGCTGATCACCGGTGGTACCAGCGGGATCGGCCACGCCACCGCGGTGTTGTTCCGGGATGCCGGGGCTGAGGTCACCATCACCGGAACCAAGCCTGACGCCGGGGATTACGACACCGACCTGTCCGGGATGACATATCACCAATTACAGATCACCGACCCCGACTCGGTGGATGCTCTGGCCCAGACCTTCACCGTACTCGACGTGCTGTTCAACAATGCGGGTGCGAATTTCCCCGGAGGCCTTGATGAATCGAAACCGGACGGATTTGATGCGTCAGTCGCGCTCAACCTGACCGGTCCGTACCGATTGACGGTCCGGCTGTACAAAGCCCTAAAGGCGTCGACCGCGCCCGGAGGTGCCAGCGTGGTGAACCTGGCGTCGATGTCCGCGCTGCGGGCGGTCCCACTGGTGCCCGGGTATGGTGCCGCGAAGGCCGGGGTCATTTGTGTCACACGAAATCTCGCCGTCAAGTGGGCGGACAAGGGAGTCCGGGTGAACGCGGTGGCACCGGGTTTGATCGACACCCCGATGACCGCGCCCATGCGCGCAGCGCAAGAACTGGTGGACGCTGAGTTGGCCCATATCCCG
Organism: Mycobacterium sp.; assembly: GCA_035569455.1. Taxonomy (GTDB): domain Bacteria; phylum Actinomycetota; class Actinomycetes; order Mycobacteriales; family Mycobacteriaceae; genus Mycobacterium. The sequence continues at coordinate 23,430 of DATMMZ010000214.1, read as the reverse complement.
TTGCGCCGCTTCGGATCCGCCGGGGAGGTTGCGCCCACGGTGGCTTTTCTGTGCACCGAGCAGAGCGGATATACCAGCGGTGCGGTCTTCGTCGTCGACGGTGCATCGGACTGTGTGTAGGACCCGCACGGAAGGGCAGGATCATGGCATTCGCACTACGACCCGAAGACCTCTACCACACCGGCATCGTGGTGCCCGACCTCGATGCCGCCATGGCCCGTCTCACTGCGCTGACCGGCTACCGGTGGATCACTCCGCTGAGTTACACGCTGCCCTTCCGCACCGCGGCGGGGAGCCGCGAACTGACCTCGACGATCGTCTACTCGGTGCAGGGTCCACATCTCGAACTCGTCCAGGAGGTTCCGGGAAGTCCGTGGACGGCCGCACCAGGCAACTCCGTCCATCACCTCGGCTACTTCACCGACAATCTCGCCGAAACCGGGCGCATGCTGGAGCGCAACGGCTTTAGCTTCGAAATGACCGCGGACGTCGCCCAGCCGTCTGCTGAGTCAGATCTTGCGCTGTTCGCCTATTACGTCGACGCTTTCGGTACCCGGATCGAGATCGTGGACCGCGCGCTGTTTCCCGACTGGCCTGGATTCTTGCAATCGATGGCGGCGCCACCCAAAGAAGCCTGACAGAGGTTGGACATGTTACTGACGGTGCTGCGCTTCAACTTCGGCTCCCCGCAAGGAGAACCACGCACACAGGGCCAGCTGATCTCCGCCGCACTCGAACTGGCGCAGTGGGGCGAGTCCCGGGGCATCACCTCGGTGAGTGTCGATGAGCATCACGTGACAGGACACGGATGGAGCTGCAATCCGATCATGGCTGCGGCGATGTTCCTGGCGCGTACCGAGCGGCTGATTGCGAGTGTGGACTGCGCGCTGGGGCCGTTGTGGAATCCGGTCCGGCTCGCCGAAGACATCGCGCTCGTTGACAACATGAGTCGAGGTCGGCTGCACACCACGGTGGGTCTGGGTTACCGCGCGGTCGAATATGACTCGCTCGGCCTGGATTTCAGCCGGCGGGGCAAGCTGATGGACAGCCTGATCGAGCGGATGCTGTCGGTCTGGTCAGGCGCTGATCCGGACGCGGGAGTCTGCACCGGTACCTGGTCCCGGCCGCATCCGACGCTGTATGTCGGCGGCGGCGTGCGCGCCACAGCGCGGCGGGCGGCGCGCTTTGGCCTCCCGCTCAGCCTGGTCGACTACCTGCCCGAGATCGACGCCTACTATCGTGAGCTGTGCGCCCGCGCCGGCATCACGCCATTTGTCCTCATGCCGGGGGCAACCAATCGCGGAATGATCTACCTGCACGAGGATCCGGACCGGGCGTGGGCAGAACTCGGTGACCACATCCTTTGGGAGGCGGTCACTTACGGCGGGTGGTCAGCCGACGAACGTTCGCTGATGCACCTGCCTGGAGTGCAGACTCTGGACGAGGTCAGGGCGTCGGGACGATATCGGTTTTTGACTCCCGACCAGCTCATCGCCGAGGTGCGCGACTCCAAGGAATCCGCGAACTACGGACCGATCGTGTTGCACCCGCTGGTCGGCGGTATGCCGGTCGACGAAGCATGGAAGTCGGTCCAGCTCCTCACCGATGCCGTAGTGCCCGCGCTCACCTGAGGGGATCGGCGCGGTGACGATGGGCGCCAAAGACGGCGAAACTCTACGATGCATTCAGTTTGACCAAAGAGAACTGCTAGGCCGCACCATCAGTACCAGCCGCTGCTGGTGGAAGGAGCTCGTGTGATCCCCTACTCCGATGGCATTCCAGCCCGCCGGTTCCCGATCGTCAACGTCTCGCTGATCGTCGCGAACTTCGCGGTGTTTCTGTTCTATGAGTTACCGAACGGGGAGGCGGCGGTTAATCAGGCATCGTTCTATCCGTGCGATGTCAATAACACCTGCCACCTGGGCATACCTTGGGGCGTTGGCTGGATCACGTCCATGTTTATGCATGCTGGTTGGGATCACATCCTCGGCAACATGCTGTTTCTGGCGATCTTCGGGAAGAACGTGGAGGACGCTTTCGGGCGGCTCGGCTATCTGGTCTTCTACCTTGCCGGCGGATTCGCCGCGACGGTGTTACAAACCGCGATGACGCTGCTCTTCGGTACGGCGTCCGACGCGCAGATACCAAATCTGGGCGCCAGTGGCGCGATCGCAGCCGTGCTGGGCGCCTACATCGTGCTCTATCCCAGCTCACGCATCCTGACGTTCATCGGGTGGTTCCCGGTCGGGATCCCAGCGTGGATCTTCCTCGGCCTCTGGTTTCTGTACCAGTTCTTCGAGGGCAACTACGCGCTGGTCCACCCGGACAAGACGGGTGGCAGCGGTGTCGCGTTCTTCGCCCACGTCGGTGGCTTCGTCTTCGGTGTGCTCGTGGCGCTAGTCCTCAGCCGCGCCGGACGAGTTACGGCCAACGCGGCGCGATAGCACAGGGCCGCGTCGAGCGCGGAAACGCGTGCATGAAACGCCGAGGCGTTAGGTCAGCCGCTTAGCGATCTGCCCTGACCGTTGCTCGCCGCGGAACGCCGGCTCGTCAAATGCCGAGCGACGGCGGCGGTGCCCAGCCGTCTACCAGCAGGGGTAGGGTGATCGCTTCAGCGCCGCCAGTCACCACCATCACCCAGCGGCCGTTGACAGGCAGGTTTACGTCCACGGCAAAGTACGCGAAACCCGGGAATTCGCCGATGGAGGCCTCTGGTATCTCGAATCGTCTGTGTACGGGCTCCTCACCCGTCGGAGGTATCAGCTCTACCTCAATCCGCCGGTCGGAATCACCTTCGTCCGGCCGCGTCAGCACCACAAGCACAAACAGGGCCGACCGGTCAGGCCCCACCGTAAATTTGGACAGGACGCCGCCCGCCACATTGAGTTTGTTATCGATCGTCGCAGCGTCTTCGGCCAGAAAGGCCCCCGTGAGTATCACACCGCAGAACCTACCGTGCAGCAGCGCCGTCAGGAGGGGGTACGGGATAATTCCACCCCGGTCACGGCATCGCCTCGGCCCACTGGCTTTGAACCAAGCGGCGCAAGAAGAACTCACGCGCACGGGCGCGGCGTTTACGCAGATCGCTCGGATATAAACCGAGACGGACGCTGCGACTGCGGGGCCGTTCTGAGCCAATCCGCTATCCAGCTACCGGATGGCGGACGTGTAACGCTGACCCGCAGCGACGCGATGGTTCGTTACCGCAAGTTCCTGCAAACTTCACGCCGAGGAGCGCGATACTAAAGACGTGCCTGATCGCAACGTGCTGGGCGGTCCGCTGGAACCGTGCGGCTCCGACCCACTTACCGGCTACTACCGCGACGGCTGCTGCTCGAGCGGGCCCGAGGACGTCGGCCGGCACACCATCTGCGCTGTAGTGACGGCTGCGTTCCTGGAGCACCAGCGTTCCATCGGTAACGACCTGTTGACGCCGGTTCCCGAGTATCGGTTCCCCGGTCTCCTGCCCGGCGACCGCTGGTGCGTTACCGCGCTGAACTGGCTGCGCGCCCACCACGACGGCTGCGCCGCCCCCGTGGTGCTGGCGTCCACCCACGAACGAACCCTCGAGGTGGTACCTCTCGAGGTCCTGCTGGAGCACAAAGTCGACGTTCCCGACGACCTGGCTAACTTGTAGCGCGGCCCGGTTACGGCCCGGCTTCAGTGAGCGCCGTCCGCGGCCGGCGCAGGCGGGGCCACAAACAACGCGGGGTCGTAAAAGTCGCGCCGCTCGCCAACGGCATGCGCGGATACTACCGCCGCCTTCCGGTCACGGCACTCGAGTCGAGTACAGCCATGCATCCCACAACGGCCGCAGCGACTCACTGGAGTAGTTGGCCGCCAGGCCGGTGAAGTCGTCGGTCACGACGCTGCCATGGCGATGCCGGGTCGTCCAATCCTTAAGCAGCGCAAAGAATTTTTCGTCGCCGAGCCGCCCGCGCAGCGCGTGCAGCGTCAGCGCACCGCGCTTGTAGACGCGGTCGTCGAACATGTCGCGCGGTCCGGGGTCGGCCAGCAGCAGGTCTTGTGGCTTCTCACGTAACTGTTCGTGATAGCAACGGGCGAGCTCGTCGGCGCTGGGCCCGCCGCTGTGTTCGGACCACAGCCATTCCGCGTAGCACGCGAATCCCTCGTGCAGCCAGATGTCACGCCACCACCGGGCGGTCACCGAGTTGCCGAACCACTGGTGCGCCAGTTCGTGGGCGATGAGCCGCTCGCTACCGCGCGTGCCGGCGCAGTGATTGGCGCCGAAGATCGAAATCCCCTGGGCCTCAAGCGGTATCTCCAGCGGATCGTCGGTGACCACAACGGTGTAGCCGTTCGCCAACGGATACGGTCCGAACAGCTCGACGAATAGTTCCATCATCTCGGGCTGCCGGGCGAAGTCGTGGTCGAAGTCGGCGCGCAGCCGCTCGGGCAGCGCCGCCTGAATGGGCACCGGCGTCCGCGCCAGCCTCGCCGTGTCATAGATGCCGATCTGCAGGGTGACGAGGTAGGTCGACGTCGGTTCGGGTTGTTCGTAGGTCCACACCGTCTGTGAGGCTCGTGCCCGCCGCGACACCAGCTTGCCGTTGGCGAGCACCCGATACCGGCTTTCGGTGCTGATCTGAATGCGGTAGGCGGCCTTGGCGCTGGGGTGGTCGTTGCAGGGGAACCACGACGCGGCGCCATTGGGTTGCCCGGCGACGAGCACGCCATTGGTCAGCTCCTCGAAACCGACGTCACCCCACAGCGACCGCACCGGTCTGGGCGAACCGCCGTAGCGCACGACGATCGACAGCGCCGCCCCGGTCGCGGGCTTGGATGGCAGCCGGATACGCAATTTTCCGCCGCGACAAGAGAATTGGGCGACACGCTTGCCGTTCACCGACACCTTTGACACCGTCAACGCGCTGGACAGGTCGAGCGTGAGCTCCTGCAACTCGGTAAGCGCCACCGCGGTGATCGTCGCCGATCCCGACAGCCGGTTGATCGCGACCTTGTACTCCAGATCCAGCTCGTAGCGCGACACCTGATAGCCGGGGTTGCCGTTTTTGGGCAGGTAGTCATCGAGCGCCGCCGGTACCAACTTATTTTGGGCCTTCTTGGCAGAGGATTTCACGCTGCGGTGTCCTGGACGCCTGGCTCGGCCGAGTTCTTGCCACCGGTCTTCTTGCGGCCGGGGTTCCACGGCCTGATCGGATTGCCCTGCCAGCGCGTCGACGGTGGCACCTCGTCGCCGCGCACCACCAGTGATGCCGGACCGACGGTCGCACCGGAGCCCAGTCGGGCCGCGGGCAGCGCGACACAATGCGGGCCGAGCGTCGCGCCGGATTCCAGCACGACGCTGTCCATCCGCATGATTCGGTCGTGGAACAGGTGCGTCTGCACCACGCAGCCGCGGTTGACGGTGGAGCCGCTGCCGAGCGTGACGAGGTCCGCCTCGGGCAGCCAATACGTTTCACACCACGCGCCGCGACCCACCTCAGCGCCCAGCGTGCGCAGCCACAGGTTCATTACCGGCGTCCCGCTGGCGGCGCGGGCAAACCAGGGCGCGGCGACGGTTTCGACGAACGTATCGGCGACCTCGTTGCGCCACACGAACGATGACCACAGCGGAAACTCACCGGCCCTGATCCGGCCCACCAGAAGCCATTTCGCCGCGACGGTGACTGCGCCGGCAACCGCGCCCGCGGCCAGCAGCACCGGCCCGCCGCACAGCGCGGCCCACCAAATGCCGAACGTCTCTGCGAGTGCCTGCAATGCACCCAGCACCGCCAGCCCGATCGCGACGCTCGTGAACGCCGCCAGCAGCCGGCACGTCTCCACCACCGCACGCATCGCCTTCAACCGTGGCGGCGGGTCGTATGTGGTTTCCGCGTCGGTCTCGGCGGGGCGCCGGCGCAGCCGCATCGGCGGGCTGCCCAGCCATGACGAGCCGCGCTTGGCCTTGGGAGGCGTCGCCGACAGAACCGCAACGAGTCCTTCGTCGGGCACGCGGCGGCCCGGCTGGGCTATTCCCGAATTGCCGAGGAACGCGCGCCTGCCGACCGTCGTCTTGGCCGCGTAAATCCAGCCGCCGCCGAGCTCGTAGGACGCGACCATGGTGTCGTCGGCCAAAAACGCGCCGTCCTCGATCACGGTGAACTTGGGGATCAGCAATACGGTCGAGATCTCGGTGCCGCGGCCGACCTTGGCGCCGAGCAGCCGCAGCCAGGCCGGGGTCAGCATGCCGGCATACAGCGGAAACAGGTAATTGCGCGCGGCGTCCGTGAGCCGCTCGGTTGCCCATAGCTGCCAGCCGGCGCGACTGCGCACCGGGTGATAGCCCTCGTGCAGCCGAATCGACAGCACCCGCACTCCGAGCACCGTCAGCAGCGCGTACACCATCAGCCCGGCCAGTGCCGCCACCGGTGTCCACAGCAGCGCGGGCAGCACCGCCTGCGACAAGCTGCGGGTGTGGTGGACCGCTGCCGCGATCACCGCGAGGCCGCTCGCCACCGCGATCAGCGGCAGACCGGCCAGCACCAGCGAGGTGAGCCCGTACATGGCGACCCATTGGCTTTTTCGGGCGGGCCGTTCGTCGGGCCACGGATGGCGGGCCTTGCCCGACTTCACCGCGGGCGAGCCTTTCCAGTACTGGTTGTTTTTGATCTTGTCGATCACGCCCGAGCCGGGAGCCACATCGGCGTTCTTGCCGACGATCGCGCCGGGCAACAGGGTGGTCCGGGCGGCGATGGTCGCGTCGTCGCCGATCGTGATCCTGCCGATGTGAAACTTGTCCCCGTCGATCCAGTGCCCGCACAGGTCAACCTCCGGTTCGACCGCGCTGCGGTGCCCAAGCGTCAGCATCCCGGTCACCGGCGGACTCGAATGCAGGTCAACGCCTTTGCCGATGTTGGCGCCCAATGCGCGGGCGTAGTACACCAGCCAGGGCGCTCCGGCGAGGTTTTCGGCGCCGCTGGCCTCGGTCAGCCGCTCGGCGAACCACACCCGCAGGTGCACCGACCCGCCGCGACGATAGGTGCCCGGCTCCACGCTGGACAACAACATGCGCGCGAACAACACCGCGATACTCATCCGGCCCACCGGCGTGACGAACAAGACGAACGCCACCGCGACCAGCCACCAGTTCACCGCCACGGCCCACGGCACCAGATGCAGGGCGCGCGCCACGTCGTTGGCCAGCGCGAGCCACGTCACCCACTGCAGCGCCGCCAGCGTCGCCAACGGCACCGCCAACACGGTCTGCGTCAGCTGGGTCGGCCGAGGGGTGGGTCGCACCACCCGCTTCGTGACCTGCGGCGGAGGTTCGAGCTCGTCGAGGAACCCGGCCAGCGAGCCGAGCCGGGGATGGTCGTACAGGTCGGCAACCGTGACCTGCGGATACTTGTGCCGCAGCGCAGCGACGAGTTGCGCGGCGGCCAGCGAGCCGCCGCCGAGCGCGAAGAAATCGGCCTCCGGGCCGTCGACCGCCGTCCCGAGCAGGTCCCGCCATGACCTCGCCAGGTCGCCCGCGGTGCCGGCCAGGTCGGCGGATTCCTCGATATCGGAGCCGCCGGGCGGCGGCCAAGGCAGCGCATCGCGATCGACCTTGCCCGACGTGCGGGTGGGCAGCTCCTCGACTTGGACAAGCCGCGGCACCAGCGCCGCGGGCAGGTGCTCGGCGAGCCGCTTGCGTGCCTCGTTGATGTCGAACGACGCCTCGGCGCTGACCAGATAGCCGACCAGCACCGGTGTGCCGGCGGCGGTGCGGCGAACCGCGGCCGCGCCGCCGCTGACCCCCGGCAGGTGAACCAGCGCGGAGTCGATCTCGCCCAGCTCGATGCGGCGGCCCCCGACCTTGACCTGGTCGTCGCTTCGGCCGCAGAAATACAGCCCGTTGGGTTCCAGCCGCACCAGGTCACCGCTGCGATAGGCGCGCGCCCAGTCCAGCGTCGGCATCGCGGCATATTTTTCGGCGTCCTTGTCCGTGTCTAGATAGCGGGCCAGCCCGACGCCGCCGATCACCAGCTCGCCTACCTCGCCGTAGCCGACCGGCTGGCCGTCCGCGTCGACAACGGCCAGGTCCCAGCCCGGCAATGGCAGCCCGATGCTGATCGGCCCGGCCCCATCGAGCTTCGCCGCGCACGCGACCACGGTGGCCTCGGTGGGGCCGTAGGTGTTCCACACCTCCCGGCCCTCTTGGATACTTGGGCCGAGCCGCTCGGCCAGCTCCGGAGGGCAGGCCTCGCCGCCAAAGATCAACAGCCGCACCGCTTCAAGTGCCTCGGCGGGCCACAGCGAGGCCAGCGCCGGCACCGTGGACACCACGGTCACGTCGCGGGTGACCAACCACGGACCGAGGTCCATCCCGCTGCGCACCAGCGACCGCGGCGCGGGGACCAGGCAGGCGCCGTGCCGCCAGGCCAGCCACATCTCCTCGCACGACGCGTCGAACGCCACCGACAACCCGGCCAGCACCCGGTCACCCGGTCCAATCGGGTTGTCCCGCAGGAACATCTGTGCCTCGGCGTCGGCAAACGCGGCGGCGCTGCGGTGGGTCACCGCCACACCTTTTGGCGTGCCGGTCGATCCGGACGTGAAGATGATCCACGCGTCGTCTCGGGTCAGCGGCGCCGTGGCCCGCCAGCCGCGCGACGAGCCGGGGCCGCGGAGCAAGCCCGTTTCGGTGATCACCGCGACGACGTTGGCCTCACCGAAAACCAATTCGGCGCGTTCGTCGGGGTCGTCGGCGTCGACCGGCACGTACGCCGCGCCGGTGGCCAGCGTCGAAAGGATGGCCTCATACAGCGCGTAGCTACCCGACGGCATCCGGATGCCGACCCTGTCTCCGCGGCCAATTCCGCGAGCGGCCAGCCAGGCCGCGCCGGCCTCGATGTCGGCGATCAGCTCGCTGTAGGTGAGCTGCACGGTGCCGTCGTCGATCGCTGCGGCGTCCGGGTAGCGCGCTGCGGTTTCGTTGATGATGTCGATGAGCGTGCGCGGGCTCGGTGCACGCGGCGACAGCAAGTACTGGGCCGGGACTTGGTGCATCGCCACTACACGAAAATACTCAAGCCGCGGCTAGATCGTCGGGAGCAACATCCCTTCGGATCCCAATCGGGGACGGCGCCGCTCTCCCGCGCGCTGGCCATCCGACCCGTGAACGTCAGATGCGTTGCGCTGCAGAATATTCGAGCAGCTACGGAACCAGACGCTACGATGAGATCGTGGCTTCAAAAGTGGCGACAGCTGAGGCAGTCGATCTGCCCGCACTGCTCGAGTTCATCCGGCCAAGGCACAAGATGATGTTGACCACCTTCCGTTCGGACGGTTCGCTGCAGAGTTCTCCGGTAACCGGCGGTGTCGACGGGCAAGGCCGAGTTGTTATCTCGAGCTATCCCCAACGCGCAAAATCCGCGAACATCCGCCGCAACTCGACCGCCAGCTTGGTCGTTTTCTCCGATGAATTCAATGGGGCTTATGTGCAAGTCGATGGCGGCGCTGAGGTGATCGACGGGCCCGACGCGGTGGAACCGCTCGTCGACTACTACCGCGTGATTGCCGGCGAGCATCCGGACTGGGGCGAATACCGTCGCGCCATGGTCAAGCAGGGTAAATGCCTGATTCGTATCACGCCGCGGCGCTGGGGGCCGGTGGCCACCGGAGGCTTTCCGCCGAAATAACGCACCGCGATTACACGGGCTCATGCGGTGCTGCGGTGCTCCAGCCAGTCAGCCAGCGATCGCCCGGCGTCCAGGACATGTCGCTCCGCGATAGCGCGGGCGCGCTCGGCGTCTTTGTCGCCGAGTGCGTCGAGCAGCTCTTGATGCTCGTCGAGCGAGTGCTTCTCATGGTCGGGGAACAAGGTAAGGAAGTTACTCGGAACGACGCGCGCCGCTTGCTTGATCTGGGTCATCAGCCGCGGGGAGTGCGCAGCACGGTGGATTTTTTGGTGGAAATGCCAATTGGCCTCGCCGATGCTGTCGTCACCGGATCGCGCGACGACGTCGGCCGCCAGTTCGCGCAGCATGTCGAGTTCTTCCGGCTCGATCCGCTCGGCCGCCCACGCGGCTGCTTGTCCGGTCAGCACGCCGAGGATGGTGAAGCTGTCCAGGACGTCCTTGGGGCTGATGCCGATGACGGTCACGCCGCTGCGTGGGGCGACTTGGACCAGACCTTCGAAGGAGAGCTCCAGCAACGCTTCGCGGACCGGGGTTCGACTGGTCGCGAACTCCTCGGTGATCGCGTCGAGGTCGATGCGCGAGCCGGCGGGCAGGGCACCGGTCAGGATGCGGTCCCTGAGTTCACGAGCGGCGCGTTCGCGCACCGTGCCCGAAATATCGATCGCTGGCATTTACGCATCGTATCAAATGAGATATTTGAAATCTGAAATATCAGATGTTAGATTTCGACTATGGTTTCTCGAACCGACAAGATGGCGCTCGTTGCGTTCATGCAGGCGGGCAGCACCTCGGTGTATGCCGGCTCGTGGCGGCACCCCGCGACCGAACACCGCTACCTCGACGCGTCCTATTACGCCAAGATCGGGCGCCAGCTCGAGGAGGGCTGTTTCGACCTGATGTTCTTCGACGACCGCCTGGCGATGCCTGGGGTCTACGGCGGGTCGGTGGCCGAAGCCGTGTACCACGGTGCTCGTCCGGTCAAGCTGGACCTCGGCGTGGTGCTAGGGGTCCTGGCGCAGGCAACATCGCGAATCGGGTTGGGCGCGACGTACTCGACCACCTACTACGCGCCGTTCCACGTCGCGCGGACCTTCGCCACGCTGGACCACCTCTCGGGTGGCCGGGCCGCCTGGAACGTGGTGACCTCGGTCAACGACAGTGAGGCGCAAAACTACGGGGTCGAGGCCCATCTGGGGCATGACGAACGGTACGACCGCGCCGACGAGTTCATGGACGTCGTCACCGGCCTCTGGGACACCTGGGAGGACGACGCGATCCTGCACGACCGCGCGACGGGGCAATACGCGGACCCGGTCAAGGTGCACGAGCTGGGCCATGAAGGCCAGTACTTCTCCGCGCGCGGACCGCTGACCGTGCCGCGCACCCCGCAGGGCAGGCCGGTCATCATCCAGGCCGGATCCTCGGGCCGGGGACGCGAATTCGCTTCCCGCTGGGCCGAATTGATCTTCACCGGCGACCCGGGCATCGAGGTCGCGCGCAACCACTACGCCGACCAGAAAGAACGCATCGGTGAGGCCGGGCGTGATCCTGGCGCGGTCCGCATCTGTCCGATGGCCTACGCTGTGGTCGGCGAGTCCGAGGCCCACGCCAAGGAGCGCGAAGCACTGTTCCTCAACGATCTGGTTCACCCGATGGCGTCGCTGACACTCTTGTCGGAGTTGATGAATTACGACTTCGCACAGCACGATCTCGATGACCTGGTGACCGACGAGCTCATCGCGTCCGCCTCCGGCATCCGGGGATTGGTGCAGAACCTGCGCACCCACATTTCTTTCCAGGGCGGGGGCCGCCCGGTGACCGTGCGCGACCTGGCCGGCCATCGCGCCACTCTGCTGCAGGGGCCGCGCTTCGTCGGCACCGGCCAGCAGGTCGCCGACCAGATGGCGGACTGGTTCGAAAGCGGCGCCTGTGACGGTTTCGTCCTGGCGGCAACGCATCTGCCCGGAGCGTTCGAAGACGTGGTGCGCATGGTGGTGCCGGAACTGCAGCGCCGCGGACTGTTCCGCACCGAGTACGAGTCGACGACGTTGCGCGGACACCTTGGGCTGCAACGACCTTCGAACACCAGGGTGTGCGCCGGTGCAAATGCTTGACGGCGTGCGGGTGCTCGACCTCGCCACTTTGGCGGCCGCTCCGCTGGTTGCAACCTATCTGGGCGAGTTCGGCGCCGATGTGATCAAGGTCGAAGAACCAAAGCACGGCGATCCGATCCGGGCGTGGGGCAACCAGCGCGACGGCGTTGGGCTGATGTGGAAGTCGATATCGCGCAACAAGCGATCGATCACGCTGGATCTGCGCTGCGCCGAGGGCCAACAGCTGGTGCGCCGCCTGGTGGAGAATGCCGACGTCGCCATCTTCAACACCCGGCCGCAGACCTTGCGGAAGTGGGGTCTGGACTACGAGAGCCTGCGCGCGGTCAACGACCGGATCGTGATGCTGCACATCACCGGCTACGGGTTGACGGGGCCAAAGAGTGAACGGCCGGGATTTGGCACGCTCGGGGAAGCGATGAGCGGATTCGCCCACATCACCGGTCAGGCCGGCGGGCCGCCGACCCTGCCGCCGTTCATGTTGGCCGACGGCGTCGCATCGTTGAATGCCGCCTACGCGGTGATGATGGCGCTATATCACCGCGACGTACACGGCGCACCGGGACAACTGATCGACGTCAACCTCATCGATCCGCTGGCCCGGCTGCTGGAGCAGACGTTACTGGGCTACGACCAATTGGGGCTGGTGCCCGAGCGGTCCGGCAACCGGTGGGACATCTCGGCGCCGCGCAACACCTACCGCACCGGGGACGGACGGTGGCTGGCCATGTCCGGCAGCTCACCGGCATTGGCGCTGCGGGTGTTCCGCGCGATAGGCCGGGGCGACCTGCTCGAGGACGCCGATTTCCTGGATCCGCAGCGGCGGCTGGCCAGGGCCCGGGAGGTCGACATCGTGGTTGCGGATTGGGTTGCCACCAAGACGCTTTCGGAGGCGATGGCGGTGTTCGAAACGCACGAGGTGGCCGCGGCGCCCGTCTATGACATCGCCGATTTGGTCGCCGACGAGCAGCTGGCGCATCGCGAAGTGTTCATCTCCGTCAAGGACCAGCAGCTGGGTGCGATGATGGTGCAGGCCCCAGTCCCGCGTTTCTCGTCGGCGCCCGGCACCGTCGACCACCTGGGTCCTCGCCTCGGTGAGCACAACGCCGAGGTCTACGGCGAGCTGCTCGGCCTGACCCCGGACGACATCGACGACCTGCGCGCCCGCGGTGTGTTGTGACAGAGGGACACTCACCATGACCGATCTTCTGCGTCGCTCCGAGCTCGCGGTGCCCGCGAGCAACGACAACATGTTCGAGAAGGGCGCCCGGTGCGGTGCGGACCTGGTGTTCCTGGATCTCGAGGACGCGGTGCCCGCTGCCTTCAAGGAAGAGTCACGCACTAAGGCGATCAACGCGCTCAACGACATCGACTGGGGACGCACGGCGCGCGCCGTCCGCATCAACGGCCTGGACACCCAGTGGTGCCACGACGACGTCGTCGACGTGGTGACCAAGGCCGGCGAGAACCTCGACACGATCATCATCCCGAAGGCCCGCAAGGCGCGTGACGTCTGGTGGGTGGATGTGCTGCTCTCCCAACTGGAGTCGAAATTGGGCCTGCGCGAGCGCATTCGGCTCGAAGTGCTCATCGAGGAGGTGGAGGGCCTCGCCAACGCCGAGGAGATCGCGGTGGCCAGCACGCGGCTGGACGCGCTGATCTTCGGTGTCGGTGACTTCTCGCTGTCGCAGGGCGCGCGGGTGGACACCAACTTCGTCCCGCTGGGCGAATACCCCGGTGACTTCTGGCATTACGCCCGCAACAAGGTGATCGTGGCGGCGCGGATCGCGGGCATCGACGCGATCGACGCGCCCTATCCCGACTACCAGGACCTGTCCGGGTATGAGCGCGACGCGCGTCGGGCGTCCCTGCTGGGCTACACCGGCAAGTGGGCGATTCACCCCGATCAGGTTCCGATCGCCAACGAGGTCTACGCGCCGACCGCCGACGAGATCGCCCGTGCCGAAGCCAATGTCGCGGCCTACCGGGAGGCTGAGGCCAAGGGCCGCGGCGCGGTGGGGGTGAACGGCGTGCTGGTCGATGCCGCGCACGTGAAGATGGCCGAGCAGACGCTGGCGCGCGCCGCGCTGATCAACGGGACGCGGCCGTGAGCTCACGCTGCGGTGGGCCGACATACTCGCTGAGCGGACGGATCAAAGCGTTGGCCGCGGTCTGCTCCATGATGTGGGCGGTCCACCCGGTGATCCGGCTCATCACGAAAATCGGTGTGAAGCAGGCGATGTCGAAGCCCATCAGGTGATAGGCCGGCCCAGTCGGAAGGTCCAAGTTCGGCTTGATTCCATTGGCCGCCGCCATCCCCTGCTCCAGGACCTTGTAGATGTCGAGCCACCGCTGACCATCGCGAGCGGCGGCGACACGGGTAAGAGCTTGCTTCATGGTCGGCACCCGCGAGTCGCCGTTCTTGTACACCCGGTGACCGAATCCCATGATCTTGTCTTTGCGGTCCAGCTTGCCCTGCAACCACTCCGATGCCTTGTCGGCAGTGCCGATTTCGAGCATGTCGTGCATGACCGCTTCATTGGCACCCCCGTGCAGCGGGCCCTTGAGCGCACCGATCGCTGCCGTTACGGCGCTGTAGATGTCGGACTGGGTGGAAGTGACCACCCGTGCGGCGAATGTGGACGCGTTGAAGCTGTGCTCGGCGTAGAGGACCATGGACTGCTCGAAGGCGTCCACGACCACCTGCTCGGGGACGTCGCCGAAGCACATGTGCAAGAAGTTCTGCGCATAGTTCATGTGGCTGTGCGGGGCGATGGGCTCCAGGCCGCGCCGGCGGCGCATGTCAGCGGCGACGATGGTCGGCAGCAGCGCGAACATCCGTAATGACTTGGCGTAGTTCGCCTTCGGGCTGCTGTCGTCCTCATCGGGGTCTTCGGCGCCCATATAGCTGATCAATGTGCGCACCACATCCATCGGGTGGCAGGTGTCCGGCAGTTTCTGCAGGAGCGACAGCATGGATCGGTCCAACCGGCGGGCAGCGCGCTCCCGCTGAGTGAACAGCGCGAGCTGCTGGTCGTTGGGCAGTTCGCCATGCCACAGCAAGTAGGCCACCTGCTCGAAGCTGCAGTGTGCGGCAAGGTCCTGCACGGCGTATCCACGGTACGTCAGGGAGTTGGTCTCCGGGACGACCTTGGAGATGGCGGTGGTGTCGACGACGACGCCGGCCAGACCCTTGTAGATGCGGGGTTGGTCGTTGACAGTGCTCACGGCTTGGCTCCTTCAATTTCGAAGTTGAAGATGTCTGAATCGAATTGGTTGTAGTCGGAGTAGCGGAGCAGCCCATAGAGCCGGCTCCGGTGCTGCATGCGATCAAGAAGGCCGGATTGGGTTCCGGTGTCTGCGATTTCACGAAGCCCAACCTCGACGGCGTACATGGCCAACCGCAGGGTGGTCACCGGGTAGATCACCACGTTGTAGCCGATGTCGGACAGTTGCTTGGCCGTGAGCAGTTGCGACTTGCCAAATTCGGTCATGTTCGCCAATAAGGGCGTCGCTAATGCGGTCCGGAACTCCTCGAATTCGGCGGGTGTCTGCAAGGCTTCGGTGAAGATGAGATCGGCACCCGCGTCCGCGTAGGCCTTGGCACGATCGATCGCCGCGGGCACCCCTTCGATACCTGCGGCGTCGGTGCGGGCGCAAATGACGAAATTAGGGTCCCGCCGGGCAGCTACCGCCGCCCGCACGCGCTTGATCATCTCGCTCTTCGGCACAACGACTTTCCCGTCGAGGTGCCCACATCGCTTCGGGTTGACCTGGTCCTCGAGATGGCAGCCGGCCAGCCCGGCATCCTCCAGTACCGTCACCGTGCGCGCGGCGTTCATCGGCTCGCCGAAGCCGGTGTCGGCGTCGATGAGGGTGGGCAGGTCGGTCACCGCCGCGATCTGTGCGCCTCGGGTGCTGACTTCGGTCAGGGTGGTCAGTCCGATGTCGGGCAGACCGAGGTCCGCGGAGAGCACCGCACCCGACACGTATACCCCGTCGAACCCGACGTCGGCGACCAGCTTGGCGACCAGCGGCGAGAATGCTCCCGGAAGTCGTTGCAACCGGCCGCTTTCGAGCCCGTTGCGGAACCGGGCCCGCTTGTCGGAGGCGGGCACCGCACTGCCGATCAGCCCGCTCATCAGAAGATCCCCGACGGGATCGTCGGCGATTTTTCCAGCACCAGTGGATTGACCGCGAGGTTGAGCGCGCCCAGCGCGTCCGCCTCAAGTCCCGACAGACCTTCAACCACCGACAGAAACCGCTGCTGCTCCGCTTCGTCGATCACGCCGTCGGCCAGTTCGGTGAACTTCGCCATGTATTGCTTGCGCTCAAACGGCCGGGCACCCAACGGATGAGCGTCGGCGACGGCGATCTCGTCGACGATCACCTCACCGCTTTTGAGGGTGACTTCCGCGCGAGCGCCGAATGCCTTCTCGGCGGGATCGGTGGAGTGGTAGCGCCGGGTCCATTCGGGATCTTCGCGTGTGGAGATCTTGTGCCACAACTCGACTGTGTCGGGCCGGTGCGCCCGCTCCGGCGCATAGGACCGCTCGTGATGCCAGGCGCCGTCCTGCAATGCGACCGCGAAGATGTACATCACCGAGTGGTCCAGCGTTTCCCGCGAGGCATCCGGGTCGAACTTCTGCGGGTCGCCTGCGCCGGTGCCGATCACATAATGGGTGTGATGGCTCGTGTGGAGTACGATCGTCGCGATTTGGCCCAGGTCACCGATGCGTTCGCGCATCCGGCGGGCCAGGTCGATCAGGGCCTGGCTCTGGTATTCCGCGGAATGCTCTTTGGTGTAGCTGTCCAGAATGGCGCGCTTGGTCTCGCCGGGCTCGGGCAACGGGACGTGATAGGTGTGCTCGGGGCCGGACAGCAGCCAGGCGATCACCCCGTCCTCGCCTTCCCAGATGGGTGCGGGTGAGCCTTCCCCGCGCATGGCGCGGTCGACGGCCTCGATGGCGACCTTGCCGGCCCACGCGGGAGCGAACGCCTTCCAGCTGGAGATCAAACCCTTCCGCGACTGTCGGGTGGCCGTCGTCAGGTGCAGCGCCTGACCGATCGCAGAGTAAATAGTTTCCTTGTCCAGACGCAGCATCGTGCCCAGGCCCGCGGCCACTGACGGACCGAGGTGCGCGACGTGGTCGATCTTGTGCTCGTGCAGGCAAATTCCCTTGACGAGATCGATCTGGATCTCGTACCCGGTCGCAATCCCCCGGATCAGGTCCGCACCGCCCACCCCGAGGTGTTGGGCGACGGCCACTAACGGCGGGATGTTGTCACCCGGATGGGAGTACTCCGCGGCCAGAAAGGTGTCGTGGAAATCCAGTTCCCGCACTGCGACACCGTTGGCCCAGGCTGCCCACTCCGGCGAATAGTCGCCGTCCACCCCGAAAACTTTGGCGCCCCTGATTGAGGAGCGATGCGCCAGCGCCTGAGCCCGCGCGGTGGCTACCGGACGGCGGATGACCGAGGCCGCAGAAACCGCGGCATTGTCGATAATCCGGTTGATCACCATCGCCTCGGTATCGGCGGGCACGGCGACCGGGTCCGCCGCCACCTCGGCGATCTTCCACGCCAGGTGTTCGCTGCGAGGGAAATCCTCGGCGCTGCGCCGAGTTCGAACGTCATGGATGCGCATAAGTTGCACAGTACGCAGCCACGGATGGGGCGTAAATCCCCTATAAAAGCGTAATTTTGTGTCC
The DNA here is from genome assembly GCA_035569455.1 of Mycobacterium sp. GTDB lineage: Bacteria > Actinomycetota > Actinomycetes > Mycobacteriales > Mycobacteriaceae > Mycobacterium. The sequence goes on along the minus strand of DATMMZ010000214.1, from coordinate 5,961 downwards.
TTACCTCTACGATTTTGCGAATCTTGTGAAAGAAATCGGGCGTACTGTGACACAGGTGGCGAAGACATTCGCCGGTGCTCGGCTACGGCGGTTGCGCGAGGAGCACGGCTTGACCCAGGTGGCGCTGGCGCGCGTCTTGGGGTTGTCGACCAGCTACGTTAATCAGCTCGAGAACGACCAGCGCCCGATCACGGTCCCGGTACTGCTCACCCTTACCGAACGTTTCGGCCTGCCGAGTCGGTATTTCGCGCCGGATACCGATGCCCGCTTGATCTCGGACCTGCGGGAGGTCCTCGCCGACGGGCCCGCGACTGCCGCTCAAATCGAGGAGCTCGTCGCCCGGATGCCGGCCGTGGGCCAGACGCTGGTCAACCTGCACCGGCGCTTACACGACGCCACCACCGACCTGGAAGCGCTGCACAGTCGGGCGAACGTCGAGATATCGGCGTCGCCCCAGCAGCCGATGCCGTTCGAAGAAGTCCGTGACTTCTTCTACGACCGAAAGAACTATGTCGGCGAGCTGGATGTTGCGGCCGAGGCGTTGTTCGACCGGAACCGCCTGCGGATCGGCGGGCTCGACGGCCAGTTGGCGGAGCTTCTTGATGACAAACTCGCCGTCACCGTGGTCGTCGACGATGGCCAGAGGCTAAATCCGAACTCGAAACGCTTGTTTGAAGCCGACACGAAGACGCTGTACCTGGCACGGTGGCTACACCCCGGCCAACGCGCTTTTCAGCTCGCGACTCAGATCGCCCTGCTCACCCAGGCCGACCTGATTGCCGGCCTTATCGCCAGCGACGACCAGCTCAGCGACGATGCGCGCGGCGTAGCCCGCGTCGGTCTGGCCAACTACTTCGCCGGCGCTTTGCTCCTGCCGTATCAAAGATTCCTCGACGGCGCCGAGGCTGTGCGCTACGACATCGACCAATTAGCACGACGGTTCGAGGTGGGTTTCGAAACCATCTGCCACCGGCTGTCCACGCTGCAGCGCCCGAACGCGCGCGGGGTCCCATTCATCTTCGTCCGCACCGACAGCGCGGGAAACATCTCTAAACGGCAGTCCGCCACGGCATTTCACTTCTCCCGCGTCGGGGGAAACTGCCCCCTGTGGGTGGTCCACCACGCCTTTTCCCGGCCCGGTCAGTTCCTGACGCAAGTGGCCCAGATGCCCGACGAAGGCACCTATTTCTGGATCGCCAGGACCACCACGGCAGAGCCCAGTCGCTACCTCGGCCCGGATAAGAGCTTCGCCATTGGGCTCGGATGCGATGTGGCCCACGCCGAGAAGCTGATCTATTCGGTTGGTATCGACCTGATGGATTCCGAGGTGATTGTGCCGATCGGGGCCGGCTGCAAGATCTGCGACCGCCCTGCCTGTCCTCAGCGCGCCTTTCCCTACCTCGGGCACCCCGTGCACGTCGACGCGAACACCAGCACGGATCTGCCCTACCCGCCGGCCATTGCGCCTTAATCACCGCAGCACGGACTTGCGAGCCCCCACATCTGCGCAATATCAACTACTTGCGATTAGGGTCTCGAGCGAAATGACCAAGTCCCTTCTGTACGAAAGGAGACAGCCGCGATGACCCTCTCACTGGCCGGGAAGGTTGCCATTGTCACCGGCGGCGCATCCGGCCTCGGCCTCGGAATCGTCGAGAAATTCGTTGCTGCGGGCGCCGGTGTCGTCGTCGCCGACGTCAATGACGACGCCGGCCGGGAAGTCGCCGCGCAATGTGGCGCCCGCGCGTGGTTTCACCACGCCGATGTTGCCGACGTCGCGGACGTTGACGCCCTCGTTCAGGCCGCGGTGGAACGCTTTGGCGGACTCGACGTCATGGTCAACAACGCCGGCATCTCCAGCAAGATGCACAAAAGCTTCCTGAGCGCTGACCTCTCCGATTTCCAGCGCGTAATGTCGGTCAACGTGTTGGGCGTCATGCTGGGTACTCAGGCCGCCGCCCGGCACATGGCGGGCCACGGCGGCGGCAGCATCATCAACATCTCATCGATCGGCGGACTGCAGCCAGGCGGCGGCGTGATGACCTACCGCGCGTCTAAAGCCGCCGTCATCCACTTCAGCAAGAGCGTTGCCACCGAGCTCGCACCCCTGGGCATCGGCGTGAATTGCATTGCACCCGGGGGGATCCCGACACCGATCCTGGCTTCGTCGGTCAGCGGTCTCCCTCCCGAGGCCGTCCAGAAGTTCGTCGAGCGAACGAGAGCAAAAATGCGCAGCGACCGGCCGCTGCCGCGCGAAGGCACACCCGAAGACGTCGCCGAAGCCGCCCTGTACTTCGCGACATCGGCGACAACGACCGGCACTGTGCTAACCGTCGACGGTGGCACGTCGGCTAGCGCGTAGCCACTAGAAAGCCGGGACCCCATCCCGGTGCGGATGCAATGACCCCACCGGCGAGGTGAGCGGGATGTGCAGCGCATCAACGATTCCCGGCTCGGCCTCGCACACCCACGGTATGGCGTTGACCGCCCGCATGCCGGTCGCCAGCAGGCCGTGATCGTTATGGCTCTCGCCGGGGCGATGCCCGACTTCGAATTCCGCGTCGATGCTCGGCTCTCCGTCGATGATGACCCGCCAGATGCCGTCGGTTCCGCCGGTTCGGCCCTTCAGCCAGTCGGGGGCGAGGTCGTCGGCGAGGCGGTCGACGTGCTCAATGGTGATGATGTCCTGGCCGTCGACGACGCCGATGCATCGTGCGCGAGTGGCGCCGACGGTGCCGGCTTCGACTAGTCCGAATGCGGTCGTGATATCGCGTGGGGTGGCCTGAAATTCGCACGTTTCCCGGATGTCGTCGAGTTTGACGCCCAGCGCATCGGCGACCATGGTGACCGCGGCGCCCCAGCCCCAGCGCAGGGTGCCGGGCGCCTTCAACCCGCGTTGGTAGTCGAGCGACTGGCCGAATCCGAACAGCTCACGCATGTCGTAGGGGTTCGGGTACGCGGAATAGTTGGTGATTTCGATGCCGCGAACCGAATACACCTTATGCGACATCGACATCAGCGCGATCGGGAATAAGTCGGCGCCAAATCCCGGTTCGATGCCGGACGAGTACAACGAGCTGTCTCCGGCTTCCGCCGCACCGCGGATCGCGTCGATGACCTTGGGCGGCATGGAGCCGCGTGGGTACACCAGCCCGGATATCGCCGTCGTCACGATGTTCTTGCCGGCGGCCAGGATTCGGCACAGGTCGCCGATCGCCTCCTTCATCCGGTGCGGTGCCGGGGCGGCGTAGACAACACAGTCCGCATCGCCGCCGAGGATCTCCGATGCGTCTTGGGTGGCGTGCACGCCGACCGGGTCGATGCCGGCGAGTTCGCCGGCATCCCTGCCATTTTTGTTGTCCGAATGCACCCACACCCCAACCAGTTCAAGGTTGGGACGGTCGACGATGGTACGGATCGCGTAGCTTCCGACTCCGCCGGTCGCCCAGACGGCGACCTTGTATTTGTCGTTCACGACCTCGACTTCCTTTCCCAATGGGGACTCTTGACCGCTTCGAGCGCTTCGGTGACGTAGCGATCCAGCGGCCGGGGCGCCATCGCTTGGCGCACCCACTGCTGGAAGGCAAAATCGGCTGCGGCAAAGGCGAGTTGGACCAGCAGGCCCGGCCGGATGTCGGCATGGGGGTCCGCCCGCATGCGTTCGGCGATCAGCTTCATCGCCCGCTCCTTGTCGGCGGGTGTGTGAATCGTGACCTTATCGAGCAGACCGGGCGCGCCCAGCAGGGCTTCCCGCCACTGCTCGCAGTCGGCCTCGTCGAACGAGCGGGTCCGGGTGATGATCGCGTTGACCAGCGCGACGTCGGGTGATTCGCCGGCAGGCCGTTGTTCGAGCAGGTTGACGATTGCCGCGCCGCCGTAGCGTACGGGCGCCAGCAGCAGTTCCTCTTTGGTCGGCACATGCCGAAACAGGGTGCGCGGTGAAACGCCCGCAGCAGTGGCGATTTCCTCCGTTGTCACGGCGTCGTATCCGCGTTCGATGAATAGCCGAAACGCTGCCCGGCTGATGTCTGCCCGGATCTGTGCGCGCTGGCGATCTCGCAGCGACCCTTCTTTGGGAATCATCGGAAGCAGCCGATCCCGCCGTCGACGTGAATGGTCTGTCCGGTGATGAACGACGCGTCGGTGCCGAGCAGGAACGCCACCAGCGCGCCCACGTCGGTACGAACATCGCCGATGCGCTGCATCGGAACGCGTCTCACCGCCTTCGCGTAGTCGTCGGGAGCGAACTGCTTCCAGAGTTTGACGCCGTCGGACTCGGCGAACGGACATATGACATTGACGCGGATGTTGTCGCGCCCCCACTCCAGGGCGGCGACCTTCGACAGCCCACGGATGGCTTCCTTTGCAGCGGCGTAACCGCCCCACTTGGCTTCGCCACCGGTGCCCGTCCCGGAGCCGAGGTTCACGATCGACCCGCCGCCCGCCGCGACCATCACCGGGTGCACGGCCTGCATCAGCAGGAATGTCGCCCGGGGGCCGACGTCGTGACCGAGCGCCAGGTCGCCGAGGGTGATGTCCACGAATGCCTTGGGCTCGTTGGTGGCGATGGCGTTGTTGACCAGACCATGCACCGTGCCGAAGGCGTCGACCGCGGCTGCCACGATCCGCTGGGCGTTGTCCGGGTCGCGCAAGTCGGCGACCAGCATCTCCGCGCGGCCCGCTGTCTTGAGCTCGGCGCTCGTCTTGCTCAGCGCCTCGTCTTGGATGTCGACCAGCAGCACCGCCGCACCGCGTTCGAGCAACGCGGCGGCGATGCCCTTGCCTACTCCTTGAGCGGCACCGGTGACGATCGCGACATGGCCGCGCATCGAGCCGGGGTGGGTGTAAGTCACTTCGCGGGTCCCATCTGCAGCCGCACGCCGCGGTGCATCTCGTAAGTGCTGCGCGCACCGTTGGGTAATTCGATGAACTCGACCTGCGTCCCGTCCGGGTCTTTCACGAAAAACATTCGAACACCGCCGATTTCGAAAGGCTCCTGGTCGGGGATGTAGCCGGCGGCGGTGATGCGGCGGTGGGCGTCGTCGAGATCGGTCACCGACAATGACACGTTCTGGATACCGGTGATGCCCCGGCGTGCCGGCTTATCCGTCGGAGGTTTGGCCTCCAGGGATAGCAGCTCGACCATCAATCCGCCCAGCAGGCCGCCGACAACGCGGCCTTCTTGCTTTCGCTTCGCGTGCAGGGCCGCATCGAAAGGCTCTCCAGAGATAAGTGTTTCGAAGACGACGTCCATGCCGAGTACATCGCGGTAGAACGCGAGCGCGCGGTCCATGTCGGTCACTCCGACCACGAGGTGACAAAACGATACGTCGGATAGGACTGCGTCGGTCATGAAGTCTCCTGGTTAGCGCGAGCAGACGCAAAAGCCCCTATTTCGTGCCAAAATTGGCGGCTTTTGCGTCTGCTCGCCGTCCGGTCCGGGCGAGATCGGGAGCCGGGCGCCCGGCGAACAACGGCAGGTCCAGATAGGTCTTGATGCCAGGCTCGGCGGCACAGACGTCGGGGATAGCGTTGACACAGTGGTTGGCCGTCGCTACGACGCCGGGGTTTCGTCTCAGCCCGTCGGCGATCGACGGCGGTTGCAGCCCTTTGAATGTGAGGCTCACGGTGGGGTCGCCGGCGATCTCGACTTCGAAGCGTTCCCCGCGCCCGCCGAAATTCCAGTCCGGCTCCAGGTTGGTTTCACCCATTAGCCAGTTGACCGCCGCCGTGATGACCGGCTCGCCGTCCGCGAGGGCTTGCCAGCGGAACCGGCGTGCGGCCACGGTGCCAGTGGTGATCGGGAAGGGGTCGTAGTCGATGTCGGAGGTCGCCACGGCGATCTCCTGAATGGTCCTGATGTCGGGATCGATGCGAAAGCCCATGTGGTCGGCGATCATTCGGACCGACTGCTTGAATCCCGCTTCGAGCAGGGCTGCCATCGGGCCTTGCACCGCTTCC
>DATMMZ010000213.1:0-10707 GCA_035569455.1 Mycobacterium sp. | reverse complement strand
GTGAAGCAGTGGCTGTCGCAGGTGCTGCCGAACTTCCCGGTGTATGCCCATATGCTCGGCAACTTCTCGGTCCGCATCGACGGAGACACCGCGTCGTCGCGGGTGATCTGTTTCAACCCGATGGTGCTCGGCGGCGATAAGTGCCAGGTGCTGTTCTGCGGCCTGTGGTACGACGACGAGTTCGTCCGCACCCCCGAGGGTTGGCGGATGACCCGCCGGGTCGAATCCAAGGTCTTCCAGAAGGTGATGTGATGCGCCAGGTACGCGCATTTCTGCCAGAGGACCCGGTTCTGGCACAATAGGCGGCTGTCCGCCGTGCGACCCACCCGAGTGTGCTTGCGCGGCTGGTCACACACGCGAGGCAAAACCGGATCCGGGCATCCTGCCCAGGTTGCTGAATTGCGGCGTGACACACACAGGAGAAATCGCGTAACCATGGCTGTGAAGATCAAGCTCACTCGGCTTGGCAAAATCCGCAATCCCCAGTACCGCATCGCTGTCGCCGATGCGCGCACGCGGCGCGACGGCCGCTCAATCGAGGTCATCGGCCGGTATCACCCGAAGGAAGAGCCGAGCCTGATCGAGATCAACTCCGAGCGTGCCCAGTATTGGCTTTCTGTCGGTGCTCAGCCCACCGAACCTGTCCTCAAACTATTGAAGATCACCGGCGACTGGCAGAAGTTCAAAGGCCTGCCGGGCGCCGAGGGCCGGTTGAAGGTCGCCCCGGCCAAGCCCACCAAGTTGGAGTTGTTCAACGCCGCGTTGGCTGCCGCCGAGGGCGCTCCGACCACCGAGGCCGCACGACCGAAGAAGAAGGCGCCGGCCAAGAAAGCCGCTAAGGCCGCCGCGTCCGGTCCTGAAGCCAGTCCGGAAGCCGCCACTGAGGCGGGTGCTGAAGCCGGTCCGGAAGCCGCCACTGAGGCGGGTGCTGACGCCGACACTTTGGCCGGCAGCGAAGCCGCTAAGGCGGACGTGCCGGCCGAGGGCGGCGACCAGCCTGAGCCGACGACCGAAAGCTGACCGGCGCGATGAGTACGGTCGTCGTGGACGCTGTTGAGCATTTGGTCCGGGGAATCGTCGACAACCCCGACGAAGTCCGGGTGGACCTGGTAACCAGTCGGCGTGGGCGGACTGTTGAAGTGCATGTACATCCCGACGACCTGGGCAAGGTGATCGGTCGCGGGGGACGCACCGCGACCGCGCTGCGCACATTGGTCGCCGGCATCGGTGGTCGCGGTATCCGCGTCGACGTGGTGGACACCGACCAGTAGCGGAGCGCAGGCTCATGGAACTCCCTTGGAGTTGATAGTCGGGCGCGTCGTCAAAGCGCACGGCATCAGCGGCGAGGTGATCGTCGAGATCCGTACCGACGATCCCGCTGCCCGGTTCGCGCGGGGTAGTACGTTGCGGGCCAAGGGCTCTCGTGATGACGGCCCGGAGCGCACCTATGTCGTCGCTGACGCGCGTGAGCACGGTGGGCGTCTGCTCGTGCGATTGGATGGAGTCGCCGACCGTGACGCCGCTGACGCGTTGCGGGGCAGTTTGTTCGTCATCGACTCCGAGGACCTGCCGCCGATCGATGAGCCGGACACCTACTACGACCACCAGCTGGAAGGCCTTCGAGTTCGGACGACCGCGGGACAGGATGTCGGCGTCGTCGTCGAGGTGCTGCACACCGCGGCCGGTGAGTTGTTGGCGGTGCGCCGCCGCGCCGAGGACGGCAGCGACGTGGGTGAAGTATTGGTGCCGTTCGTCAGCGCGATCGTCACGTCGGTGTCGCTGGATGAGGGCCTGGAAATCGATCCGCCCGAGGGTCTGCTGGATCTGGGGTAGCCGTGCGTATTGACGTCATCACGATTTTCCCGGCCAACCTGGACCCGCTGCGACAATCGTTGCCGGGCAAGGCGATTGACTCGGGCCTGGTCGACCTGCGGGTGCACGACCTGCGGCGGTGGACGCACGACGTGCACCACTCGGTGGACGACGCGCCGTACGGCGGCGGCCCGGGGATGGTGATGAGGGCACCGGTGTGGGGCGACGCGCTGGATGAAATCTGTTCCGGCCAGACATTGTTGATCGTTCCTACCCCCGCCGGTGCGCTATTCACCCAGGCCACCGCGCAGAGTTGGAGCATCGAGTCGCACCTGGTGTTCGCCTGCGGCCGATACGAGGGCATCGACCAGCGGGTGATCGACGACGCCGCTCGACGGATGCGGGTCGAAGAGGTCTCGATCGGTGATTATGTGCTGCCGGGTGGAGAGTCGGCGGCCGTGGTGATGATCGAGGCCGTCCTACGCCTGATGGCCGGAGTCCTCGGCAACCCTGTGTCGCTCCGCGATGATTCACACTCGCCGGGCCTGGACGGGCTTTTGGAGGGGCCGAGCTATACGCGGCCGCCGAGCTGGCGTGGCCTCGACGTCCCGGAGGTACTGCTATCCGGTGACCACGCGCGAATTGCCGCCTGGCGTCGGCAGGTCTCGCTGCAGCGGACCCGTGAACGCCGACCCGACCTAACTCGTCCCGGCGACGATGCCGGCCCGGATTAGCGGGTCAGATCCGGCCGCCGGGAAATATCGTCTTCACGGCCCGGGTGATCGTCTCCCGGGCGGTGGCGTCATCAGAGGGCTGAAGCGACTCGATCACCATGATGTAGCGCCGATCCGCGCCAATCACCCCGGTGGACAGATGCATCCAGTCGGCGCCGATACAGCACATCCAGCCCTGCTTGACTGCCACCGGTTCGGCGTACAGACCGTCGGGGATGCCGAATCGCTGCGGGTAGCCGTCCATTCCGGTAGGGGTGGACCGGGCCAGATCGTTGATGATCGTCCTGGCCCGCTCTGGCGGTAGTCCACCGGACCCGCTGAGCAGCATGTCGTAGTAGCGGACCAAGTCGCCGGCCGTGCTGAGCGTGTTCCACCAGCGCCCATCGCTGGGCGGCGCAGTTGACGTCAGTCCGTAGCGGTTTGCGACCTGGCTGATGATGGCCTCTCCGCGGCCCTGACCCCAGAATTTCTCAGCCGCGCCATCGTCGGATGACCGCAGCATGACGTCCAACGCCTGGCGGTCCTCAGGGGCAAGCGCGACCTTCCCTTCGGATTCCTGCAGCAGCAAATCGTCGGCGATGAAGAGCTTGGCCACCGACGCGATGCCGGGGATCTGCGAGTTGCCATTGGAGACCAGCTGGTGGGTGGTGCGATCGAGGATGGCGACCGAGAGGGTGGCGCCAGCGACACCGGCCTCGGCGGTGGCCTGCTGGATGCGTGCCTGCAGTCCGCCGAACTCGGCGTCCGGCAGTGCCGCCGGCGCCCTCGGTGGCGTACTGCCCTGCAGCAGCATTTCAGCGACCTTCGGTCGGAGCTGGAACGAATGGCGATCGGGCGCGCTGTGTGCCGGCTTGGGGTATGCCTTCGCCTCTACGATCGCCTCGTCGCACCCGGCCAGTACCAGCGTCACCGCCGCCATGGCGGTGAGCAGCGTGTGCGGCCGTGCGCGCATTCGTTCCTCTCCTCTTGGTCCTCTGGCATCCCTCCGGCGTCCCGGAAACGTGCACGTTGGGCGGCCGCATCGCCATCTGCCCCGGGTGTCACGCTAAGGTTCGGGTTCGACTAGCGGTATTGACCCCAGTCATATGTACCATTCACCAGCAGATTTGGGTTGTCACGAACCGCCCGATTTCATGTGATTTTCACGGCAAGCGCACTGTCTGGCACAATTGACCAGTTGTCTCGAGCCCTTGTCGGCGCACCGCCTGCTGCGAGATACGCCCCAAAGCCCGAACCATCGGCTCGGCGATGCCACACACCCGCGTGTGGGCAGCTGCCAAAGCCGCGACCCCGAGGAAGTGTCTTCGCAAATGAACAGGCTGGACTTTGTCGACCAGGCGTCGCTGCGCGACGACATCCCGGCCTTCAGCCCGGGCGACACCATCAACGTGCACGTCAAGGTGATCGAGGGCGCCAAGGAGCGTATCCAGGTGTTCAAGGGCGTGGTGATCCGCAGGCAGGGCGGAGGTATCCGCGAGACGTTCACCGTGCGCAAGGAGAGTTACGGCGTCGGCGTCGAACGGACCTTTCCGGTGCATTCGCCGAACATCGACCACATCGAGGTAGTGACCCGTGGCGATGTCCGCCGCGCCAAGCTGTACTACCTGCGTGAACTTCGCGGCAAGAAGGCCAAGATCAAGGAAAAGCGCTGACCGCGCACGCGTCAGCGCAGTCCATGGTTCACAAGCGCACAGATTGTGCTGGCTAGTCTGATCTCGTGACCGAAACCACGGACTCGTCATCTGAGCCCCAGCCCGACGGTCAGTCGGAGCCGAAGGTCTCTACCCGCGACCCTGACAGCCAACGAGAGGCCCCCGAAACAGCCACCGCGGCAGCCACCGAGCAGGCCCCAAATGCGCCCGAAGAGGGCGAGCCGGAGCCCAAGAAGAAGTCGGCGCTGCGGGAACTCGCGATCCTGGCCGTTATCGCGGTGGTGCTCTACTACGTCATGTTGACGTTCGTTGCACGTCCCTACCTGATTCCGTCGGAGTCCATGGAACCCACGCTGCACGGATGTGCTGGCTGCGTCGGCGACCGAATCATGGTGGACAAACTCACGTACCGCTTCGGTTCACCGCAGCCCGGTGACGTCATCGTCTTCAAGGGGCCGCCGACGTGGAACTACGGGTACAAGTCGATCCGCTCGCACAACCTTGCGCTGCGCTGGCTGCAGAACGCGCTGTCATTCATCGGCTTCGTGCCTCCCGACGAGAATGACCTGGTCAAGCGGGTCATCGCCATCGGCGGGCAGACGGTGCAGTGCCGGGCCGACACCGGCTTGACCGTCAACGGCAAGCCACTCAGGGAGCCATACCTGGATCCGGCCACGATGATGGCCGACCCGTCGGTGTATCCATGCCTGGGCAGCGAGTTCGGGCCGGTCAGCGTGCCGCAGGGGAGGCTGTGGGTGATGGGCGACAACCGGACGCACTCGGCGGACTCGCGCGCCCACTGCACCAGCATCCCGCCCGATGCGCTCAAGGGGATCTTGTGCACCGGTGATCCGAACTCAGGAACCGTGCCGGTGGGCAATGTGATCGGCAAGGCGAGGTTCATCGTGTGGCCGCCGTCGCGATGGGGTGGTGTGGGTTCGGTGAACCCCCAGCAGGGTCAGTAGGCATGGCCACGACGTGGCCGCCGCGGACGGTAATCCGTAAGTCCTCCGGGTTGCGCACCCTGGAGTCCGCGCTGCACCGCAGCGGTTTGGGACCGGTGGCCGGGGTGGACGAGGTGGGTCGCGGTGCCTGCGCGGGCCCGTTGGTGGTGGCGGCGTGCGTGCTCGGGCCAGGGCGGCTGGAAAGCCTTGCTGCCCTTGATGATTCGAAAAAGCTCGCAGAGAAGACACGGGAGAAGTTGTTCCCGTTGATCTGCCGCTACGCGCTGGCCTATCACGTGGTGTTCATCCCGTCGGTCGAGGTCGACCGCCGCGGCGTGCACGTAGCCAACATCGAGGGCATGCGGCGCGCGGTGGCGGGCCTGCCGGTGCGGCCCGGCTATGTGCTCAGCGACGGTTTTCGGGTACCCGGCCTGCCGATGCCCTCGCTGCCGGTGGTCGGCGGGGACGCGGCGGCCGCGTGTATCGCCGCGGCCAGCGTGCTGGCGAAAGTGAGCCGGGACCGGTTCATGGTCGCGCTGGACGCCGACCACCCCGGCTACGGCTTCGCCGAACACAAGGGGTACAGCACGCCCGCGCACAGCACGGCGTTGACCCGGCTGGGTCCCTGCTCCGAGCACCGCCATTCGTTCATCAATGTCCGGCGCGTAGCGAACGGGGCGAACGCCCGGGTGGTGGTCGAGTGCAAACCGGACCCTCCGGCCGAGCGGGAGGGATATTGGTGAGGAAAGATGGGACCAGGGTTCCCACCCGGCGACGACGCGGGCCGACAGCGGTCCGACAGGCAAGCCGGGAAAGTTGGCAGGGAGAAGGACGTCTGAGCAGATGAGTGCCGAAGATCTCGAAAAGTATGAAACCGAGATGGAGCTCTCGCTGTACCGCGAATACAAGGACATCGTCGGCCAGTTCAGCTACGTCGTGGAAACCGAGCGCCGCTTCTATCTGGCGAACAGTGTGGAGATGATGCCACGCAACGCCGACGGCGAGGTCTACTTCGAGCTGCGACTGTCCGACGCCTGGGTGTGGGACATGTACCGGCCGGCCCGGTTCGTCAAGCAGGTACGGGTGATCACCTTCAAAGACGTCAACATCGAAGAAGTCGAGAAGCCTGAGCTGCGGCTGCCGGAATAGAACCCGAACACCCGGCTATGCGTCCGGCGCAGACGGATCCTGGCCCGCCGGCAGTTGGCCGCGGCGGTCGATGATCTGCCGCGCCACGTCAGCCAGCTTGATGTTGAGGCTCTGGGAGTGGCGCCGCAGCAGGTCGAACGCCTCCTGCTCGGTGAAATCGTTCAGCAGCATCAACATTCCGACCGCTTTGCCGATTTCGCGGTTGCTGAGCAAGCCTCGTCGCAGGCTGGCCGCATCTTCTCCCTTTGCGATGGCATTGATGGCCACGCTGGCGAACGATGCGAGCACCGCCGCTCGTCCGGCGGCCTCGGCGTCGAACAGGTTGGGGGTGTCGCTGAATAGGTTGAGCGCGGCGCCCTTGCGTTTGTCGACCAGTATCCGAAAGCCCATGGCGCCGCGCACCGGCGTCTCGGCGAGCAGGCCGGCCGCGAGTTTGGGCCACTGCGATGGCGTGGTCAGGTCCGGTTCGATCTGGGGAGTTTCTTCCTCGATCGCGTCGATGCACGGGCCGTCGCCCGAGCGCCGTTCAAGATCGTCGATCCGCTGCGCGAGCTGGTCACTCGCGCCCACAGTGACGTACCGATCGTTCTGGCGGACCAGCAGGCTGGCGTGGTCGCAGCCGGGGACGGTCAGGGTCGCGGCCACGCAGATGGCGGCGTACATCTCGGCAACGTCCGAGCCTTGATAGATGATCTCGGCGAGGGCAGCAAACACTGTGGTGGGGTCCGCTGCCGCCCCGCCAGGTGGTGTCGCCCCTGCGCCGGCGTTCGGTTCGTCCGCCAAGTCTTTCCCTCACTTCTGGTGCTGCGCGGGGTCGTCGGCCCCGCGTTTCAGACGGCCATAGATTATTCGGCTCACCTCCATGATCTCTCTCCCACTAGCCGACCTGTACACAGTTTCTTCCCCTGCCTGATCCGGTGTTTGGCCAGGGGTGCTGGTGGGGAAGTCACCTGAAATGGGAATTACAGTTGCCGTCACCGGACCGACCGGAGAGATCGGCGTCTCGGCGGTGACGGCGCTGGAGCGCGAACCCGCGGTGGAGAAGATCGTTGCGATGGCGCGACGGCCGTTCGATCGGCCGACGTGCGGGTGGGTGAAAACCACCTATCAGCAGGGCGACATCCTGGATCGCGACGCGGTCGAGGCGCTGGTCGCACAGGCCGATGTGGTGGTCCACCTGGCGTTCCTCATCATGGGGTCGCGCGCGGAGAGCGCGCACGTCAACCTGCAGGGCACACGTAACGTGTTCGAGGCCGCGGTCGCCGCCCAGCGGCCACGGCGTCTGGTTTACACCTCGTCGGTGGCGGCATACGGCTACCATTCCGACAACCCCGTGCCGCTCACCGAGGACTTGCCGACGCGCGGATCCGCTGAGCACTGTTACTCAGCGCAGAAGGCGGCGTGCGAGGCCGCGCTCGCCGACATCACCAAAGGTTCATCGCTGGAGGTGTTCGTACTGCGGCCATGTATCGTCGCCGGGCCTGAGGCCCTCGCGTTGGCAGACGCGATGCCGTGGAAGCGGCTGCCCGGCCCGGTGCGGGCCGTGGCCAGGGCGGTGCCGGGGTTGAAGCCGGTCGTGCCGGATCCGGGTTTTCCGTTGCAGTTGGTTCACCATGACGACGTTGCGACCGCGATCGCGCTGGCGGCGACCGCTCCGGTACCGCCCGGCGCGTACAACATCGCCGGTAATGGCGAAGTGACGATCGCGGACGTGGCTAAGGCGCTGGGCGGCCGACCGGTGCGGGTTCCTGCGACTGCTGCCTCGGCGGCGTCTGCGGCGATTTTCCGGTTGCCGTTCGTCCCTTCGGTGCTCGAATGGCTGCATGTGGCGCGGACGTCGGTGGTGATGGATACCAGAAAAGCGAAGCGAGAACTCGGCTGGCTTCCGACGCACTCGTCGGCGGAGACTCTGGCTGCGCTGGCCAAGGCGGTGTGACATCTAGGGGCCAATCGGCTTCCCGGCGGTGAGCCGCGAGCCAATGTAGTTTGAGTTTCGTGGGATTGGGGCACGTCACCGCGCGCCGGCGAGTAAAGCATCTCGCCGCCGATCAAGCGATCACCCGACCGGAGACCCTGGCCGTCGAGGAGCCGCTGGAGATCCGCGTCAACGGCACCCCGGTCACTGTGACCATGCGCACGCCTGGCTCGGATTTCGAACTCGCGCAAGGCTTTCTGCTCACCGAAGGGGTCATCGGGGGCCGCGAAGACGTGCTGACCATCCGCTACTGCGGCGGGCGCGGCGCCGACGGTGTCAATACCTACAACGTTCTCGACGTGACACTGACGCCGGGCGTCGAACCGCCGGGTCTCGATGTCACCCGCAACTTCTACACCACCTCGTCATGCGGAGTCTGCGGCAAGGCGTCGCTGGACGCGGTGCGGTTGATCAGCCGGTTTTCGCCCGGCGACGATCCCGCCACCGTCGCCGTTTCCACGCTCAAGGCGATGCCCGGCCAACTTCGCAGCGCGCAAAAGGTTTTCGCCAGCACCGGCGGACTACACGCCGCGGCGTTGTTCGGTGCTGACGGCACCATGTTTGCCGTGCGTGAAGACATCGGCCGGCACAATGCGGTCGACAAGGTGATCGGCTGGGCGCTGGAACACGACCGGATACCGCTGAGCGCGTCGGTGTTGCTGGTCAGCGGGCGGGCGTCGTTCGAGTTGACCCAGAAGGCGCTGCTGGCCGGGATTCCGGTGCTGGCCGCCGTGTCAGCGCCGTCGTCGCTGGCGGCCTCGCTGGCCGAGGAGTCCGGGATCACGCTGGTGGCGTTCCTGCGGGAGAACTCGATGAACGTCTACACCCGGGCGGACCGAATCACCCACTAGCGGGGACGCGACGTCGTTGTTGAATAGCGCCTGACGTTGCGTTCCTCTGCGCCATCGCTACCCGGTTCGAAGCATGTACGAGGTATATGTTGCCCTGTACGGGGTATATTTGGCGACATGGCGAAAAGGAGAAGCGGATCCGTGGGCCGCGAGCGGCTGAGTCGCGACACCATCGTGGACGGCGCCATCGCGCTGGCAGATGCGGAGGGCCTCGATGCGGTGACCATCCGGCGGCTGGCCGAGGATCAGGGAGTCACCCCGATGGCGTTGTACTGGCACTTCAAGGACAAGGGCGAACTGCTCGACGGCATCGCCGAACGCCTCTTTGCCGGCGTTCGGCTTCCGGGCCCGTCCCGTAAGCCCTGGCCCGAGCAATTGCGCTCCATCCTCGAAGCGCTATCTGACGCGCTGCGCCCGCATCCCGAGGTGGCCGCCCTTGTCTCCGACCGCGTGCTGTCCTCTGAGGCCGGGCTGACGGTGGCCGAAAGCACGCTGGCGCTGCTGCGGCACGCGGGGCTTTCCGCCGAGCAGGCTGCCCAGGTGGGCGGGTACCTGCTCAACGCCGTCGCCATGCTCGTGACGAGCGAGCCGGGGCGAGAGTACGGGCCTGACTCCGAGGCCCGTGACGACGCAATTCGCCGCAAGACCGCATCGTTGAGCGGACTGCCCCTACGGCGTTATCCCAGCGTCGTGTCCTCCGCCAGCGTGCTGGCCGCGTGCCCGAATCCGGACGCTTACTTCAGCCTCGGGCTCGACATGCTGATCGCCGGTGTCATCGCCACTGCAGAACAAGGTTCCCCCGCGGCGAACTTGGCCTGACCTGGTAGGACGAGCGCTTCCCATTCCCTGAGTTGCTAACTATACGTTGTATATGTTTAACTGTATGCCGTACAGGTACAACATACAATCAACGCGAACGGTGGAAGTCAGATGAATGAGAACCTAACGGCAGTCCGGCGCGATGTGCTCTCCAAGCCACTTACCCTGCGCAGCGGCATCACTCTGGCGAACCGGCTCGCGAAGGCCGCGACCAGCGAGCATCTCGCGGACAGTCGGGGGGCACCGACCAACCAGCTCATCACGGCCTACCGGGCGTTGGCGCACTCCGGCGCCGGGTTGCTGATCAGCGGCAACGTCATGGTCGACGGTGCGGCGCTGGAAGCACCGCGCAACGTGGTCATCGAGGACGGCCGACACCTCGCCCAACTGCGCCGTTGGGCCGCGGTGACCGAGGGCACCGACGCCAAGTTCATCCTGCAGCTGTCTCACCCTGGGCGGCAGACGATGCGCGGCAACGTGCTGCCTGGGCGTCGACAGGACGTAGTCGGCCCATCCGAGGTGCCCCTCGCCAAGGGGGGCAACCGGCTCTTCAGAGCGCCCCGCGCCCTGTCCGACACGGAGATCACCGAGATCATCGGCCGGTTCGCCCGCGCCGCCCGGGTCGCCGCCGACGCCGGCTTCCACGGCGTGCAGATCCACGCCGCGCACGGCTACCTGTTCAACCAGTTCCTGTCGCCGCTGGTCAATCAACGCACCGACCGTTGGGGCGGCTCACTGGAGAACCGGATGCGACTGCTCGTCGAGACGGTG
>DATMMZ010000212.1:0-9626 GCA_035569455.1 Mycobacterium sp. | reverse complement strand
GAATTGCCTCCTGCCACATGGGCTGTAGCTCGCGCGGCGGCCCGGGAAGCACGATTACCGCCGGCTTGCCGGGCACGACCACACCCGGTGCGGTGCCCACCGGATCGAGTACCTGCGAGCCGGCGGGAATCATGGCCTGCTTGCGGTTGGCGGCCCTCACCGAGTCGAAGCTGCCGGGTTCCAAAAGACCGCTGAACGCGGGATTGCGGTCCATCAGGCGCTTGAGGATGTTGGCGATCTTGTTCTCGACCTCGTCATCCAGCACCAGCTCGCGGCCGCAGAACCGCGCCACCACCTCGACGGTCATGTCGTCGGCCGTGGGCCCCAGGCCGCCGCTGGTCACGATCAGGTCCACACCCTGGTCCGCCATGAAGCGCAGCTGCGCCTCGATGTCGGAAGCGCGGTCACCGCAGATCGTGATGTGTGCCAGCTCGACGCCCAGCTCCAGCAGCCGGTCGGCGATCCAAGGGCCGTTTCTGTCTTGGACCCGGCCGGTGAGGACTTCAGTTCCGGTGACCACGATGCCCGCGCGTGCGCTCACCGCCATGAGCCTACGCATGAACTAACCTGAGGCCGTGGCGCAGGCTCCACGGACTCGCTACGCGAAATGCGGCGATATGGACATCGCCTACCAAGTGCTGGGCGACGGTCCGACCGATCTTCTTGTGCTGCCCGGGCCATTCATCCCGATCGGCTCGATCGACGAGGAGCCGTCGATGTACCGCTTCCATCGGCGCCTGGCGTCCTTTTGCCGGGTGATCCGGTTCGACCATCGTGGAATCGGTCTTTCCTCAAGCGTCCCCTCGATGAACATGCTGGGCCCGAAGTACTGGGCCGAAGACGCGATCGCGGTGATGGACGCCGTCGGATGCGAGCAGGCGACGATCTTGGCGCCCACTTACCACGGGATGAATGGAATGGTCCTTGCCGCCGAATATCCCGAGCGGGTGCGCGGGCTGGTGATCGTCAACGGCGCGGCACGCGTCCGGTGGGCACCCGACTACCCGGCTGGCGCCCAGCTGGACGGCCGCGAACCATTCCGGACTGTCGGCCTCGAACCCGACGCCCTGGAGCAGGGTTTCGATGTGCTGCGGATCGTCGCGCCAAGCGTTGCCAGCGACGCTGTCTTTCGCGCGTGGTGGGATCTGGCCGGCAACCGGGCGGGCCCACCGAGCATGGCCCGCGTCGTATCGAAGGTCGTGACCGAAGCCGACGTGCGCGAGGTCCTCGGGCGCATCAGCGCGCCGACGTTGATCCTGCACCGTGCCGGTTCGAGATTCGTTCCGGTAGGGCACGGTCATTACCTTGCCGAGCACATCGCCGGATCGCGGTTCGTCGAGCTGCCGGGCGCGGATGCCCTGTACTGGGTGGGCGACACCGCGCCAATGCTCGACGAGATCGAGGAGTTCATCACCGGTGTGCGCGGTGGTTTCGCCGCCGAGCGCGTCCTCAGCACGATCGTGTTCACCGACATCGTCGGCTCCACCGAGCGGGCCGCCCTGCTCGGCGACGACCGGTGGCGCGACCTGCTGGACAACCACGACAACATCGTGCGCCGCGAACTGCAGCGGTTCGGCGGTCGCGAGGTGAAAACCGCCGGAGATGGATTCGTCGCGATGTTCAGTAGTCCCAGTGCCGCGATCGCGTGTGCGGACGAAATCATAGACGCGGTAGGGGTTTTGGGCATCGAGGTGCGGGTGGGTATTCACGCCGGGGAGGTCGAGGTGCGCGGCTCCGACGTCGCCGGGATGGCCGTCCACATCGGTGCGCGCGTGGCGGCGCTGGCCGGCCCCAGCGAGGTACTGGTGTCCTCGACGGTGCGCGACATCGTCACCGGATCACGGCGCACCTTCGCCGACCGCGGTGAGCACGAGCTGAAAGGTGTGCCGGCCCGGTGGCGGCTGTACGCGCTGGCAAGAGAAGGCGCAACAGTCAGGCGTTAGCGGCCGGGACCGCCCGGTTGGCCAGGTTGCCCGGGCTGGCCGGGCTGGCCCGGTTGGCCGGGTTGGCCGCCGGGGCCGGGTGCGCCGCCGGCGCCCCCCTCGCCGCCCTTGCCGGGCTCACCGCCCTGGCCGGGCGTGCCGCCCATGTTGCCGTCGCCGCCTCCACCCCCAGCTCCGCCTGGGCCGCCGGCACCGCCGGCTCCGCCGGCCCCGCCAGCGCCACCGGCTCCTCCGGCCCCGCCGGCTCCTCCAGCGCCGCCCCTACCCCCGGCTCCGCCTGGGCCGCCGGTGGGTGTGTCGCCGCTCATGCCGCACGCACCGATGCGGGATCTGGATGACGAGCCATCAGTCTGCCTCCCCTGTAAGCCACCAACTCTTCCTCAGGTCAAGCTACCCCAACCGGCGTCGCGCACGAGCAACCGGCCACGGACGGCGACCGTTACCCGCTAAATGGTCTGATTCGGATCGTTCGGACGTCGCGCGGCTAGCGTAGGCTGCAAACCAAGGCGGTGTCGGAGCAACAATTCCCGATTCGGTAATCGCCTGTACGGCTTGGTGTTTGATCGAACGAATGCGGGTGACCGAACTGAACACAACATTGCCTCCCGCGTTAGCCAAGGCGCTGGAGTTGCTCGCCGATCCGCCCGCGCAGCCCGACGTTAGCAAGGGTTATCTCGATTTGCTGGGTGCCGTATCGGTCGATGACGCTGCCGCGCCGAAGAACACCCGCCGAATCCAGGCCATGTGGGCCTCACCGGCCGTGGCGATGGTCTACGACAACGCACAAGCGGTGATGCGCAGGCTGCTGAGCACGTTTCAGCCTCCGACCGAGTGGCTGAAAATCCCGCCGGGCGGAATCGTCCTGGACGTCGGCTGCGGTCCCGCTAGCATCACCGCGTCGCTGGCGCGTGCTGTCGGACCGAGCGGGCTCGTGTTGGGTGTCGACTTGTCAAAGGCCATGCTGGCGCGCGCGGTCCGCACCGAAAAGGGGTCTCAGATTGGCTTTTTGCACGCGGACGCGCAACAACTTCCGCTGCGCGAGGCGACGGTCGACGCGGTGGTGTCGATGGCCGTGCTGCAGCTGGTACCAGACCCGGCGGCCGCCCTGGCAGAGATGGCCCGGGTGCTGCGCCCGGGCGGGCGACTGGCCGTGTTGGTCCCCACCGCAGGTCGTGCCGCCGGGGGTTGGCGGCGGATGCCGAAGTTCGGAGCCAATGTGTTCGGCGAGGACGAAATCGGCGACATCCTGGAAGAGCAGGGCTTGGTCAGCGTGCGGACCAGGAATTTCGGCCCTATTCAGTGGGTGCGAGGCAAACGCGGGTGACGCAGCCGATGATCGAGTTAGAGGTACTCCAAGCTGACGTGACCAAGCTCGAGGTCGACGCGATCACCAACGCGGCCAACACGCAACTGCGACACGGTGGCGGTGTTGCGGCTGCAATCGCCCGCGCCGGCGGCCCCGAGGTGCAGCGTGAATCAAACGAGAAGGCGCCGATTGGCCTCGGCGATGCGGTCGAGACCACAGCCGGCGACATGCCGGCGCGCTACGTCATCCACGCCGCGACGATGGAGCTGGGCGGCCCGACCTCGGCCGAGATCATCGCACGGGCCACCGGTTCCACCTTGCGGAAGGCCGATGAGCTCGGTTGCCGCTCTCTGGCGCTGGTGGCGTTCGGGACCGGCGTCGGCGGATTCCCGCTCGAAGACGCCGCACGGCTAATGGTCGACTCCGTTCGGCAGCATCAGCCGAGCTCGCTTGAACGGGTGGTGTTCGCGGTCCACGGCAACGAGGCCGAGCAAGTATTCCAGGCCGCAGTGCGGAGGTAGAGGCTTACGGGTCGCCGGCGGGTTTGGACAGGTAACGCTCGACGGAAGCGACTTTCTGCGTCATCGCGTCGGCGGCCCCGGCCCGCCAGTCCGCCTTGATCACCGTGCTGACCCGGGGTGCACGAGCAGCAACGGCCTCCACCGCGCGCTGCACCACCGTCATCACTTCTTCCCAGGTATCGCCTTCGATAACGGTGAACATCGAATCCGTCTTATTGGGCAACCCGGAATCGCGAACCACCCGAACCGCCTCGGCGACGATCTCTCCGACTCCCTCACCCACGCCCAGCGGGGTGACGGAAAACGCGACCAGCACAGACACCCGACGAGCGTACCCGTGAGCTTTACGTTCAACCCCGGCCTGGCACCATCGAGCCCATGCGGGTTCTGGTGCAACGGGTCTCGTCGGCGGTGGTGTCGGTTGACGGCCAGGTGGTCGGCGCCATCCGGCCGGACCGCCAAGGCCTGCTCGCATTCGTCGGTGTCACCCACAGCGATGACCATGACAAAGCGCGGCGGCTCGCCGAAAAGCTCTGGAATCTACGCATTCTCGCCGACGAGCAGTCCGCGGCCGACGTCAACGCGCCGATCTTGGTGGTCAGCCAATTCACCCTCTACGCCGACACCGCCAAGGGCCGCCGGCCGTCATGGAACGCGGCCGCTCCAGGTGCGGTCGCCGAGCCGCTGGTAGCCACGTTCGCGGAGGCGTTGCGCGGGTTGGGTGCCCAGGTGGAGACCGGTGTGTTCGGTGCGAACATGCAGGTCGAATTAATAAACGACGGCCCGGTGACGGTGATTCTGGAGGTCTGACGGCTCGGCTGCGGGTACTTTGGTTATGTCGGCAGTTTTGTCGCTAGGTTCTGCCGCGTTCTGCACGGGAGGGCCTAGTGACAAACACGTCACCTGAGTACGGGTCGCTTCGTTCCGACGACGACCACTGGGACATCGTCAGCAGCGTGGGCTACACCGCTCTACTGGTGGCGGGCTGGCGCGCTCTGCACGCGCTAAGCGCGCAACCGCTGGTGCGGGACGAATACGCGAAGCTTTTCATTGCGGCTTCACAGGATCCGTATCTGGCTGGGGTGCTGGCCAATCCGGGGACCACCGAGGACGGGACCGCCTTTCCCCGCCTCTACGGCGTGCAAACCCGATTCTTTGACGACTTCTTCTCCTTCGCCGGTGAGGCGGGAATACGGCAGGCGGTGATCGTCGCCGCCGGGCTGGATTCCCGCGCCTATCGCCTTGAATGGCCAGACGGAACAACTGTTTTCGAAGTCGACCTACCGAAAGTCCTGGAATTTAAGGCCCGTGTGCTGGAGGAACGTGGTGCCACGCCCAAGGCCCGCAGAATTGAAGTCGCAGCCGATCTGCGCACCGACTGGCCAACGCCGTTGAAGGCGGCCGGGTTCGACCCCCGAAGCCCCAGTGCCTGGTCGGTGGAAGGAGTGCTGCCCTACTTGACCGAGGACGCGCAAGACGCGCTCTTTGCCCGGATCAGTGAGCTGTGTGCACCGGGCAGCCGCGTTGCCGTGGGCGCGTTGGGGTCGCGTTTAGACCGCGAGCAGCTCGCCGCTTTGGAAGCAGACCACCCAGGGGTCAATATGTCGGGTGACGTGGACTTCTCCGCGCTCACCTACGAGCCGAAGAGCGACCCAGCACAATGGCTGACCGCGCACGGATGGGCTGTCCAACCCGTCCGCAACACGCTTGAATTGCAGGCCGGCTATGGAATGACTCCGCCGGATGTGGACGTCAAGATCGACCGTTTTATGCGCTCCCAATACATAACGGCAACTCGGTGACGGGCGGGGTCGACATGGTCATGCTCACGATGCTCTCCCCCGCCGATGCCATCGCGGAGATCGGCGCCAGTTCGTCCGGACCAGGGGTCGGGGCGTTCTTCGACCTGGACGGCACGTTGATTGACGGCTTCACCGCAACGGCGCACATCGGCGATCGAATCCGGCGTCGGCAGGCCGGGATTGGCGAGCTCCTGGGAGTCATGGAAGCCGCGCTGCGGTATCGATTCGGTCGCGTGGAGTTTGAGCAGCTCGTCGCGCGGGCTGCGGGTTATCTGCGTGGGCAATCGATCGCCGAGCTCGACGAGCTGGGTACGCGACTGTTCGTGGAACGCGTTGCCCCACGCATCTACTCGCACATGCGCGAGATCGTGCAGGCGCATCAGGACTGCGGACATACCGTGGTGCTGAGTTCGTCGGCTTTCTCCATCCACGTGGCGCCCGTCGCCCGCTTTCTTGGGATTACCAACGTGCAGTGCAATCATTTTGAGCTCGACGATCAGCAGCGGCTGACCGGCGGAATGGTCAAACCTGTTGTCTGGGGGGCGACGAAGGCGGCTGCGGTGGAACAGTTCTGCGCCGACAATGGCGTTGCGTTGCAATCCAGCTACTTTTATGCCGACGGGGATGAGGATGCTGCGTCGATGTCAGTCGTCGGCTGTCCGCGACCGGTGAATCCTCGCTCGGGGCTTGCCGCGGCGGCCGCCGCGCATGGATGGCCGGTGATGTGCCTTGCCTCGGGCCGTCGCGGGCCGGTGCGGGCTTTGCGTTATCTGGCGAAGCACGTTCGCCGTGACAACGAGAGTGGCACCGGCTAGGGCATCAGCTGGATCTTCACGTCATCGCCCGAGCGTGACTCCGCGGTCGCGTAGCCTTTGGCCGCTTCGTCCAACGGCAGGGTCGTGGTGAAGATTCCGTCGACGTCGAGCCGACCTGTCTGAAGCAGCGGGATCAACTCCGGCCAGGTGCGCTGCACCGGCGCCGTGGTCATGCGCAGCGTGATGCTCCGTATCAGGCAGCCCAAGGCAGGAAGTGGAAATGGCTGCAGATCGTGCACTCCGACGACCGAGACGGTGCCGCCGGGCCGGACCGCGTTGAGCGCGTCGGTCAGGGATGCGTCCGTGGCGACGGCGTCGATTACGGCGTCGGCGCCGCGTCCGCCCGTCGCGGCCAGGATCGCCTCGACCGCGGGCGCTTTCACCGGTGTCGCTCCCCACTGTGCGGCACGCTGCAGACGGCCATCGACCTTATCGACAGCGAAAACCGTTGCAGCACCTTGAAAGAATGCGCTGCGCAACGCGCACAGTCCGACCGCGCCCAGACCGAAAACCGCGACGGTACCGCCAAACGGAAATTCGGCTCGCTGGGCCGCTGCCCAGCCGGTGGCGAGGTTGTCGGTGAGCAGCAGCGCCTGTTCGGTGGTGATCCCGTCGGGGATCTTGAGCAGCTGGAAGTCGGCGGCGGGCACCGCGAGCAGGTCGGCCTGCGCGCCGGCGAGGACGCCGCCGCCGAAGATCTGCATCCCGGAGTAGCACATCACCGGATCGCGGGTCGCGCAGCCCGGGCAGGCGCCGCAGCCAACCACCGACGACACCATGACCTGGTCGCCAATCTTGACGCTGCGGACGTCCGGCCCGGTTTCGACGACGGTGCCCGTCGCTTCGTGGCCGAGCGAGATCGGCTCGGCCATCGGGAAATCGCCCTCGTAGAAATGCAGGTCTGATCCGCAGATGCCGGCGGCGGCGACTTCGACGATCGCTCCGTCGCGGCCGGGGAGCGCTGGATCGGGACGAGTGTCGACCCGGATGCTGCGGGGCCCATCGACGACTACCGTGCGCATGTTGGGGTGCTCACTTTCTTTGTCGCACTCATTCTTTGTGTCGCACAACGAATTGTGACCAGTCGGGCTCGCGGACCGCGGCCCAGTACTCGTTGAGGCGCCACGGACTGACGGTGTGGATCTCCCCGTCAGCGTTCTTGAAGTAGGAGTGTTTGATCAAGGGGTGCGACCACACCATCTGCTTGATCTTGGCCTGCGTCTGTTGATGCCACTCGCCGGCCGCCTCGGGCGTCGGTTCCACAGAAAGCAGGTTCGCCTCGGCCAAGCGCTTGAGAAGCTGGTCGATGTAGCGCATCTGGAGTTCGGACTGGAAGATCAGGCTCCCCCCGTGGGCCAGGTGTGTCCCCGGCCCGTAGATGATGAAGAAGTTGGGGAATCCCGGAACGGTGACGCCGAGGTAGGCGTACGGTCGGCTCCCCCACATGTGGTGCAGGTCGATTCCGTTGCGGCCGGTTACTTTCAGCGGCCACAGCACATCAGTGTGGCGAAATCCGGTGGCGTAGACGATGACGTCGGCGTCGTGGGCTACACCGTCTTCGGTGACGACGCCGCTTGGCGTGATCCGCCGGATCGGTGTGCGCACCAGTTCGACGTTGTCCCGCTGCAGTGTTTGCAGCCAGCTGCCGTTGTCCTGCAAAGTCCGTTTACCGGTGGCGGGATAGTCGGGCATCACCTTGGTCAGTAGCTCTTGAGAGTTCGGGCCTTCGCCGATCTGGCTGGTGATCCACTGGGAGAACATCATTCGGGCGGCCGCGTTGATGTCGCTGACCGCATAGTCCTGATCGGCATAATTCGGGTCGCTCTGCGCGGCGTCGAGGCCTTTGTCGGAGCCGGGCCACAGCACAAGGAATCGGTACCACCTCCCGTAGTACGGCAGGTGGCGCATGGCCCAGCGCACGCCGTTGCCGACTTCGTCGTGATACATCGGATTGGGGAACATCCACTGGGCGGTCCGCTGGAACACCGTGAGCTGCTCCACGTTTTCGGCGATCGCGGGTGCGATCTGGAAGCCGCTGGCGCCGGCCCCGATGAGCGCGACCCGCTTGCCGGTCACATCGACGGAGTGATCCCAGGCCGCGGAGTGAAACGACGGCCCCGCGAAGGCGTCGGCACCGTCGAATTCGGGGATATGCGGTCGATTCAACTGCCCGACCGCGGTGATGAGGGCCCGCGCGCGTAGCGTGCTCGTCTGCCCGTCGGTGCAGCGCAGCGAGACGGTCCACACGCCGTCGTCGTCATTCCACTCGGCCGCGACCACCTCCGTGTTCCACCGCACGTGCTCAGCCAAGTCGTGTTTCTTCATGACCTGGGTGAAATAGTCCTGCAGCTCGTATTGCTCGGCGAAGAAGTGAGTCCAGTCGTTGTTGGGTTCGAAGCTGTAGCAATAGAAATGGTTTGCCACATCGACGCGCGCCCCGGGATAGCTGTTTTCCCACCATGTTCCGCCGGGACCGGCGTTCTTCTCCACGATGGTGAATCCGATGTTGGCCTGTTTGAGGCGGATGCCGGCCAGGATCCCGGATTCGCCGCACCCGACGACGAGGACCGGCAGCTCGGCCGCGCACTGGATCGGCAGGGCCGCCGGACGGCGGGGGTCGGCCCCGTCGAGGTCGAGCTCCTCGAAGACCAGAGGCAGGTAGTCGTCGGGAACGTGCTCGCAGGCCGCCCAGTCCATCATTTCCCTGATGAGTTCCGGGCTCAGCGGCTCGGGCTCGGGGCAACCGCGGTCTCGATACCCGCTGATCACCGATAGCGCCTCAGCCCGCGCGCGGGCCTTGTCCTCCTCCGACATGAACCCCTGCACCTCGTTGAGGAAGATGCCCATCTGCTTGAAGTCGCGGATGAATCGGGGATCGCCAGTGATATGGACGAGCGAAAGCAGCAGCGTGGGGATGCTGACATCCTCCAGCGCCGCCGCGATCTCTGCTGTTGATGCGGTGAACGGTCGGCCGGCGTAACGACTTCGCATCGAATTACGCTACTCCTAGTTTCGTAATTGGAAGCACTACGCTACCCCTGGGCGGCCAAGCGGATCAAGAGCGCTCACGGTTCGTCTGGGTCTTCCTTCGCAAGGATTTTCTCGGGGTGGTGGTATCCGTTGGTTCGTGGTTGGCCGTGGTCAAGATGTGGTGGTGGGATCCATTCGGTGTCGCCGTTGGCGCGTTTTCGGGTGATCCAGCCCTTCTCGAGCAGTTTGTGATCCGGTGTGCAAGCCAG
>DATMMZ010000211.1:0-2324 GCA_035569455.1 Mycobacterium sp. | reverse complement strand
CTAGAGTCGTCCCGCGATCTGCGCCAACGTTCGCGTGGACCGGGCGGTCCCCTGTAGCTCAATTGGCAGAGCGTTCGGCTGTTAACCGAAGGGTTGGAGGTTCGAGTCCTCCCGGGGGAGCAGGTCAGGCGGCCCCGCTTTTCGTCTGCTTCTCCCGCACCAATCCCTTACCCGCGACGCGCACCACTCGGCCCGCGATCAGCATGGTGATCGGGCCGACGAGATCATGGTCGCGGCAGTAATGCGACGTCGCGAGTTTGGCCGGCAGTCCGCGCAACTCGCCGGCCGCGCGCCAGGGTGCCTGTACCGATAGGGCTAGGTAAACCGCGCTGTCATGGCATCGCCTCGGCCCACGCGATATGCCCCTCGAAGCCAAGCGTTCCCGCCATGTCGCGGTAGCGATCCCTGAATTGCGCGTAAGCCGCGGCATCGTCGTGAGCCCGCGCTACTAGAGCCCTGAGCCGCAACAGCCAGATGTCACGTATCACCAGACCCTCATCGGCTGGCGCCGCCGCTAATCGTTCGATCGCGACCTCTGCTTCGGCCACCTCACCGTCGGACCCGTGCTCGAGCAGCGTCTCGACCAGAACACCTGTCACGGGAACGCCCCACGACAGCAGTTGTCCGTCACGGACGAGATGGTCGACGGCGGCGCGCATCAGCGGTATTGCCTGGTCGCGATCTCCACGGCGAGCCGTCTCACGCGCCACGTACACGTCAAGCATCGGTAGATCGCACAAGAAGTGTCCCCCGCGCAGGAACACTTCGCGGACCTCAGCCAGCAGCTTCTGTCCGCGATCGCGCTCTGCATCCGTGTGGCGGTGCACGAGCACAAGGCCCAAGGTCAACCAGGCGACACCCAACTGGAGGTTATCGCCGGATCGTTCGGCAATCGCCAGCGCATCCTCGATCTCGCGCACCGCGGAATCGTCGGGCCGCAGCGCGCCCGCCGGTATCCCCGCGGAGTACACGTAGCTGACGACCGTGACGTACGACAGAGAGTCGGCGCCGCGCGCCATGGCCAGGCCGCACCGCAGGTCGTCCCGCCATCCGGGACGACCCAGGGCGTAACGGGCGATAGCCCGCTCCGCGAAGGCGAGCGCCAAGGGGGACCCGAAAAGGAAGTTGCCCTTGGAGGGGTCACCGTCGGCCAGATCAATGACCCTCTGTGACAAGCGAAGCAACTCAGACCACTCGCCACTTGCCAGCTTGGCGCGGATCGGCGTGAAGGACAGCCCAACCGTCAAGGTTGGATCGCCGATGGACTCGATGAGGGTGATGGCTTCGGAAGCCAGCCGCGACGCCTCGCGCACCCGGTCCTGGAACGTGTGATCCACCACCAGCCCTGCCATCGCGATGGCCAGTGACGCCTTGTCCCCCGCGGCGCCGCACAACTTCCGCAATTCATCGAAGCGGTCCCCGACGTTGTTCACATGCACCCGCCAGGCGATCCCGCACAACATGGTGCGCGGCGCAATACGCATGGCCGCTCGGTTCGGGTCCTCGGCGGGTAGAGCGTCGGCGATCTTTTGGGCGCGCTCCCAACTCAGCCGCGCCGCGGCGATGTCGCGGTTGGTCGCCCACGTGGCCGCGCGCATGTGCCAGCCGTAGGCGGTGTGCAGGTCACCGGCGGCCTCCAGATGCTCGGCGATCAGCGCCGCGTTCTCCTCACCCGCTGCCTGGTCACGTGATTCGACTGCGGCCGCGACGCGCCGGTGCAGTTCGGCACGGTCCGACTTGAGCTGAGCTTCGTAAGCCACCGTGCGGATCAGGGGATGGTGAAAAACATACTCAGGTTGTCCGATGAACCGCACCTGCTCGACGAGCTGGGCCGCCACCAGGTCCTCCAGGACAGGATCTATGCCCAGCGTTTCCAGCAGGCCCCGGCTGAACCGCGAGCCAATGACCGCCGCTGCGCTCAAGGTGCGCTTGGCACGCGGGTCAAGCCGGTCGATGCGCGCGGCGACGGTCGCCTGCAAGGTGGCAGGCACGCTCACCTCGCTCACCTCAGCCGCTGACATGTATGCGCCCGGCTGGCCGCGCAGCACGCCACGCTCGGCCAGTTCGCGCACCATCTCCTCGGCGAAGAACGGATTACCGGCGGCCCTCTCGGCGATCGTCTGGCCCAGCCCGCGAACGGAGGGGGCCGGGCCGAGCAGCCCCGCGACCAGTGCCGCGGCTTCTGAATCGCTCAGGGGCGCAAGGGCAACGGTGTGGGCAGCTTTCACTCGGGTCAGCGCGCCCCGATATTCGGGTCGGAAGGTGACCAACACCAGCGAGGGCGTCTGGGGGATCACCGTGAGGAACCCGGCCAGCATCGACTC
>DATMMZ010000210.1:0-6356 GCA_035569455.1 Mycobacterium sp. | reverse complement strand
CAGCATCGACAACGGCACCGGGTAAAGATCCAGACCCTTCTCGGTGAGCCGGTATTCGTGGCGGGCGGGTCGCTCCCGGTAGGCGGTCCTGGTGAGGATGCCACGGTCGACAAGACGCCGCAGGCGCTGGGTGAGGATGTTCGTGGCGATGCTCAAGCGCTGCTGAAACTCGTCGAATCGTGTTGACCCGTAAAATGATTCGCGAATCAGCAGTGCGCTCCACCGGTCACCCGTCACCTGCAGCGTCGCTGCCACCGAACTGGGGCACACGCGCTGCAACAGCTCCAGATCCGGTGTCCGCTGACGTCGCAGCGGCAGCTCGGCCATCGGGCTAGGCCGTCGGTCAAAGCTCACGTCGCGCGCGTGCACCAACGCGCGGCACTCCCCACAGCGCAGTTCGCCGTGGATCCGACCGGCACACCCGCGGTGAGATGCTCGCACCCGCACCTCGCCATCGTCGTCGTTGCACCACCGCTCGGCCCAGGCCATCGCGGTCATCACGCAGGCGAGGAAGTCGTCGCCCATTTCGGTGAGGCGGTACTCCTGCTCGTGGCGCTCCATCAGCCCGTTCGCGCAGAGGCGGGACAGCCGCGCGCTCAGCGTCGACCGCGCGATGCCCAGCCGGCGCTGGAATCCGTCAAACCGGCTGATGCCATCAATGATCGCCGCGCTCAACACCATCCATGACCACGCGTCGCCAATGGTCTCGACCGCACCGAACACCGAGCAGTCCAGCACTGCCGGCCCCGAGATTGCGCGCATACCGCTAAGGATATCCGTTGTTACTTGCACAACGAGACTGCAATCACTAAAGTCTCGTTACGCAAGTAACTGGCCCAGCGGAGGGAGCAACGATGCCCGACTACCAGAACCTGCTGTTTGAGCGATCAGGCCCGATCACGACGATCACGCTGAACCGGCCGCACAAGCACAACGCCCTCGATCGGGCGCTCTCCGATGAACTGAACCGGGCCGTGCGGCAGGTTCGCGATGACCGCGACTGCCGCATCCTCATCCTGCGCGGTGCCGGTGACACGTTCTGTGCCGGCGATGACATCGCCGAGTTCAACACCTGGGAACCCGACGACGCCTACTGGCAGGTGCGGCTCTACCAGGAGACCGTGCAGATTATCGAGGACTTGACCCCGATCACGATCGCCGCCGTCGACGGGGTCTGCACTGGCGGTGGGCTGGAACTGACGCTGGTGTGCGATTTCGTCATCGCCACCGATCGGTCCCGGTGGGGCATGCCCGAGATCGATTGGGACATCACCCCGGGCTGGGGTGGCACATCGCGGCTGCCGCGATTCGCCGGGCGACGTAAGGCCAAGGAGTGGAATCTGATTGGCGCGTTGTTCGACGCCGCGACCGCGGAGCACTACGACCTCGTCAACCGAGTCGTCGCGCCCGAGAACCTCACTGCCGAGGTCGAGGCACTGTGCCAGGTGATGCTGAGGAAGCACCCGCTCACGGTGCGGCGCACCAAGTTCATCATGAACAAGGGCGCCGACCTGCACATCTCAGGTGCACTTGCGTTCGAAGTCCCGATCACGCCGTTTTCGGGTACGACGGGCATCGCCGACTTCACCGACCGAGACGCGCGTGCACGGCGACGCGAATTGTCGAGGGACTTCTGGCAAGACCGAGGAGCCAAGCAGTCTGCAACCGCCGGGTGAGCGTGATATGAACGAGCATGCGGCCGTTCTGGATTGGCCCGGTGACGCTGCTGGCGGCTGCATGCGCTCAGCCGACCGCGCCCCCGCACGGACCGGGTCAGCCCGCGCCCACGAAATCGTCATCGGCTCATGGCACAGTGAACCCCGCCAACATCAAGAGGGTCGGTCGCGAGCTGCCGCCCGACTACGAGGTGACCACCGGCATCCCCAGCGCCGCCTCGCCCCGGGCGATCTGGAGGCTTGAAGCGGGCGCGACTGCCAAGCCGCCACGATGCGCGGTACTCGCCGACCCCGGCAATGGACGTGACCAATCGGCGCAGGGGGTATCCGGGTCAGGTTCGGGCGGCATCGTCGACGCGGTGGTGGTTTCTTTGCCGGGATTGCCGGAGCCACCAGAGCCGTTCGCCCTGGACCACGACGTTGTCGCCGCATGTGGGCAGTGGACCATGATGGCCGGGCGAACCACCGTCAGCGTCCACCTCACCGACGCCCCGCGCGTCGACGGCGCCGAAACCCTCGGCATGGTGGCCGACGTCCGGACATCCGTCGAGTCCGGCACCGAAATCGATTCGCGGGCATACACATTCACCGCCTATTTGGGCAGCTACTACGCATTCACCACATTGACCACCGACCCCGGCTCGGTGCACCCGGCGCTGCCACCGCAATTCGCCGCCGATCTGCTGGTCAAAACGGTGTCCACGTTACGCAGCTGAGCATCTGCCGTTGGGTAGATTGGCCACGGTGTTGAAGGTGGTGCTCGCGACCGCAGCTGTGTGCTTGCTCGCCGGGTGCTCATCGGACCCGAATGTCTCCTCAACAAAGGTGGAAATCGCCAAGGTGGCCGACGTCAAGTCGAGCTTCGGCCCTGAGTTCAAAGTCACCGACATCAGTGAGAGGGCCATCGATCCCAAGTTGCTGGCCGCCCGCAAGCTGCCCGAGGGGCTGACGTTCGATCCCGCCAACTGTGCGAAAACGGCGGTCGGGCCGGACATGCCGCCGGACCTGCAGGGCAATATGGCCGCGGTATCCGCCGAGGGCAACGGCCTCCGGTACGTCGTCATCGCCGTGGAGACCTCCAAGGAGGTGCCGATCAACGACCCGGGGACGGAATGCAGCAAGGTGGCGTTCTCCGGGGCTCAGGTGCGCGGCGCCATCGAGGTGATCGACGCCCCGCACATCGACCTGGCGCACACCCAGGGCATACACCGCGTCCTTCAGGCGATATTCGGCGGAGGAGCCCACACCGGCGAGCTCTACGACTACTCCGCTCAGTTCGGCGATTATCAGGTGATCGTCATCGCCAATCCGCTTGTCGTCCCGAATCAGCCGGTGGCGAAGGTCGACACGCAACATGCCCGCGACTTGCTCGTCAAGGCGGTGGCCGCGGTCCGGAGCTGACCGAGCTAGCGCACGTCGCGTGGCCGGAACTGGATGCTGACCCGCGGACCTGCGGGCGCGGACGTCTTGGGGACCGCGTGCTCCCAAGTGCGCTGGCATGATCCGCCCATCACCAGCAGATCCCCGTGCGCCAGCGGTAGTCGCAACGAAGGGCCGCCGCCACGCCGGCGCAACGCGAAGGTGCGGGTGGCGCCGAGGCTGACAATCGCCACCATGGTGTCCTCGGAGCTGCTGCGGCCGATGGTGTCGCCATGCCAGGCCACACTGTCGGAGCCGTCGCGGTAGCAACACAATCCGACGGTAGTGAACGGCTCACCCAGTTCGCCGGCGTAGATGTCGTTGAGCCGCCGGCGCAGCCGCGCCAGCAGCGGATGCGGGGGATCTTCGATTGTCAGGTCGTGGAAACTCACCAGCCGCGGCACGTCGACCACGCGGTCGTACATCTGGCGGCGTTCGGCACGCCACGGCACGGCCGACAGCAGCGCATCGAGCAGTCCATCGGCATGCGTGAGCCAGCCGGCGCGGATCTCGATGAAGGCGCCCTCACCCAGTTGCCGCCGCTCGATGTGCTGAAAAAGCGAATCCTGGACCGCGATCCCCACGGTCGCCCAGTCTATCGCACATTCGTTCGACAAAACGGGACCGATCTTCCCAGCCGCTACCGTTCTAGGTGTGAGTGCTGCCGAGCTGGGCACCGATTCCGAGGTGAGAGCGCTACGGGTCGCCATCCTGCACCGACCCGGCGCCGAGTTGCGACGACTCAACCCGCGCAACAGCGACCAGCTGCTATTCGACGGGCTGCCCTGGGTCAGGCGCGCGCAGGAGGAACACGACGAGTTCGCCGAGCTGCTGCGTTCCCGCGGCGTGGAAGTGCTGCTGCTGTCCGACCTGCTGACCGAAGCGCTCAATCACAGCGGGGCCGCCCGGATGCAGGGGGTCGCCTCGGCCGTCGACGCACGCCGGCTCGGAGCGCCGTTGGCACAAGAGCTTTCGGCCTATCTCCGGGGTCTCGACCCGGTCACGTTGGCTCATGTCTTGATGGCCGGCATGACGTTCAACGAGTTGCCGTCAGACACCCGGACGGACGTGTCGTTGGTGCTTCGCATGCACCATGGGGCGGATTTCGTCATCGAGCCACTGCCGAACCTGGTGTTCACCCGTGATTCGTCGATATGGATCGGGCCGCGGATAGTGATCCCCTCGCTGGCGCTGCCGGCGCGGGTGCGCGAGGCGTCGCTCACCGACCTGATCTATGCCCACCACCCGCGGTTCACCGGTGTCCGGCGGGCGTATGAATCGCGCACCGCTCCGGTCGAGGGTGGTGACGTGCTGTTGCTCGCTCCAGGTGTGCTCGCCGTCGGGGTGGGCGAGCGGACCACCCCGGCCGGCGCGGAAGCGTTGGCGCGCAGCCTTTTTGACGACGACCTTGCGAACACGGTGCTTGCCGTGCCGATCGCCCAGAAGCGCGCGCAGATGCACCTGGACACGGTGTGCACGATGGTCGACACCGACACTGTGGTGATGTACGCGAACGTCGTCGACACGCTCTCGGCATTCACGATGCAGCGCACGCCCGACGGCGTCACCATCAGCGACGAGGTTCCCTTTCTCGAGGCCGCGGCCCAAGCGATGGGGATCGACAAACTTCGGGTGATCCACACCGGGCTGGAACCCGTCGTCGCCGAGCGCGAGCAGTGGGATGACGGCAACAACACGTTGGCGTTGGCCCCCGGTGTCGTCGTCGCCTATGAGCGCAACGTGCAGACCAACGCTCGCCTGCAGGACGCGGGCATCGAAGTGCTGACCATCGCGGGTTCCGAATTGAGTACCGGCCGCGGCGGTCCCCGCTGCATGTCCTGTCCCGCCGCGCGTGAGTCTCTTTAGGCAGCGTCGCGTGCCACCCGCGAGTCTGCGTTGGTGGCGTCGAGTCTGCGCTCAGCGTGTTGGATTTGGCGGTTTGCCCGCCCTCGACGCAGTTTCGACGCGCAGCACGCCGGGATCTATCGCCAGCTGGGCAGCCAGATCTCCATGTTCCAGGTCTGTTGTGAGATGGGCAGGCCGGTGAGCACCGGAAACAGCCAAGCGAAGTTCGTCACTACTAAGGCCACGTAGCAGCACACGACGATCAACCCGAGTTTGCGTCGTTCCGCGCCCTGGAGGCGGGTGCCTCGACCAGGGGGGTAGAGAATGTCGCCACAGATCAGCGCTATGGCCATCACCAGGAAAGGCGCCATCGTCGCCGCGTAGAAAAAGTACATCTGCCGGTCGATGTCGCCGAACCACGGCAACCACCCGGCGCAATAACCCACCAAAACAGCCGCGTAGCGCCAGTCCCGGCGGATGACCATGCGCCACATTGCGTAAATCAAGACCGGCACCGCCAGCCACCACATGGCGGGCGTGCCGACCAGCATCTCCGCCTTGACGCACGACTGGACGCCGCAACCGGGAACGTTCTGCTGGTCGATGGCGTAGAGCACTGGACGCAGCGACATGGGCCAGCTCCACGGTTTGGATTCCCACGGGTGGTAGTTGCCCGCGGAATTCGTCAGGCCCGCATGGAATTGGAACGCTTTGGAGGTGTAGTACCACAGCGAGCGCACCGCGTCGGGCAGCGGGAAATCCGAGTGGTAACCAATTGCCTGGCCCACCTCGTGCCGATCGATTGCGGTCTCGGACGCGAACCAGGGTGCATAGCTGGCCAGGTAGACCGCGAACGGAATGAGCGCCAACGCGTATGCGGTGGGGGCCACGTCACGTCGCATAACCCCCATCCAGGGCCTGGTCACTTGGTACTGACAGCGTGCCGCCACGTCGAACGCCAACGACATCGCACCGAAGAACAGCACGAAGTACAGGCCCGACCACTTTGTCGCGCAGGCCAATCCGAGGAGGACCCCCGCCGAAAAGCGCCACCAGCGGACACCCAGCCGCGGGCCCCACACGGTGTCGGTGGTGCGACCTTCCAACAACGCGATATGCATCCGCTCGCGAACCTGATCGCGGTCGACGATGAGCGCGCCGAACGCCGCGACCACGAAGAAGGTGAGGAAGCCGTCCAGCAGCGCGGTCCGCGCGGCGACAAAGCTGACGCCATCGCAGATGAGCAGCAACCCGGCGATGGCGCCGACCAGTGTCGAGCGGCTGATCCGCCGCACGATCCGCACCACCAGCGCCACCATGACCACGCCGAGCAGCGCACCAGTGAACCGCCAGCCCACCCCGTTGTAACCGAAAATCGCCTCGCCGATCGCGATCAGTTGCTTGCCGACCGGGGGA
>DATMMZ010000209.1:0-8508 GCA_035569455.1 Mycobacterium sp. | reverse complement strand
GAATTGCGCGCTGCGCTGGACGATTTTGAACTCCGCGGGGAGCCAGTCTCCGCCGCCGTCGCCGATGCCGCAAAGCGCATCCCGCCCAACAACGCGTGGCCGGAACTGGCGCGGGCCCAAGCCGCACTCCCTGAGCAGTCGCAACGAACCTGAAACAGGTTGCCATCGCACGCCGAGATGAGTTACTGACGTGATGAGAGCCGCGATAACCGAGTCCGACAGTGCGGCAGCCGAATCGGTAGGGAGCAGCCCGGCGAATCACGAAATCTGGTGTTGCCCCGCGTCGCAACATCGTGAGTCAGAGCCTGCGACATGTGCCCGCACCCGTTCGGTGGCGAGCGCGTTCAGTCGGCGCCGGCGGGCGTGGTCACCGACGCCCGCGTGCCACCGCCGATCGTCGAGGTGAGCTTCATCGATCCGCCCATTGCGTCAATGCGAACTGCCAGCGACGCGAGTCCGATGTGCCCTTTGGCGACGCATCGATCCAGGATGGCCGGATCGAACCCGATTCCGTCGTCGACGACGCTCAGCGTTATAGCGTCGGCCGCTCGGGCGAGGCGGACTTGCACGGTGCTCGCCCGCGCATGCTTGTGTGCGTTGGCGAGCAATTCGCGGGCCGCCCGGTACAACAGGGACTGTGACCGTGGCCGACCGACCTCTTCGAGATCGGCTTCGATGGCGAAGTTCCCGCGGTGCTCGTAGTCGCGAATCAGCTCACGCAGCGCGGCGGTGAGACCCACTTCGGTGAGCACCTGGGGATGTAGTGCGGTGACGGCGCTGCGCAGCCGGGTTGCCGTGTCCTGTACTGCCTGGTAGGCGGCGTCCAGCCCCGGATCGGTATGCCGTTCGCGGACTTCGTCAAGTTCGAGTCGCGCCGCCAACAGATCCTGCAGCGGTCCGTCGTGCAGTTGCTCGGCCAGTGCTCGGGAGTGGCGCTCGTCGGCGCGCATCGCCTCCGAGACAAGCGTGCGGCGCATGTCGAGCAATGCCGCCACGCGCGCCGCGGCGCGAGTCAGGAAATAACACAGGGCGGTCATCGCAGCCGCCAACCACAGCAGCAATCCGAAATGGGTGTACACCACGCTCGGCAGCTCAACCGTGTCGTCGCGCTTGGAGTAGACGAACCACACACCGAGGTACCCGACGGCGGTGCAGATTCCAACGACGGCCGCCAGCGCCGGGCGGTCCTGGAACGCCACCGAAATTGGCAGCAGGAAGAACACTGGCAGCAACGCCACAGTGGCGCCACCTGACGCCACACACAGCGCCATCACGGTTAGCACGTCGATACCCGTCGAGGCCCAGCCGGCCCACGGCGGCACCGGGCCGCGCAGCACCACCACCACCCACACCAGTGCGGCGACACTATAGGCGCCGAGTATCACCGCATAGGCCAACGGCAACCAGTGCTCAACCTCCCACACGGAGACCAACAAGACGATCAAACCGATCAGCGGCAAACGCAGAAACGCCGACAAGCGGACGGGTTCGGTCGCAACGAAGTCGACCAGTCGAGCCAGCGGGCGGCCCATACTATTCGAGCAGCCCGCGCCGCATCGCCGCCGCGACAGCCGCGGCGCGATCATCGACGCCGAGTTTCTCGTACAACCGTTGCACGTAGGTCTTGACCGTGGACGGCGCCAGGTACAGTTCCGCGGCGATCACGGGGATGCTGTGACCCTGGGCGATGAAATTCAGCACCTCACGCTCGCGGGGGCTGAGCACCGGTGTCTGGGCTTCGCCGCGGCGGCGGATCTCCCCCGCCAGACCGGCGGCAAGGGCCGCCGACATGACATCTCGGCCCTCCGCGCAGTCGAGCACGCCCCTCACGATCTCGGTTTTCGTCGATTCTTTGGGCAGGAATCCCGCGGCGCCCTCTGCCAGGGCGTGGAAGACGATCGCCGACTCATCGTGCGCCGACAGCAGCAGCACCCTTGTCGGCAGGTCATCACGCCGTACCGCAGCGGCGACCTTTGCACCGTCCATCCCGGGCATCCGGTAATCCAGCAGCGCGACGTGCGGCAGATGGGTCTTGATCAGGGCCAAGGCAGCGACGCCGTTATCGGCTTCAGCGACCACATCCACTACGCCGCTCGACGTCAGCGCGCGCACGACCCCTTCGCGGAACAGAGGGTGATCTTCGCCCACGACCACGCGCACTTTCTCGGTCGCCGCCGCGCCGGTCATGCCTTTGAGTGTCCCACAGCGGTTACAGCCGTGTCCCCCAATCGGGGGACGCGCAAGTCATCCCGCGCACCGACTGGTCGGCGGACAGACACCGCTAAACCGCGCGGAATAGTTATTGCCAGGCTGGCGAACACCGGCAGAAGGATCGACGGCCCGACGCGCACCACCACCACGCACAGGAGTGTCCAACATGGTTCCAACCAGCGCCGACATCGGCACGGTGGCCGAAGCCCGCACCGCGTGGGTGTTGGAGGCGCTGTGTCTCTCCACCGATCCCGACGAGCTCTTCGTTAGCGGAAAGGCGCAGAGGAACGCGACTGCTATTTGCCGGCACTGTCCCGTCGTCGCCGAGTGCCTCGCCGACGCACTCGACAACCAGGTCCAGTTCGGTGTTTGGGGCGGCATGACCGAACGCCAGCGGCGGGCGTTGCTCAAGCAGCACCCCGAGGTGGTCTCCTGGTCCGAATTCTTCGCCGCCCAGCGCAAGCACCGCAACACCAACTCGCCTAACCCCGCTGCGCCCCGGCCGCTGCTTTGAGGGGTCAGCAGCCGAGCGACAGTGGGAACCGGTGCACGGCTTTATCTTTGGGGCTCGCCTTGCGATCAGCGAGCTGAGCCGGCGCCCCAAACAGCGCGAGAAATCAACCGATTTCTCGCGCTGTTTTGCGTGCTGGGGGCGTGCTATGTGGGTCGGGGTGCGTCGGCTCGAATCGAAAAACGGCCAGCCGGCCCGCCAGCGCCTCGAATTCATCGGCGGTGCCGTCGCGCACCATGCCCGATCGCTTGGCGAACGCCACACCGACCGGCACTTCGGCCGGAAACGCGCGCAGCACCGGGCGCGCCTGATCGGCGGTCAGCTCGACGATCCTGACCCGCTGGGACCTTCGTCCCCGGGCCAATGTGCCGGAGCCCGCAGCCCGGGCGTTTGCCGTCCAGTCGGCACCGGGATAGCCGGCCACCACGTAGAGGCCGCCCTCGAACTCGAACGGCGTCATCGGGGTGCTGCGCGGCCGGCCCGACTTACGGCCCGGCACCGTCAACACCATGGCGGGGCCGGTGGGTATCCCAAGCTTCTGCACCGCCATCATCACCTTGTTCATGGGTTTGAGGTAGCGCGGCGGACGTGGTTCGGACATGGCGGGCTCCTATCTAGCTCGATCTACTTTGTGAACACGGCACGGCGTTCAGACACCCAAAGCGCGAACGTGAGTGCTGGCCGACCGAGGATCTTCTCCACGTCCCGGGTAACGAGGGCGGGTTTGTCGAGCGTCTCGGCGAGCATGGCCATATAGGCGTCGGCGAATTCGGCGGTGAAGCCCAAGCCGGTGAACCCCTGCCGGACGACGTCCGGCGGCATCTCCTGGTAGTGCAGCGGCCGACCCAAGACGGCGCCGATGACGTCCACCAGCTCTGAGTTGGTGAACGCCTGCGGGCCGGTCAGCGGGATCTGCTGGCCGACCAGCTCATCGGTCAGCAGCGCGCGGGCCGCGACCGCGGAGATGTCGCTTTCGACGATCGGCGCGCTGGATGCCTCGGCGTATGGCCCGGCCACCACGTCGCCGGCGCGGATCTGCGCAGACCACATACCGGCGAAATTGGTCGCGAAAACCGTGGGCCGCAGGCTCACCCAGGCCAGGCCGGAGCCGATGGCGAGTTGTTCGACCTCCTTGTTGCGGTCCCCGCGAAAGCGTGACGGCTGCCGGGAGAAGTCGTCGTCGGCGTTGATGGCCGAGAGCGCCACCAGTTTGGTGACCCCGGCCTCTACGCATTGGGCCACCACGTCGGGGAGGTGCTCGCCCAGCGCGCGGGAATTCAGGAAAACCGCCGATGCTCCAGATAGCGCGTCGGCCGCCGAGCCGACCACCTCGACCGCTTCGGGAAAGCGGGCTGCCTGCGGCGTGCGGGTGACGGCCCGCACTCGGG
The DNA here is from genome assembly GCA_035569455.1 of Mycobacterium sp. Lineage (GTDB taxonomy): Bacteria > Actinomycetota > Actinomycetes > Mycobacteriales > Mycobacteriaceae > Mycobacterium. The sequence goes on along the minus strand of DATMMZ010000209.1, from coordinate 4,398 downwards.
CGCCCGCGGCGGCGAGTTCGGCGACGAGGGGGCGGCCGACGTTGCCGGTCGCTCCGGTAATCACGATGGTCATGATGTAGTTCCTTCGGGTGTTGGTCTCTTCAGCAAGCTCTCCACCAAGGACGGGCCCGAAGGTGGGAAAGTTACAGTCGGCAGAAGTAACTTTCTTTGGCACCAGATCGTCGAATATTCATGGACCGATCGCAGTCACCGAGTGACCAGGTAAGCGACGCCTGGCGTCGTCACCGCCCGTATCTGATCAACCTCGGATATCAGATACTCGGAGATGTCGGTGACGCCGAAGACGTTGCGCAAGAAGCATTTCTGCGGCTGTCCCGCACCGATCCGGACGAGATCGACGATGTCCGCGGCTGGCTCACAGTGGTCACCAGCCGGCTCTGCCTAGATCAGGTGCGTTCGGCGCGAGCCCGGTACGAACGCCCGCGTGACACCGCGCACCCGGCCAATCAGGGCCAGCAGGTCATGGTTGACGAATCGCGACGCCTGGACCCGGCCGACCGGGTCACCCTCGATGACGAGATCCGCGCTGCGCTACTGGAAGTCCTACGCAGGCTCAGTCCCGGTGAACGCGTGGCCTTCGTGCTACACGACGTGTTCGGTGTCCCCTTCGACACCATCGCCGAAACCGTGGGTCGCCCCGTCGGCACCTGCCGTCAGCTGGCGCGCCGGGCGCGGGCCAAGTTCACTGGGGCACAACCGAAGTTGAGCGAGGTAGCCTCGGCCGAGCATCAGCTCGTCACCGAGAAATTCATCACCGCATGCGCCAACGGCGACATCGCTGCTTTGACCGCCGTCCTGGATCCGACGGTCTGGGGTGTGGGCACCGTCCTGGCGGACCCGGCGCCGCCTCCGCAGGTCAACCACGGCCCACACCCGGTGGCCACCAACCTGCTGCGCTATCTGGGGCCCGGAGTGACGCTGGTCAGCGGTCCCGCCGGGCAGGCGACGGTGCTGGCCTTCGCCGACCGGCGACTATTCGCTGCCATAGTGCTGACCATCCGCGGCCGCCTCATCAGGAAGATCGAGGCGGTAGCCGACCCGTCGGCCCGCGCCGCTGCCCTGTGAACGGTTCCGACGAAGCGGGCCGCCGAGACGGATGACCAACTAGGGGGTCACCGGGCCGGGGGCTGGGGATGGGCGGCCCCGCATGCCATCAGGCCGGGACCCGAAATACTCCGTGACCGTGGCCGTGATCTGCATGAATCTGCGCCGGGTCGCTGGGGCCATTTCCTGGTTCACGTCGATGACCCCGCCTGGCCGCAGATGGGGATCGAAGGGCACCTCGACCACTGGTTGTCCGTGATCGACGAACTCACGAGCCAGCAACGACCGGGTGCGCTTATCGGCATGTCCATCGGAGTCGTTGAGCACCACGATGGTGCGTTGCAGCAAATCCCTCAGGTCGTGATTCGACAGCCACTCCATGGTCTTCGCGGCAGCGGAGGCCCCATCGGCCCACGGCGAGGACACCACGATCAGCGCATCCAGATCACGCAGGACCTCCTGGGTGACCGCCGCGTCCATCGTCGAGCCGCAGTCGATGATCGAGATCGCGAAATGGAGGTCCAGCCGCAAAGCGGCTTCCCGGTAGATCGCGGGATCGAGCACGCGGCGGGGACCGGATGCCGGCTCGCCACTGAGCACGTGCAGCCCAGCGGAATTACGGCCGACACGCGCCATCACATCGGTGAAGGATCGCAGGTTCTTGTCAGCGGTCAATTCCCAGAACGAGCCGGTCGACGCGGGATCGATTCTGCTGGCCAGCCGCCCGAAGGCAGTGTCGGCGTCGATCGCCACGATGCGATCCTGCTTACGCAGATCGGCGAAAAGCGATCCGACACTGGCGGCAACCGACGTTTTTCCGACGCCGCCCTTACCCAGCACGCCCACCTTGTGGTTCCCGTGCAGGACCGTTCGTATGGCCGCTTCGAATTGGGCTTCCTCGCGTTGCGCGGCCGACGGGCCCGGCCTGACAAGTCCAAAGGTGATCAACTCAACAATGTGCCGCCAGCCGCGGTCGGCGCGTTGCGCCGGACGGATTCGTACCGGCGCGAAGTCGCTGTCGGCCCAGGGACCCGGCGGGGGCGGGACAGCGGAGACCGGCTGGGCAACGGCAGCTTGCGGCTGCGATGCCGCAGGGTGAGCCTGCGGGCGCGGTGGGGCAGCGGGACCTGCCGGCTGACGTGGCGGGGCGGGGGGCGGCGCGGGCCGATGTGGCAGGGCGGGCCTGGGAGAAACCGGAGGGAAAGCCGCGGGCGGCGCTGCCTGGGGACCGTTGGACTGGGGACCGGGCGGGCGTGTTGCCGGGGCGCCGGGCTGGCTGGGCCGCAGACGGTCCCGCAGGAATTCGTCGCGCTCGTTCATGGGCTCCTCGGATACCGGGCAATCAACCTGCGTGCGTGTGGCCGACCGCGGGCGCTGCTGATCGACGAGCCCCACGGTCCAGCCGACAACGCCGGACACTGACCAGTATTAGCTCAGCATCAATCACCGGCATGCGCGACCAGTGGGGTTGCTCAGCTCGTACTTCTTTTAGACTCTCATTAGGATTGCGCAAACTTGGCGGGGCTTCGCTGGGGCGCCGCCGCGGCGCCTTTGGGCACGCCTGGGATTTGGGCGATGGTGGTCATCGACGTTCGGCCAAGCTCGCAGCAAACTTGTTTAAGCGGTTGATGTGGCCAGCGTTCGGTTTGATCCACGCCGGCGCGCGCAGATTGCCGACAGTTGAGCGGCACGCCGCAAGCCTGTCGTTCGACCGTTACAGCGAATTTACGGTGCCGCCAGTCAGCAGGTTAGTATTAGGGAAGTTGGCATGTCAGGCGGGTTTTGTCATATCGTTTTACGACTTGTCGAGACCGGTTACAGGCCCACCGTTCAGCGTTGCACGGACGAATACTTAACTGGATCATTTCCGCCTGGCGGACAGTCTATCGACAAGACCGAAGGGGTCTAGCCCGCAACCTCCGGGTGCGGCCCCCTCGGAGCCGCTGATAAAGGCCACGCAGAGAGTCTGGTGAAGGGTTAGGTGGGAATGACGCCCAAGCGCGTCGGGCTGTACAACCCCGCATTCGAGCACGATTCGTGCGGAGTGGCAATGGTCGTCGATATGCACGGCCGGCGTACCCGAGACATTGTCGACAAGGCGATCACCGCGCTGCTCAACCTTGAACATCGCGGTGCCCAGGGCGCCGAGCCGCGCAGCGGCGACGGCGCGGGGATCCTCATTCAGGTCCCGGACGCATTCCTTCGGGAGGTCGTGGATTTCGAGCTGCCCGCCCCGGGCAGCTACGCCACCGGCATCGCGTTTTTGCCGCAGTCGTCCAAGGACGCCGCCGCCGCCTGCGCCGCGGTGGAGAAGATCGCCGAAGCCGAGGGCCTGCAGGTGCTGGGCTGGCGAAACGTGCCCACCGACGACTCCTCGCTGGGTGCGTTGTCCCGCGACGCGATGCCCACGTTCCGGCAGGTTTTCATGGCGGGAGCTTCGGACATGGCTCTGGAGCGCCGCTGCTATGTGATCCGCAAGCGCGCCGAGCACGAACTGGGTACCAAAGGCCCGGGCCAGGACGGGCCGGGCCGGGAAACCGTGTACTTCCCCAGCCTGTCCGGCCAGACGCTCGTCTACAAGGGCATGCTGACCACCCCGCAGCTCAAGGCGTTCTACCTTGACCTGCAAGACGATCGGCTGACCAGCGCGCTGGGCATCGTCCACTCCCGATTTTCTACGAACACCTTCCCCTCTTGGCCGCTGGCGCATCCTTTCCGCCGCATCGCCCACAACGGGGAGATCAACACCGTCACCGGCAACGAGAACTGGATGCGGGCCCGTGAGGCGTTGATGAAAACCGACATCTTCGGCTCGGAAGATGACGTGGAGAAGCTGTTCCCGATCTGCACCCCGGGAGCCTCCGACACCGCGCGCTTCGACGAGGCGCTCGAGCTGCTGCACCTGGGCGGGCGCAGCCTGGCCCACGCGGTGTTGATGATGATCCCCGAGGCCTGGGAACGCCACGAGTCGATGGATCCCGCACGGCGGGCGTTTTATCAGTACCACGCATCTTTGATGGAGCCGTGGGACGGCCCGGCATCGATGACGTTCACCGACGGCACCATTGTGGGCGCGGTGCTGGACCGCAACGGCTTGCGGCCGTCGCGGATCTGGGTCACCGACGACGGCTTGGTGGTGATGGCTTCCGAGGCCGGCGTGCTGGACCTGGATCCGTCGAAGGTGGTCCGCCGGATGCGGCTGCAGCCGGGCCGGATGTTCCTGGTGGACACGGCGCAGGGCCGCATCGTCGCCGACGAGGAAATCAAAGCCGAGCTGGCCGCCGAGCACCCCTATCAGGAGTGGCTCGACAAAGGACTCGTTCCGATCGACCA
>DATMMZ010000208.1:0-8545 GCA_035569455.1 Mycobacterium sp. | reverse complement strand
CGGCGCCGGTTCGGTGGCTTGCCAGGAGTTCATCACCCAGTTGGGTCGCAACTTCCAGGTGATCTACGAGCAGGCCAACCAGCACGGCCAGAAGGTGCAATCGGCCGGCAGCAACATGGCCAGCACCGACAGCGCCGTCGGCTCCAGCTGGGCCTAACAACCAACCTCAGGCGCGGCAGCACACCACCTGTCGGTGTGCTGCCGCGTCCTGCAGTGTCCAAGCAAATCGACCCGAGGTACTGATGGAACAACAGAGCACCCGCACCGATATCACCGTGAACGTCGACGGTTTCTGGATGCTCCAGGCACTCCTGGACATTCGACACGTCGCGCCGGAGCTGCGGTGCCGCCCATTCGTATCTACCGATAGCAATGACTGGCTGAATGAACACCCCGGGATGGCGGTCATGCGCGAGCAGGGCATCGTCGTCGGCGACCAGGTACAAGAGCAGGTAGCCGCCCGGATGCGGGTGCTCGCCGCTCCTGACCTCGAGGTCGTCGCCCTGCTATCGCGCGGCAAGTTGCTCTACGGCGTCGTCGACGACGAGAACCAGCCGCCGGGTTCGCGCGACATCCCCGATAACGAGTTCCGGGTGGTGTTGGCCCGCCGCGCCAACCACTGGGTGTCAGCGGTTCGAGTTGGCAATGACATCACGGTCGACGACGTCGCTGTCGCGGACAGCGCCTCCATCGCCGCGCTGGTGATGGATGGCCTGGATTCGATTCACCACGCAGAACCCGCCGCGATCAACGCGGTCAACGTCCCCCTTGAGGAGATGCTGGAAGCCACGAAGTCCTGGCAGGAATCAGATTTCAACGTGTTCTCTGGCGGAGATCTACGACGAATGGGCATCAGCGCCGCCACGGTGGCCGCGCTGGGTCAAGCGCTGTCAGACCCTGCGGCCGAGGTGGCGGTATACGCGCGACAGTACCGCGACGACGCCAAAGGCCCCAGCGCGTCGGTGCTGTCGCTGAAGGACGGTTCCGGTGGCCGCATCGCGCTCTACCAACAGGCACGGACGGCCGGTTCGGGGGAGGCGTGGCTGGCCATCTGCCCGGCGACTCCGCAATTGGTACAGGTGGGCGTCAAAACCGTGCTGGACACGCTGCCTTACGGCGAGTGGAAGACTCACAGCCGGGTATGACGCCGATTGCGAAATACAAAGTTAACCAGCCTGATTGAACAAAGCATGCGCTCAAGATGCGAACCAGTCATACTTCTCTAGAATCAGCAGCAACGTTACAGAGTAGTCTCACCAACCACTATTAAATCCAAGGCGAGGCAAATGAGTTCGGAAATGGTCGAGCTGCACCTGCCGGGGGCCTGCGGGCCCACGGCGATTACGGCGGCAGAGCCCCCCGCGCGGCTGGAGCCACGGGGTTACACGTCCACCACGGCAGGGGGTGCAGCACGATGACCGCGATAGCTGAATCGCTACAGACTGACGTTGAGGGTATCTCGGCGCCTAGGGCGGTAGTGGTTGGGATCATGGCCGGCGAGGGTGTCCAGATCGGCGTTCTACTGGATGCCAACGCCCCGGTTTCGGTGATGACCGATCCGCTGCTGAAAGTGATCAACAGCAGGCTCAGGGAACTTGGCGAAGACACGCTCGAGGCCACGGGGCGCGGCAGGTGGGCACTGTGCGTGGTCGACGGCACGCCCTTGCGCGCCACCCAGTCGCTGACCGAGCAAGACGTCTACGACGGCGACCGATTGTGGATTCGGTTCATCCCCGACACCGAGCATCGATCGCAGGTCATCGAGCACATCTCCACCGCGGTCGCGTCCGATCTCCACAAGCGGTTCGCCGCAATCGACCCTATCGTTGCGGTGCAGGTCGGCGCGTCGATGGTGTCAATAGGGGTGGTATCTGCGTCAGCCTTGCTGGGCTGGTGGCGTTGGCACCACAGCTCATGGCTGACAACCATCTACGCCGCGGTGATTGCCGTGCTGATGTTGTCAGTCTCCGTGCTGATGCTGATGCGAGCCCACACCCGACAGGATCGGCGGGCCGGCGACATCATGCTGATGGGCGGGCTCGCGCCGCTGACAGTTGCCGCGGCGGCAGCGCCACCCGGCCCGGTAGGGTCCCCGAACGCGTTGTTGGGCTTCGGGGTCCTCACGGTCGCCGCGGCGATTGCCCTGAAGTTCACGGGTCGCCGACTGGCGATTTACACGGCAATCATCACCGTCGGCGCGGTGGCGACGGTTGCGAGCCTGGCACGGATGGTCGCTGCGACGAGTGCGGTGACGCTGTTCGGCTGCGTTGTGCTGGTCTGCGTGCTGGCCTACCACTTCGCACCGGCTCTGTCGCGTCGGCTGTCCGGCATCCGGCTGCCGGTTTTCCCGGCGGCCACCAGCCGGTGGGTCTTTGAAGCGCGGCCCGATCTGCCCACCACTGTGGTCCGGACCGGCGGTGGCCCGCCGGTCCTGGAAGGGCCGGCGTCGGTGCGCGATGTCCTGCTGCAAGCCGAACGTGCCCGCTCGTACTTGTCCGGTTTGCTTGTAGGGCTCGGCGTGTTGATCATCGTCTCGCTGACCTCGTTGAGCGACCCGCACACCGGGCAACGCTGGCTGCCGCTGTTGCTGGCCGGATTCTGCTCGGGCTTCCTGATGTTGCGCGGTCGCTCGTATGTCGACCGCTGGCAAGCGATCACCTTGGCCGGGACGTCGGTGCTCATCGTCGCGGCGGTCGTCGTGCGCTATGCGCTGGTGCTTTCGTCGCCACTGTCGGTGTCGATCGGAGTAGGGATCCTGGCTTTACTGCCGGCGGCAGGCCTGACAGCTGCGGCGGTAGTGCCCAACACCATCTACAGCCCGTTGTTCCGCAAGCTTGTGGAATGGATTGAATACCTCTGCCTGATGCCGATTTTCCCGCTGGCATTCTGGCTGATGGATGTCTATGCGGCGATTCGCTACCGGTAGCACGAGGCGATGGCACGGTCGCGCCTCGCGCGCGACCCTCGCCGCGCTCCTGCTCACCTCAGGGGGATTGGCTGGGTTGCCGCCGGCGTCGGCAATTTCGCCTCCAACGATTGATCCGGCAGCGGTACCGCCGGACAGTCCGCCCGGACCGGTGGCGCCGATGAAGCAGAACTCTTACTGCACCGAGGTCGGGGTGTTACCTGGCACCGACTTTCGGTTGCAGCCAAGGTACATGGACATGCTGAATTTGGCCGAGGCATGGGAATTCGGCCGGGGCGCTGGGATCAAGGTCGCCGTGATCGACACCGGTGTGACGCCACACCCCAGGTTCCCGCACCTGATCCCCGGCGGCGACTACGTGATGGCCGGTGGTGACGGGTTGTCGGACTGCGATGCCCACGGCACCATCGTGGCGTCAATGATCGGCGCAGCGCCGGCCAGCGGCGCGGCAGGGCCGCCGGTAGCGCCGCGCAAGCCCGTCACCATTCCGACCACCGAGCCCCCGCCGAAGGCGCCACCGCCACAGACGGTGACCTTGTCACCGTTGCCTCAGACCGTGACCATGGTTCCCGCGCCGCCGCCGTCGTCGGAATCGCCTCCTCCGGGACCATTCGGACAGGCGCCACCAGGGCCGCCGCCGCCATCGCCGCCATCGCAGGCTCCCGGGGGTCCGGGGGCTCCGGCGGCTCCAGGGGCTCCAGGCGCTCCAGGCGCTCCGGGCGCTCCGGGGGCAGCCAACCACGGCGGCGGCACGGTGACTATTCCCGGCTACGCCGGCGGCGGACGGGTAATCACTGTCGACAACCCGGCCAACCCGCGGCCACCTGGCCCGACGCCCAAACAACCACCACCATCACCATCACCACCACCACCACCACCGTCCGCGACAGCGGCGCCGGGACCAACTGATGCGTTCAGTGGCATCGCCCCGGATGTCGACATAATCGCGATCCGCCAGTCCAGCAACGCCTTTGGCCTGAAAGATCCGTACACCGGCGATGAAGATCCGCAGACATCGCAAAAGATCGACTTCGTCCAGACAATGGCGCGGGCGATCGTGCATGCCGCCAACATGGGTGCGCAGGTGATCAACATCTCCGATGTGGAGTGCATGAGTGCGCGCAATATCGTCGACCAGCGCGCGCTGGGTGCGGCGGTCCGGTACGCAGCAGTCGACAAGAACGCCGTCATCGTGGCCGCTGCCGGCGACAGCAGCAAGAAGGACTGCAAGCCGAACCCGCCCTACGATCCCTTGCAGCCCAGTGATCCTCGTAACTGGAACGCGGTCAACACAGTAGTAACGCCCTCCTGGTACAGCGACTATGTTCTGACGGTCGGTGCGGTGGATACCACTGGTCAGCCGCTGACCCAAGGCGGTGGGCAGGGCTCGTCGAGCATCGCTGGACCGTGGGTGTCGATCGCCGCGCCGGGGATGGACATCGTCGGACTCTCACCCCGTGATGACGGTCTGATCAACGCGATTGATGGCCCGGACAATTCGTTGCTGGTTCCGGCTGGTACCAGCTTTTCGACCGCAATCGTTTCCGGGGTGGCTGCGCTAGTCCGCGCTAGGTACCCCCAGCTATCGGCATACCAAGTCATCAATCGTTTGATCCGGACGGCCAGGCCGCCGGCTCGCGGGGTGGATAACCAGGTTGGCTACGGTGTCGTCGACCCAATCGCGGCACTGACCTGGGATGTACCGGACGGTCCGGCGAAGCCGCCGCAGCAGCTGTCGACACCATTGAACCTGCCCAAGCCGGCCCCGCACCGCGATATGGTGCCAGTGTGGGTAGCCGCCGGAGGATTCCTCACGGCACTGCTGGTGGGCGGCGCGGTGTTCGGTATTACGAGGATGGTCGTCCGAACACGTAAGCAGAAAGCGGAGCAAGAATGAAGGCTCAGCGCAAGTTCGGTTTGGCCTTGTCGTGGCCACGGGTCACCGCAGTGTTCCTGATTGACATTGTGATCTTGGTGTTGGCCAGTCATACCCCGGAGTCGTGGCAGGCCGATCATCATGTCGCGTGGTGGATTGGGGTCGGCATCGCGGTGGTGGTGACGCTGCTGTCATTGGTCACCTATCACGGCCTCACAGTGGCCTCAGGGCTGCCCGCGTGGCTGTGGGACTGGTCCGCTGATCCGGGCTCCGCGCTGGCGGCGGGGTGCACCCCCGCGATCGATCACCAGCGCCGCTTCGGGCGTGACACGGTTGGGGTGCGTGAGCATCGAGGTCAGCTGGTCACGGCGATCGCGGTCCACGACCGCGAGGAAGACCCGTCGGGGCGGCATCGGCATCGCACGTCGTCGGAGGCAGTGTTGCCGGTGGCGGCGGTTGCTGAGGGACTGCGCCAGTTCGATATGCACCTCGATGCCATCGACATTGTCTCGGTGAAGCTGCGACGCGGGGGCAACGCGGCCGAGTTGACAGCGCTCGAGGACTGGGGCCCCGAGGAGTGGGATGTGGTGAGTGATCGCCCCGCCTTCTATCAGCGCCGCACCTGGTTGGTGCTGCGGATGAATCCGCAGCGCAATGTTGCCGCGGTGGTGGCCCGCGATTCGCTGGCTTCGACGTTGGTCGCGGCCACCGAGCGACTCGCCCAAGACCTGGACGGACAAAGCTGTGCGGCTCGGCCGCTGACTGCTGACGAGCTCGCCCAGGTCGATAGCGCCGTACTGGCTGATCTGGAACCGAACTGGAGGCGCCCGGGATGGCGCTACCTAAAGCATTTCAATGGGTTCGCGACCAGCTTTTGGGTGTCGCCCTCAGACATCGACTCCGAAACCCTGGATGAGCTCTGGCCGCCAGACACCGCCGACATTGCCGCCACTGTGATGACGGTCCGGCTAACCACTAGCGACGGCCGGCCCCAGCTGTCGGCGTGGGTGCGCTACCACAGCGAAAGTCGGCTGCCCAAGGAGGTCTCGGCAGGACTCAACCGGCTCACCGGTCGCCAGTTAGCCGCGGTGCGTGCCAGCCTGCCCGCCCCAACCACTCGCCCTCTGCTCGTCGTACCCAGCCGGGAGTTGCGCGACCACGACGAGGTGGTGCTGTCGATTGGTCAGGAGCGGGAGAGCGCAACGAGCACGCCTGTCGGGCAATGAGCCGCCCCCAATCAATCGCCGAAGACGCCCGCAATGCGATGGTCGCCGGCCTATTGGCATCGGGAATTTCTGTCAATGGACTACAGCCCAGCCATAACCCTCAGGTGGCGTCGCAAATGTTCAACACGGCTACCACCATTGATCCAGGGATGTGCGATGCGTGGCTAGCGCGGGTGCTGGCAGGCGACCAGAGCATCGAGGTGCTCTCCGGCGCGTGGGCGGCGGTGAGGACATTCGGTTGGGAGACCCGCCGCCTGGGGGTCACCGACTTGCAATTCCGTCCCGAAGTCTCTGACGGATTGTTTCTGCGGCTGGCCGTCACCAGCGTGGAGTCGCTGACTTGCGCTTACGCCGCCGTGCTCGCCGAGGCGAAACGCTTCGAAGAGGCGGCGAAACTGCTCGACGGCGTCGAACCCCGCCATCCTTTCGATGCCGAGCTGGTCAACTACGTACGGGGCGTGCTGTATTTCCGCACCCAACGTTGGCCAGAGGTGCTCGTCCAGTTTCCCGAGGGAACGCAATGGCGGAACCCCGAACTGAGGGCGGCGGGAGCGGCGATGGCGACCACGGCGCTAGCATCCCTCGGGGTCTTCGAAGAGGCTTTCCGGCGTGGCCAGGAAGCCATCGAGGGGGACCGGGTGCCGGGCGCGGCCAACATTGCCTTGTACACCCAAGGCATGTGCTTGCGGCACGTGGGTCGCGAGGAGGAGGCCGTCGAGCTTTTGCGCCGGGTGTATTCGCGGGATCCGAAGTTCACCCCGGCCCGTGAAGCGTTGGACAACCCCAACTACCGGCTGGTACTGACCGACCCGGAAACGATCGAGGCCCGGACGGACCCGTGGGATCCAGACAGCGCGCCCACCCGCGAACAAACCGAGACCGCGCGCCACGCCGTGGCGGCCGCAAAGTACTTGGCAGAAGGCGATGAAGAGCTCAACGCGATGTTGGGCATGGAACGCGCCAAACGGGAAATCAAACTCATCAAGTCGACGACCAAGGTGAACTTGGCACGCGCCAAGATGGGGCTCCCGGTACCGGTGACATCGCGCCACACCCTGCTGCTGGGGCCGCCCGGTACCGGCAAGACGTCGGTGGCGCGCGCTTTCAGCAAGCAGCTGTGCGGGTTGACCGTATTGCGCAAGCCTTTGGTGGTCGAGACCAGCCGCACCAAGCTGTTGGGCCGGTACATGGCCGACGCCGAGAAGAACACCGAGGAGATGCTCGAGGGGGCATTGGGCGGGGCCGTCTTCTTCGACGAGATGCACTCCTTGCACGAGAGGGGCTACCACCAAGGCGACCCCTACGGCAACGCGATCATCAACACGCTGCTGCTGTACATGGAAAACCACCGCGACGAGCTGGTGGTCTTCGGTGCGGGGTATGCCAAGGCAATGGACAAGATGCTCGAGGTGAATCAGGGTTTGCGGCGGCGCTTTTCGACGGTAATCGAATTTTTCAGTTACACGCCCGATGAGTTGCTCGCACTCACCAAATTGATGGCTCGGGAGAACGAAGACGTCATCACCGACGAAGAAGTCCAGCGGTTGTTGCCGTCGTACACCAAGTTTTATACCGACGAGAGCTACTCGGAAGACGGAGATTTGATTCGCGGCATCGATACGCTCGGCAATGCCGGCTTCGTGCGCAATGTGGTGGAGAAGGCCCGCGACCACCGGAGTTTCCGCCTAGATGACGAGGACCTCGACGCGGTACTGGCCAGCGATCTCACCGAATTCAGCGCGGATCAACTCCTCCGGTTTAAGGAGTTGACCGGCGAGGACTTGGCCGAAGGCCTTAGCGCGGCAGTGGCCGAGAAGAAGTCGTCGTAGCTATTTGCGAGAGCGCTACGGCGCTAGGCTCAGTTGAGTTGATTCTCGTCCACAATTCATTGTCATAGAACAACGCACGGAAACTCCGCAACCACGTCGCGCAACCGGTTAGCCCAACTAACTTACTCGCGTAAATGGCTTAAGTTACATTGCAAGCCGGCTAGCGGAGGCCGACGATGACCGCGCCGCTGGATTTCGCCCGCGCTGTGCGGCCCACTGGGCGCCGTCGCAAGTCTTGCCAACTCCATAGATGCGGGCTTGGGCCGAGCGGCGCTGGTCGGCCCATTGTCGGTACCGCCGAGCTGGACCGCCCCCGCACCGTTGCACAGCCCGCTGTCCTCGACGTTGGGGGGCACACCAATGGTGCCCCCGCCGGCGGCGGCAGCAGGCATGCCCCCGGTACCGCTGGGCAACATGACCGGTCAAGGCTTCGGCCGCGCCGTGCTCCAATACGGCTTCCGTCCCAGCTTCGTGGCACGCCCACCCGCCGCCGGATAGCAGGGCAGCAGCTAACTCTCGCGCCCACAGCGGCGGCATTCGGGCAACTTTTCGGCCGGTCGCTCAGGTTCGGATTGACCGGCGAACCCGGCGTCCGGTGAGAACCCGCCAACATCGGGGCGAGTCGCATTGATTTGTACGCGTCTTGGTGCGACCATCGGGCTCTATGCACCCCGTTAGGCGAAGTTTC
>DATMMZ010000207.1:0-3605 GCA_035569455.1 Mycobacterium sp. | reverse complement strand
GGCAGTCGGCGCCATGCTGACAGGCAAATTGGTCGACCTGACCGGGCCGAACGTCACTGAGCGGTGGGGCGTCACGTGTACCGACTTGGGGGCGTCGGTCCTCGCGCCCAACGGGAAGCTGGTGTCGGTGTTCGGGGACACGTTCTCGGGCCGGCGTGTCGGCCAGGGGGACTGGCGCTCACCTGTTGTGTTGATCGGCACCGGCGACGCGAACAACGAAATCGTCTACGAGTATGCGGGCGGCGACGACCCGGACTACGCCCGCCAGCTGTGGCCCTACATTCACGACGACGCCGGCACCGGGTGGACCCGCGGAGGCATCAGCACCGTGATCCCGTCGGACCTCCTGCGGGTCGACGACTCTCTATACCTGCATGCGATCGTCAACCACGGCTTCGGCACGGTGATGTGGACCGAGATCTGGACGTCTGACGACAGCGGCGTCTCGTGGACGCACATGGGGGAGCGGGCCAAGTTTCCCGGTGACCTGCACGGTGGCTACGCGCAGTGCTGGTCGTGGGATTACGACCCCCGCGGTGAGTGGGTTTACGCGGTCTCCACTGGTTTTCAACGCGACAAGGGGATCATCCTGCAGCGGGTGCGGCCGCGCTACATCGGCGACATCTCGAAGTACTCGGGCTGGAGCTTCGCCGGCGGCAAGTGGGGATGGGGCGGCGAGCCGACACCGATCACGCCCGTCGGCGAGACCTGGGGTGAGCTGACGTTCCGCCGCCTGCGCCCCGGCAAATGGATCCTTGGCGGGTTCCTGTCGTCGAAGTACTCGTTGGGCTATCGCGTGGTGGAATCGCCGGTCGCCAACATGCACACCACGCCCATCCAGATGCCCGTCGTGGGCACGGCGTGGGGCGATGAAGACCACCGCGACAACAAGGTCGCACAGCTCTACGGCGGTTATGTCCTGCCCGGTTCCCGGTTCGACGTCGTCGGCGGGTTGGGTTTGGTGGTCTCGCAGTGGAACACCGAATCCGGATGGCCTTACCGCGCAATGCAGTTCAAGGCTTCCGTCAAAGACAGCACGAGGCGGCCCAGTCCCCAAGACCCGATCAATCTGTGATTCCGCGATCGGGGTGCGGCAAACACTGTGATACTTGGGCAACGCTGAGCGCATGACGGAAGGGAACATCGTGGCCATCGCACGCGTGCTGTTCTTAGCCATCGCCGTCGGCAGTGTTGCGGTTGGCACAGCCACCCCCGCGTCGGCGCGGCCGGTTGACCCCCCGATGTACGGCGTCTACGCGTACCACCAGGACGGTGTGCCGGACGAGACGTGGACGTTGTGGCCGACGTGCGTCGAGGCGGGGTGCGTGCTGCACATGTCCAGCATCGTGTCCCCGCACCTCGGGCCGGACAGCGACATGCCGGGATACGGCGGTGACGCGCGCAAGGTCAACGGGCTGTGGACATGGGGCGTCACCAAGGACAAGGGCGCGACGTGCCCCGATGGGAGCAAGACGCCCGCGAACTACTCCTATTCATGGGATCAGGCCACGCTCGCCGGCACCGTGACGATTCTGACCAGCGACGAATGCGGGTTGAAGCCCGGCATGACCAAGCAATCGTTCAACCTGACCTACAAGGAACCCCTCCCGATTCCGGTCATCTTGGATCCGCTGAACCAGATCGAGAACCTTTGGTGACCCACGACGGGTCAGGAACGCTGTAGGCAAGCGGCGGCTGGGTGATGGGCGATCGCCGGCCAGCGCCACGAGCCTTGCTCTTCGATGTGCAGGGCACGGCGACCGATTTCTACTCGACCGTGCGCGGCGAAGCTCAACGGATTGCCGCAAACCGCTTTCCAGACGCGGACTGGGACGGGTTCGTCGGAGCGTGGCGGGCCGGCTATACAGCGGCGCTCCAGCCGGCAGCGGAAGGACCCACCGGCTGGATGTCTGTACGCGCGGTGTACCGGGATGTCCTGGACGGCATCGTGGAGCAGTACGGCCTCGGGTCGCTTACCGACGCGGACCGCGACGAGCTCGCCCTGGCATGGGAAAAGCTGCAGGCGTGGCCGGATGTGCTGCCCGGGCTGACCCGCTTGAAACGGCGCTTCACGGTGGCCACCCTGTCCAACGCGGACGTCTCCGCGGTCGTGAATTTGTCGAAACACGCGGGACTGCAGTGGGACGCCGTTTTCACCGCGGAGATGGCCCGCGCGTTCAAGCCCGACCCCGCGATCTACCGCTTGGCCGCGACCTACCTTGATGTGCCGCTGGCCGAGATCATGATGGTGGCCAGTCACAAATATGATCTGCGCGCCGCTGCCCGGCTCGGCTGTCAGAGCGCGTTCGTAGCGCGTCCGCTCGAACTCGGTGTCGGTGGCGCGGTGGACGTCGCCTACGAGGACGAATTCGACATCAACGCTTCGGATTTCACCGATCTGGCCGACCAGCTCGGCTGTTGATAGCGCTCAGGCCCGGGTGCGGTCGCGAAGCAACGCGATGTCGTCCTTGCGGCCGTCGTCGGCCGTCTCACAGATGATCGGCGCGTCGGCGGCCGTGACCACCGCGACCAGCAGGTCGACGTCGATCTCGCCGGCACCGAGGTTGGCGTGGCGGTCGCGCCCCGAACCCGCCGGATCCTTTGAGTCGTTGCAGTGCACCAGGTCGATGCGCCCGGTGATGGACTGGATTCGCTCCACCGCGTCGATCAACGCCTCGCCGGCCGCCCACGTGTGGCACGTGTCGAGGCAGAACCCGATGTTCTTGTCGCCGATGTGGTCCCACAGGCGCGCGATCGTGTCGAAGTGGCGCGCCATGGCATGATCGCCGCCCGCGGTGTTCTCGAGGTATACCGGCACCGTGCTCTCGAGCTGGTCGAGCGCCTTGCGCCACCGCTCGAAGCCCGCGTCCAAATCGTCGTCGTCGACGTGGCCTCCGTGCACGATCACGGCCGCGGCGGCGATGTCGGCTGCCGCGTCGCAGGTGTCCTGCAGGATCTTGCGGGACGGGATGCGGACTCGGTTGTTCGCCGACGCCACGTTGATCAAATAGGGCGCGTGGACGTAGATCGGCAGGTCCGATTCCCGCAACCGCGCTGCGTCATCGCGCGGCTTGGGCTTCTTCCAGCTTTGCGGATTGCCCAGGAAGATCTGCACGGCATCGGCGCCTTCCGCGTCAGCGGCCGCGAGCGGGTCTTGCGGGCTGACGTGCGAACCAATGAGCACAGGCCCAGTCTAGAAACGGCGACAATCCCGCAGCCAACGGCCCTGTCGGTGTCGTGACGCGGGTTTCTGCGCTATCTTCGCTCCACAGCCAGCTACGGAGGTCACGTGAAAAAGGTTGTTGCCGTCTCCGCGGGATCTGCTGCGCTTGCGACCATGGGTTTCCTGTTCGCGGGGCAAGCCAGCAGCGACAACGGCACGCTCGATGTCTCCGGGAACACGTATGCGCAAGCGGTAAAGATCCTGCGGTCGCAGGGCTACATGGTGGAGTTTGGCGGCTCTGTCGGCGGTGACGTCCCGCAAGCGCAGTGCGTCGTCGAAAGTCAGAAGATCCTGCCGCATGGCTGGGTCTCGGTGATGCTGAACTGCACCAAGGCCGCGCAGGCGGCGCTCCCCGCGGCGAACCCGAACGCCCCGGTTGTCG
>DATMMZ010000206.1:0-2061 GCA_035569455.1 Mycobacterium sp. | reverse complement strand
GGGCCCGGCGGGAACGCGAATGGCGCCGGTGGCACCGGCTCGGTGCGCCCGCCCGGCGGTGCGGCGGGCAGCGGCACCGGTGTACCCGGAACGTTCGGAATCGGGCCACCCGGCCGCGCGCCGGAGGGGATGCCCGGGGTGGGCGGCAAACCGTTCGGGTCCGGCGGCGATATCTGCACGTCGATCGGCGCGGGGAAGACCTGGCCACCGAACGGGCCGGTGGTCGCACCCGCGCAGGGCATCGGATTCCACGGCCGCGGCAGACCCTCGTCCCCGGTGGTGACATTGCCGCCGGGATTCGCCGGCGTGTACGAGCACGGCGCCCCGGGCCCGACAGCCGGTCCCGGATGCTCCGGGGTGCCCTCCAGCACCGGCGGTGCCGGCGGCGGCGCACCGTTGGGGAACCGGGTGCCGTTGGGGTCAGGCCACCGGTAGGCAGGCAGCCCGGCGCCGCGCCAGAAGTTTTCGGGATCGAGGCCACGCCTCTTGAACGCCGCGTCGACGAACGGCTGCGCGATCCAACCCGGGGCCAGGTTGTTCAACACGACTTTGAAGTACGGTCCCGACGCGATGGCCTCGTTCAACGACGGCAGGAACGCGCCGACCTCGCTCAACCCCTTAGCCAGGTCGTCTTTGCGCGCCACCAGGAGGCCGGTGGCCTGACTCAACTGGACCAGCACGTGATTGAGGTTCGGGTTGTCGTTGATGAGTCCCTTCACCTGTTTGGACACCGCCGCGACGTTCCCCAACAGCGCGTCGATGGCTTGTCCGCGCTCGTTGAACGCGGCCAGCAGGATCTTCGCGTTGACCAGCAGCCGGTCGACCTGCTGGCTGCGGTCACCGAGGATGCTGGCCACCTGGTTGGCCTGGGCGAGCAGATGCTTGAAGTCCTGGTCGTGTTTGCCGATCGTGTCGGAGAACTTGGCCACACCGTCCAGCGCTGCGCTCAGATGCGGGTAGGTCTGATCAACCGTCTCCGACAACACGTGCAGCGACTGCTTCACCGAGTCAATGTCCCAACCGGTAGCAGCCTTGGTGACGTCGAAGAACGCGTCGTAGATCTGGTAGGGAGTAGTGCTTTGACCCAGCGGCAAAGTGGCTCCGGGCAATAGCGGCTGGGACCCCCGCGCCTCGACCTCTAGAATCTTCTTGCCGAGGATGGTGTCCGTCTTGATCGCCAGCCGGCTTTCGGTGCCGATGGCGTTGGTGCCGAGCGAGAACTTGACCACGACGTGGTCACCTTGGATCGACAGCCCCTCGACCCTGCCGACGTCCATGCCGGCAATGCGCACCTTGTCGTTCGTGTTGAGTCCGCTGGAGTCGGTGAACTGCCCGAAGTAGCTCGGCCTGGCGACGAGCATCGGGACACTGGTGAAGCTTTGACCCACGCCGACGACGAGCGCCGCCACGATGATGCCCATGAGCCCGATGCGCAGCCGATTTGGAGGTTCCAGCGTTCTCATTGCGGACTGCACCTACCCGACGGCTGGTTGAACAGCCGCACCGTGCGGACCGGGCCACCGCCCTGCAGCCCGTTGATCTTGAGCGTGATGTCGCAGGCGTAGAAGTTCACGAAGTCGCCATAGGAGCCAACGGTGCGCCCGATCAGGTTCAGCGCGGTCGGCAGCCTGTGGAGGAGGTCGTTCAGCTGTACGTGCTGCTCGCCCAGCGGCTGCTCAATCACGTCCAGGTAGTTGATGGACTTGTGCAGCAGAGCGCTGTCCTCGGCGAGCAGGTCGGCGACCGTTCCGGCGGCGTTGCTGATGTGCGCGGTACCGGCCGCCAGCGGGTCTGCGTGATCCTTGAGCCCGGTGATCAGCACCTCGAGGTTGTTGACGGTTTGATCGAACGCCTGGCGATGCCGAACCGCGGTGTCCAACACGATGTTCAAGTTTTTGACCACCTCGCCGATCGCCTGGCCACGCTCCCCGATTTGCGCGGTCAGCTGCGCGGTGTTGTCGAGAATGTCGTTGATGGTGCCGCCCTGACCCTGAAACACGGTGATCAGGGTCGTCGCGATGGTGTTGACCTTGTCCGGGTCCAGCGCCCGAAACAGCGGCT
>DATMMZ010000205.1:0-14824 GCA_035569455.1 Mycobacterium sp. | reverse complement strand
GGCGGTAGCTGATAGACGATCCGGCTTGGTTTCACCTTCTTGCACCAAGCCGGTTCAGCGGCCACCGGCCATCCCGGTGATCCCATGCCCCCTGGTTGGTCGGTGTGCCGCGCCACAACTCGCGCCTCGGGGCGGGGGTCTAGGGCCGGATTCCGGCGATGTAACAAGATGGCAGCAATTTAAGCGCAGCGGCGGCGCTACCGTCCCAATTTGACGATCGTCTTGCAGCATTAGCAAATGCTATCAATTGCTATCAATCCAACACCGGAAGGAGTTTGACGAATAAAATGCCCGGTCTGAAATTAATCAAGTTTCACGTGATCGCTTAGCAGAAAGTTGGTG
Organism: Mycobacterium sp.; assembly: GCA_035569455.1. Lineage (GTDB taxonomy): Bacteria > Actinomycetota > Actinomycetes > Mycobacteriales > Mycobacteriaceae > Mycobacterium. Next base: position 14,482 of record DATMMZ010000205.1, on the reverse strand, counting down.
AAGGTAGTCAATGAATAAAATGTGGCTCGTTCCGATAACGGTATCTAGTGCGATTTTCATTTTCCCGCCAGCGAGGGCCAATGCCGGTTTCTGTGATTATCCAGCTGTCACCAACGCAGCACAGACTTTCCTTGTCGGCGGTGCTTACTGTGATTGGCCTACTGAAATCAATGGATCACATATGCACTGTGAGCAAGGGGGCGTGGGTGTTAACTCTGAGGCGAATATTGGCGGCCCAGCCACTCTCGGCCTTGGTGGCGCTGGTGTCGGCGGTCTCAGTTGCACATTTCGGTGCCCCGACAACAGCATGGCACCGGCACCAAATCCCCCTGGCGCTTGGAAATGGTATATTACGGTTCCTGTTCCGAATGCGTGCAAAGATCATATGGAACCGGCTGGATTTTCGAGTGCACCCGTTCTTCCCGGTGAAGGTATGCCAGTTCCGGCACCACCTCCCGCAGCGGTAGGAGGACCGGTATTACCGCCGTTAGCGCCGAATACAGAGCTTCCTTAATCCATAGGAAAGAAGATGGAAAATGCCGCAGCGTCCTCGGAGGCCAGACCCACGAATCGCTCGCCCGCAAGGGTGAGACGATGACCACGCCCGCCATGGCGACGTACGCCTAACGACCAAATCGACCAGGCCCGAACAGAACTCGAGCACCCCAGCTGAATGCCCCCTGAGGAGCGGAGGCGCTCGGCGAGGGGTAGCTGATTCCGGGTACGTTAAGCGTTGGTCGCCCAAAATCGTTCGAGTCCGACCACCCCGACCACCCCACAACGGACGAGCCGTCGAACGCGCCACCGCTGATGGTGCCCATCCACGCCTCCGGTACAACCCACCACAACCCACCCGTTCACCCCGGAGAACGCCAATCCACCCCCAAAACGGCACCACCGCGACCCAACGCGAACCACCCCGAAACCGGCCCTCCCGCAACCACACCCCAAACACCACCACGCCCTACTCCGACCACCTCCAGAGGGAACCCTCCCCCCGGTCACCCTCCGCGCACGGCCCACTCGGTGTAAGGGGAGAGGCAGGCTGGTGTGGTTCGTTCGTGGGGGTTGCTGGGGATAGGCTGTGGGTATGGTGAAGCGGTCGGTGGAGTCGGAACGGCTGCTGGCTCAGCTTGATTCGGAGTTGGTCGAGTCGGCTGAGCGGGCGGGCATGAAACTCACGTGGTCCGCGTGCGACCGTGAGCACTTGGACAGGATTGCCGCCACCATTGACCGTCGCGTGCATCTGGCGGGTCGGTATGAGAACACCGACCCGACTGACTTCAAAAACTTGGTGCGGCTGAGCTGCGAGATAAGGCAATGCGACAACCTAGTGTCCCGGTTGCTGACGAAGATCAACACCGATGCGCCCGCCGATCCCCGGTACGTGTCACAGGAGACGCGGCGGGCACGTCACGCTGCCATTAAGAGGTGGCATCCCGGTGCCGTTGGTTGAGCGCCGCACACGGTCGTTGCGTGAGGAACTGATCGCTTGTACGAGAAGCGGTTGCCGATGGGTCGGCTCGATCCTCGTGACGGCATCATGTCGCTTAGCCACATGCACCGGCAATTAGAGAGACTTCACGCTGGCGAGAACGTGCAATTACACCGATGGGGTGAACTGGATTCGCTACCGCTGGCACACCGGCCCCACGACCGCACCTGGAGCTTGTACGAGCTACGCGGCGACACTTTGGTGCCGGTGCCCACGTGGCAACCGGGATGCCCACCGCCACGCGAGTGGACGGTGCCCGTGACGGTGGACTGACATGGCCAGATTTTGGCCACACATTGGCCTCAAACCGCGTCAGGTGGGGTAAACCACAGTCGGGTGTTTTCGCTGTTCACGGCGTGTTCCATGTCTTGACCTGGACGTGTGGAAATATTACCGATATGACGATCACACAGTGCAACCTCGACGGGTACGGAGCGCCGACGATTGAATGGGCCCGCGTCAAAGCGGTGCTGGACAGTCAGCTGACGCAGGCGCCAGGCACCGGTGGTCCGCAACGCCACACGACGTGGCTCACGACGATCAATCCCGATGGCAGCCCGCATGTGATGCCGCTGGGGGTGGTTCGGCGCAGCGGCAGCTGGTACTTCACCTCCGGGCCGGCGACTCGGAAATCTCGCAACTTGGCACGCGATCCCCGATGCGTGGTCAGCGTCGCCACCGATCCGTTCGACCTTGTCATCGAAGGCGCCGCTGATCGGGTTACCGATGCGGACGAATTAGCTTGCGTTGCAGAGACTTTCGTCCGTTCCGGATGGCCCGCCGAGGTCGCGGGCGACGCCCTCAATGCCGAGTACAGCGCCCCGTCGGCCGGCCCGGCGCCGTGGTATGTCTATCGAGTGAAGCCGTCGACGGTGTTCGCGCTTGGCACGTCGGAACCGTTTGGCGCCACCAAGTTTCAGTTGGACTCGAGCTACTAAAGCGCGATCGTGTCCGTGCTGATATTCCGTTGAGTCGTCGAACCCGGACCATTAGGACGATGTGTCCGCGATCGAGGGGTGCAATTCGGGCGGCTGCGATGTTTGGTGCCATGGCAATCGCCATCTTCGGCACGCCCGCTTTTGCGGTGCACGCGGCGATGCCGTCGTGGAACGGCAAATACTCGCTCGTGCGGTATGCCGCCGAAAAGTCCGGTACCAGCGTGGCCGCCAGCCAAACCGAGCCCGCGTTCAGCGCCGACTACGTCTTCGTGACTTCGTGTTCGGCAGGCAAGTGCATCGCGACCGCCACCGATGGGCCCATTCCCAAGAACCCGACCCTGCCGACGCCGTCTCACTACACCTGGGACGGCGCCAGGTGGGTTGAGCATTTCGATTTTCAGTGGGATTGCTATATGGGAGAAGGGGTTCCGAAGGTGTGGGCACCCGCGAAGTCGTGGGCCTTCTACACGCCTCAGCCGGACGGGTCGTTGCGCGGTACGTGGCACACCGACATCTCCGGCGGCCCGTGCCGTGGATCCGTCGAAATGCCGGTGGCGGCGCTTGCTGCGGGCCCTCGCTGACGGCGGCCCGCTTCCGGCCTTCGCTGATTGTCCAGGGCTCAGCGTGTTGCGGCTATTCGCCAGTGTCGAGCTGGCTCTAGGGTCGGACGCGACGACCGAAGGGATGCCATGGTGGTGTTCGGGGAAGATGTGTAGGCGAAAATCCGTGCAAATAACCGCAACTGGGATGCTCGGGCACCGATCCACGTACGCAGCCGGTTCTATGGCATCGGCGATCGCGACCGGATGAGCTGGTTCGCTCCGTTTGAGTGGCGCGATCTCGGCCGGCTCGACGGCCGCGAGGTCGTACATCTGCAATGCCACCTCGGCGTGGAGACGATGGCATTCGCACTCGAGGGCGCGAGCGCTCCGGAAAGCCCGCTACCTTGCGGCCGCGCTGAAGCCAGAGAGACCGTTCCGGATTCCCCGATCAATCTGGTCCCTCAAAGCCGCGCCGGAGGCTGGAGCTGTGCTTTGGCAGCCGCAGGTGAGGCTGCCGAACGGGTTCGGGTGGGTGCTGGATGGGTTCGGGTCGGCGCTGGCTGGTGCTGCTGCCACTGCACCGGAGCCGAGAACGATAACCGCGCCGACAATCAGTTTCGTGATGAACATTATGACGCTCCCTATTCCATGCAACTTGCACTTAGAGCGTATCTAACTTGTATCTCAGATCCAAGGGTGACGCCTGCCACTCCGGTGCTACGGCAGGTCGGCAGCGATCTGCTCCAGTGCGGCGAGGTGGTCGTCGACAGCCGCCAGGCCGGCGCTCATGGTGTTCACCGACAGGTGAGTGGCCCCGGCGGCTTTCCAGGTGGCGATGTCGGCCGCGGCCTTGTCGCGGTCGCCGATCCAGTTGACCCGGCCTTCCATGCCGAGGCTGTCGGCGTCGCGGCCCGCGGCCACCGCCCCGCGCTTCACCTGCTCACGCGCGTGGTCGAGGCCGGGCCCGGGGCCCACCATCGGGAACCAGCCGTCGCCGAGTCGCCCGGCGCGCTCAAGGGCGCGGTCGGAGGCCGCCCCGAACCAGACTGGGATCGGCCGATGGTTGGGCATCGGGGCGAGGCCCGCGCCAGTTACCGTGTGGTACTTCCCGTTAAAGGTGACCGACCGTTCGGTCCACAGCCTGCGCATGACCTCGACCTGCTCCTCGGAGCGCTTGCCACGGTTGGTGAAGTTCTCGCCGAGCGCCTCGAACTCGACGGCGTTCCAGCCCAGCCCAATGCCTAGCCGGAACCGCCCGCCGGTGAGCAGATCGACCTCGGCGGCCTGCTTGGCCACCAACACCGATTGTCGCTGCGGCAGGATGATGACGCCGGTGACGAGTTCGAGTGAGGTGACGGCGGCCAGGTAGCCGAACATGACAAACACCTCGTGAAACGTTGTGTCGATGTCGTAGGGACCCTGCCAGCCCTGGTGGACGCTGGGATCGGCGCCCACGACGTGGTCGTAGGCAAGGATGTGGGTGAAGCCCAGTTCTTCGACGCGCTGCCCGTAGGCACGTACGACTGCGGGGTCTCCACCAAGCTCGGTCTGCGGGAACACGACTCCAATGCGCATGCCCGAGGAACAACGCGGTGCGGCAATTGCTTCCCGGACAACCAAACCGCTCGCACGGCTTTCAGCGGGCCAGCGGGCTGTAGAAGACCAAGCCGTTGCCTTTGTTGTCGTAGACCACGGCACGGCGTTCGTGTGCGTCGTCGTACGGGCCTTTCACGATGCCGCCACCGCTGGCTTCGACGGCCTTCGCCGCGGCGTCGACGTCAGCGGTCTTGACGCCGATGACAACCTGCCCGGGCATGGGGTGGTCCACTGCGGTCGCCAGCGCGATAGTGACCGACCCACCATCGAGGGCTGCGAAGTGGGCTCCATCGCGGAACTTCAGCGACATCCCCAACGTCTCGCTGTAAAACCGGATCGATTCATCCAGGTCGTCGGTCGACAAGATGATCATCCGTACGTCATGCTCGCTCACTGGAGCCTCCCGAAGGGCGATGTCGCAGCCTGCGGCCATGGTAGTCGCACATCGTCCGAATGGGTTGTATTGCAAGTGGATACGTTTCCTGGTGACTTAGGAGATGATGGCAGCGTGACGGTGAAGAAGACCAATGACGTGCTACGGATCGGCGAGTTCGAGCGGACATTCGAAGCCGAGCTGGGGGCGCGCTACGAAACCCCCAAGCTTCCGGACGGTCCGCAACGGGCCGAGTTTCTCGCGGAGCATGCGGCCGACATCCGCGTGCTGGTGACGTCGGGCTACCCCGGCGTCGACGCCGACACCATCGCGGCGCTGCCCAACCTGGAGGCGATCGTCAACAACGGGGCCGGCGTGGATTCAATCGATCTGGAGGCGGCGAAGCGCCGTGGTATCGGCGTGAGCAATACCCCGGACGTGCTGTCGGACACCGTCGCCGATACAGCACTGGGGCTGATCCTGATGGCACTGCGCCGTTTCGGCGCCGCCGACCGCTACGTGCGGGCGGGTCGATGGGCGCGCGACGGCCAGTTTCCTTACGCCAGGGACGTCAGCGGCCTTCAGGTCGGGATCCTGGGCTTGGGCCGGATCGGCTCGGCTATCGCGACCCGGCTGCTCGGATTTGACTGTGCCATCGCGTATCACAACCGCCACCGGATCGATGGGTCGCCATACCGCTATGCGGAGTCGCCGGTGGAGTTGGCCGAGTCGGTCGACGTTCTGGTCGTCGCCGCGACGGGCGACCACAGGACGCGCAATCTGGTCGACCGCACCGTCCTCGAGGCGTTGGGCCCCGAGGGGTACCTGATCAACATTGCGCGCGGCAGCGTCGTAGACCAGGACGCGCTGGTGGAGTTGGTCGCCGGCGGCGGGCTGGCCGGAGCTGGGCTGGACGTCTTCGCCGATGAGCCGAATGTGCCTGCCGAACTGCTCACCCTGGACAACGTGGTGCTGTTCCCGCACATCGGCAGCGCAACAGCACGGACCCGTCGGGCGATGGCGCTGCTCGCGATCCACAACCTCGACAGCTACCTCAACACCGGTGAGCTGGTGACACCTGTATTGCGACCTCGCAAATGACACTGACTTCGCCCAGTGTCTTCCGCTCGTGATTCATCCCAGTAACCGCGCTACAACGAAGGCGAAGAACGATGAAGACACCGACCGCAGTCCTGGCGGTGCTCGCTGCGACCGCGTGCACGCACGCACCCCCGCCGCCCAGCACCCCTAACGCCGCACCGGCATCGCCGACGGTCACGTCGGCACCACCGCCGACAGTCGAGCTAAAGCCCGCAGCGCATTCCGCGCTGGCCGACGTCGATCTCCCGGCCGGCGTAGCTCTCGCAGGTAACAGCTCTCTTGAAGAGCGCTGGAACTACAGCGCGCCCTACGACGACACCGTTGAGTTTCTGAGGGAGCAATTCGCCACCGGGCGCAAGTACGACACGCACGGTGCGACGTGGTGGCGGGGCTTGCCGCCCTGCTACAGCGACACACGCCACGAAAGTCCGCCGGGAGGTTGGGTTTCGGAGAATTCCACACTTTGGGTGTGGGCGGATGCCAACACCTCGCTCTCCGTTGAGGTTTTCCGTCCGAGCAGCACGGTCACTCCCAATGAAATCGTGATCGATTACATGGGCCGGGACAACTCGTACGTGTGTAATCGGCAGTAGCAGCCCGGCTCGCGACCCACCCCGGTAATCCTCGCCCCGTCGACGCTGTAGGCAGCTAACTGGAAAGACCGGCAGCGGCACGGATCTGTCGGCGCGTCGCCGCCCGGTCAGTGTCGGGAAACATGTAGTGGCTCGAGGCGGTTCGCGCAATCGCGCCGGCAAGGTCGACGGGGTCCACCGCTGTGGCGAAGGCGTCCTCGCGGGCGCAGCGCTGCAAGACCACCATCAACACCTCGGTCAGCATGGGTAACGCTTGCGCCATTTGTTCGTGCGCGAACCCCGGCTCGAGGTCGAGCAGCCACCCGGGCGGTTGATCCTCGACAAAAGTCGCGACAACATCGACCGCGGTCTCCAGGCGCGCGATTCCGACGACTCCGGACATCGCTTTGTCCATCGCCGCGCTGAAGCGCCGGCGTTCGCGTTTTCCCAGCGCATCGATGAGTTCTTCTTTGGACACGAAGTAGCGGTAGATGGTAGGCCGTGACACCCCGGCCAGGGTCGCCACATCCGAGAGCGACATCTTCCGGGCGCCCGTGCGGAACACGAGTCGCTGGGCGGCGTCGAGGATGCGGTCGGCCAAATCTCCGTGATCTGAGCCGGATTTGCGCGATCCGACGATCGACACGACGGCCGCTCCTAGAGTCTGCCGAGTTCGCGCAGCCACGTGATCAGCAGTCGCAGTCCGTCGTCAAACGACATGGGCTGGTAGCCGAGGCGCCGGGTGGTCAGGTTGTCCTTTGCTCTGGGTTTGCGCGCGCTCTTGGCCGCGGCTTCCGCGATGGCCATCAAGGTCGGCCCGAATTCAGCGGTCAATGCCTCGGGATCCGTGCGGTAGTCGAGATCCTCGACGTGGTGGTCGATTCCGGCAATCTCGCAGGCACGATTGATGCCGCCGGCGGTACTGAAGGTGTCCTCGGGCCGGCCGACCAACAGATAGCGCTCCCCGGACACACCTTTGTCCAGCGCGGCGATCGACCCTTTCGCGACATCCGCTCCCGCCACCCACGTCACCGGAAAAGCGAGATAGCGCTTGATCTTTCCGCGCATGCCCGCCAGCAGTACCCTGTTGAAGCTGGTGCGATGCAAGGCGCGTTCGACCACCAGGCCAGGACCGAAGATCGCGCCGGGATGGCACGTCAGTACGTCTTGGCCCGCGGCAGCGCGCTGATGTGCTTCCAAAAAAGCGGCGAGCTTGGTGACGGTGTAGGGGTCGTTGGGCGGGTTCTTGAGAACGGGTGCCTCTTCGAAGTCGACGCCGGTGCTCAGATTGAGGAAGGTGGCTGTGCTCAGGGCAACCACCCGACGCAATTCGTGGGCTTTGGCCGCGTCCAGGACGTTCGCCGTGCCGACCATGTTGACGGCCTTGAAGTCTTCCAGGTCCTGACTTGCGCCGCCCAGCAATGCCGCACAGTGGATCGCCGCCTCGGCGCCCTTGGCCGCGCGCAGCACATCGTCGGAGTCCCGGATGTCGCCCTTGACCAGTTCGACACCGATCCCGGCCAGCGCGGCGGCTTCGTCCGGATTGCGGACCAGGGCGCGAACCTGGTCGCCGCGCTTGATCAACTGCTCGCAAACGTTGCCGCCGGTCTGCCCGGTCGCGCCGGTGACGAAGATCGTGCTGGGCATGGCAGGCCCTCCCAGGTTACATATCGAACAGATTTAGTGAAGACTGTAAACCTTGAAGTGGGGATTGTTCTATATTCGGCGTCATGGCACTCGATCCCTCAAGCGTTCTGCTGACCGACCGTGTCGCGGTCGTCACCGGTGGCGGCGCAGGCATCGGCCGTGGCATCGCGGCGGGGCTGAAGGCATTCGGCGCGCGGGTCGCGATCTGGGAACGCAACCCCGAGTCGTGTGCGTCGGCCGCCGAGGAGATCGCTGCGCTGGGTATCGCCGTCGACGTCCGGGACAGTGCCGCCGTGGACGCCGCGTTGGCGCAGACCTCCGCCGAACTCGGGTCGGTGACGATCCTGGTCAACAATGCCGGCGGAGTTTTCTGGTCAGGGATCCTCGACACCAGCGAAAACGGTTGGGACGCACTGTACAAGTCGAACCTGCGCCACGTGTACCTGTGCACGCAGCGGGTGGCCCGCATTCTCGTCGAGAAGAAACTGCCGGGCAGCATCATCAGCGTCACCTCGATCGAGGGGGTCCGCGCCGCACCCGGTTACGCGACCTATGCGGCCGCCAAGGCCGGAGTCATCAACTACACCAAGACCGCGGCACTCGAGCTCGCGCCCTATGGCATTCGGGTCAACGCGCTGGCGCCCGATATCACCCTGACGGAAGGCATCAGGCAAATTGCGCCGCCAGGCTCCGAGCAGCGATTCGGGCTCACGGTCCCGATGGGGCGCGCGGGTCACGTCGACGAGATGGCAGGTGCCGCAGTGTTTCTCGCGTCGGATATGTCCAGCTACATCACCGGGCAAACGATCCACGTCGACGGTGGCACCCAGGCCGCCAGCGGCTGGTACCACCACCCGGAGACGGGCGCCTATTCACTCGGGCCGACAAATAGTTGAGCTCACGGTTTCGCACAACTTAACAAATTATTCGGCAGCCGGCGCGCCGCGATATTGGCGTGCCAAAAAATGGTAGGCGACCACATTGCACGACCGAGTCGCCGGCGATCTAATCACCGCTGTTTAAGGTGACGTGGGCGGACATTCCGCCGTCAATCGAAATCATTTGCCCGGTGATGTAGCGAGACTGCTCCGAAGCCAGGAAAACGACCAGGTCGGCGACGTCTTTCGGTTGTCCGAGGTAGGGCGTCAGGGTAGCGCGACCAAGGCCGCTGATGATGTCGTCGGATAGATGAGCGCGTACGGCGTCAGTGATGATCAACCCGGGCACGATGGTGTTCGCCCGCACGCCCCGCTTGCCCTCGCTGGTGGCCACGTACATCGTCAGGGTGTGTACCCCCGACTTCGACACCCCGTAGGCCAGACGGGTCCGGTCACCCGAAAACGCCGCTCCCGACGACATATTGACGATCGAGCCGCCACCGTTCTTCAGCATTTCGGGGATGGTGTGCTTACACATCAGCAGTTGACTGCCGAGGTTGACCTCCAACGAGCGCTGCCACACATCGAGCGACATCTCGCACACCGTCGTGTCGCGGGACAGGAAGCTGCTGGTAGTCAGGGCCGCGTTGTTGTGCAGAACGTCGACGTGGCCGAACTCGGCCACGGTGGATTGCACCACGGAGTGTGCCGCATGCTCCTGCGAGAGATCGCCACCGAGCGCAATTGCGTGCGCACCGTTGCGGCGGATTTCTTCGGCGACTCCGACGGCCTTCTCCTCGTCGATATCGACGACTGCGACAGCGGCGCCTTCGCGAGCCAATTCACGCGCCGTCGCCGCACCAATCCCGCCCGCACCTCCGGTAACTATGGCGACCTTTCCGGCAAGTCTGGACATCGAGTTCTCCCACTTCTTTTCAGTGACGCACAAAAAAGATAGCCTGATTCGATGCCGCGTATTGCACCAATCCCCATGGAAGAGCTCAGCTCACACTCACGCGAAATCGTGGAGGCAGGCGTCGCCGCCGGCCTCTACGCGACCCCGGTGCCCTTACAGATCTTCGCCTACCGCAGCCCACAGCTCGACCAGGTCAATATGGCCAGGACCCACCTCGGTGCCGGCACCCTGCTCGGCGGCCGGATCCTGGAGTTACTGCGCATACGCAGCGCCCAACTCGGCGAATGCGAACCCTGTAGCCAGTCGCGCAAGCATGACTCGATCACCGATGAGGATGTCGCATGCCTGCTCGCGCCGGGCCACGACACGCTCACCCCGCAGGAGCAGATGGCAGTCGAATTCCTCGACCTGCTCTCTGCCGACCACCACGCCATGGACGATGAGTTCTACAAGCGATTGAGTGAGCATTTCACCGCCGCGCAGATCATCGAGCTCGGGTTCACCTGCGCCGGCGTGATGGGATTGCACCGCTTCATCCACACCCTCGACGTGTACGGCGAATCCCCGCCCGTCATCGAATACGACCAGGATCAGGTCGACAGCGCGAAGCCGGTGTAATACGAAGCAGGACACCGCTTTCGGCGGTCACGTCATAGCCTCAGCCATCGCGATATGGCCTTCAAGGCCAGTCGAACCCGCTTGCGTTCGGTAGCGGTCCCGCCACTCGTGATAGCTGTGCTGATCGCCGCGGCAACGGGCGAGTAGCGCCCGCATCCGCAACAGCGCCACCTCATTCACAACGAAGTCCGGCTCGGTCGGGACGGCGGCCAGCCGCTCGACGGCAACCTCGGCCTCCCGCGGGTCACCATCGGCGGCGCGGGCAACCAGCGATTCGACGAGAACCGCTACCGCCGCCGCGCGAAACGCCATCTCGCCGGAATCGTATTCCTCCTCGACGATCGCCCTTGACGATTCGATCGCGCCGGCGAGATCGCCCGTACGGAGCTTCTCCTTCGCATAGTGCAGCTCAATGACCGGTCGCATGGCGAAGCTGAATTGCTCGCGCAGAATGGCATCATGTGCCTGGTTGAGCAGTTCGAACCCCGCCTCTCGCTCCGGACCGTCGTAGTGAACAAGAGCAAGACCCCGCACGAACCGTGCGGTGGCAAGAGGGAAATCGTCGCCGGAGCGTTCCGCGGCGTCGAGCATCTCAGCCGTGTCGCGCAGCGAATCGGCATCGACACGGAGCGCACCGTTCACGAGGGCGAACCCGAATCCGTACATCATCACCAGCGAGCGCATCGTCGGGTTGAACGTGCGGGCCATCTCGAAGGCCGTTTTGAGGTCGGACTTCCACCCCGGAAGCGCCAGACAGCACCGTGCGGTGCCGCGGAATGTGATCGCGGCAGCTAGCGGTGATTCGAGTATCAGATTGCCCTTGCGAACGTCTCCGTCAGCGAGGTCAATACACTGCTGCGCCAACCGCAGGATCTCGGCCGTCTCGCCGGTGAAGCGCTTGACGGCCATGGCCGCGTACAGCAGCGCGAGGGTCAGTGTCGGGTCGCCAATGGACTCGATCAAGCTGACGTACTCCGAGGTCAATAGATCCGCTTCGCGGAACATCGCGCGGATGGCAAGCACGGTCACCTGCCCGGCCATTCCAATGGCGAGCGACACTTTGTCGCCCGCCTCCGCGGTCAGTTGCCGGAGTTCCTCGAAACCGGTGTTTTCGATCTTGTCAACGACCCTCCAGGAAGTCCCACACACCAATCTCAGCGGTGCAATACGCATCGACATTCGGGCGGGGTCGTCGACGGCCAGCTGATCGGCTACCTGGCGCGCACGCTGCCAACTCATGCGGGCGGCGCGAATATCACGGCTGATTGACCACGTTCCCGCACGCATATGCCAGTCGAACGCCTCGTGCAGGTCACCGGCGGCTTGCAGGTGTTCCGCGATGAGCGCGGCGTTCTCGTCGAGCGAGTCCGGATGCTCCTTCCGGATGATGTCCGCCAAACGCCGGTGCAGGTCCGCGCGTTCCGATTTGAGTTGTGATCTGTAGGCGACGGTGCGGATCAGCGGGTGACGAAACGAATATTCCGCGCGCGGCGTGAACATCACCTGGTCAATCAGTTCGGCCTCGATGAGGCCGGTCAAGGCGGTCGTGTCGGCGAGATTGCCCAGCAGGCCGGCGCCGAACCTCTGGCCAATCACCGAGGCGGCGTAAAGCGTGCGTTTGGCCGCCGGTCCGAGCCGGTCGATGCGCGCTGCAATGGCCACTTGCAGACTAGCCGGCACCTCTACCTCACTGGCGCCACTCGGGCAGGTGTACGCCCCTGGGGCACCCTGCAGCACGCGTCGGTCGGCGAGATCACGCACGATCTCCTCGGCGAAGAACGGATTGCCCGCGGCCCGGCCGGCGATATGGGCGGTGAGCCCGCCCAGGGAGGGATCCGTGCCGAGCAATTCCGCAACGAGCGTCCCCGTCTGGTGATTGTTCAACGGCGCCAACGCGATTGTCTGGCCACCGGGAGTCCGGCTCAATGGTCCGCTGTATTCGGGACGATAGGTGATGAGCACGAGAGACGGGGTCTGCGGAATCACCGACAAGAAGCCGGTGAGCAACCGCTCGCTGCTCTGATCGATCCAGTGCACGTCTTCGATGACGTAGACGACCGGGGTGGTGCGAACTAGGGACGCCGAATTGACCAGCGCGGTCAACCGTCGCCGGCGGGCATCGGGGGCAATGTCCGGTAGCGGCAGAGTGGTGTCACGGATGCCGAGCACGTCGTCGAGAAACAACAGGTCTGTGGGCTCGGCGTCGGGAATTCGTACCCGCACGCGCGCCCTGGCGTCTTCTTGTTCCAGCCCTTCGACGCCCAGCACTGCCCGCAGAAGCTGAGCCACTGTGCGGAACGGAATCTCGCTTGCGTGCGACTCACAGAAAGTCGAAAACACCTCCAGGTCAGACTTCGCCGCAACGGCTGCGATCTCAGCCGCGATGCGGCTCTTGCCAATGCCAGGAGGACCGACGACACCGACTACAAACCCGTTGCCGTTAATCGACCGATCCAGCATTCCCGCAAGCGCGCCCATTTCCCACTGGCGCCCAACAAGAGTCGATTCGCGCCTTCCGCTGCGCCCGCGCTGCAGCTCGACGCCTAGAAGCTGGCGCACCAGCACGCGGTCATCCCTGCCTTTGATGTGAACCATCTCGGGTTCGCCGAGGATTGCGGCATGTTCCACCAGCCGCGCCGTGTATTCGGCGAGCATAATCCCGCCGGGTGGCGCGGCGGATTCCATCCGCTGGGCCATGCCCACCTGAGCGCCGATCGTGGTGTAGCCGCGAGCGCCGGGACCTCTCTCACCGGTGACGACTTGCCCCGAATTCAGACCGATCCGCACTCGTAACTCGACGGCATCACGGGCTAGGACCTCGCCCGCTAAGCGTTTCGCTTCCTCCTGAATACCCAAGGCCGCCAGACACGCCCGAAAAGCGTGATCTTCGAGAGCGGCTGGAGCACCGAACACCGCCATAATGCCGTCGCCGGTGAAACTCTCGACCATGCCACCGTAGCGCCGCACCACGACAGTTGCGCTGCTCACCACGTCGGCCACGATCTCGCGTAACCGCTCCGCGCCCACCACCGGAGCGATACGCATTGACCCAACGATATCCGCGAACAACACCGTCACCTGCTTGTATTCAGCCGGTTCGCTGGCAGAAATGGCTGCCGCACCGCATGTGTCACAGAACTTCGCGTTCACTCGAAGCTCGGCGCCACACGACCCACACGCAACTTCGGCCGGTGTCATGTCATCGCCTCGGCGGTTGTCCTGTGTCCTTCGAAGCCGAGGGATGTCGCCATCGCGGGGAAACGCGTTGAGTAACCCTGCCACGTCGCTCCTCTGCGTCCCCCGCCCGACTCCGCAAACAGAACGCGACTGACCGGCGTGCCCATCGACGGGCCATCAACGACACCTCTCCGCCGTTCAACGCGGGACCTGCCAGGCAGCTCGTCACCGGAACATTCTTGCACTGTGCATACCGATTACGCTGGCAAAGCTCTGCGAGCACTCGATGATCGACCTATACGCCCGCGCAGCGATGTTTGCGGCTGGAAGGTCCCGTGCGATCTTGATGTGACAGCGCCGCAGTCGCCGGACCCCACATCGAGTACCTCGCCGATGGAGGGATCTTGAGGCCTGGGAGGTGGGACTGTGACACGATGGAGTTGTCCATCCAGCTCGGCAGGACGGTTCAGGGACGTGCACCTCAGTAGTCATCACCGAGATACTGTCCGGAAAATCTTCAGCCATCCGACCAGCGGCAACATCGAGTGGCGTGACGTTCTGTCGCTGCTCGAATACGTCGGAACGACTACCGAAGAGCGCAACGGCAAATTCAAAGTGACGTTGGGTTC
>DATMMZ010000204.1:0-6431 GCA_035569455.1 Mycobacterium sp. | reverse complement strand
ACTGACCCCGAACGTCGAAAGACGCCCCCGGTCAGGACAGCTCTTCCCGGATTAAGGGTTGAGCCCAAGTGGCTTCCGCGGCAAGGCTTTCGATCGCGGACACGTCGTGCAGTGCCGAAGCTCTGACGAGAGGGGTGCCGGCGGTCGTTCCGTCCGCTCGTCCTCCCCGGTGTGTTTTGCGACACGACGCCCGCGTGCGTCCCGGCTGCGAGGAGGTGAGGAACACAGTGAGTACCAGCGATAAACCTCATCCGTATCCAGGTTCAGTGTTGTTCCTGCGCGGTCGCGGCACGGTTGCGTCGTTCGCAGCCTGAAACCACTCGCTGTCGCTGTCGACGTCCGTCCGGCCGATAGGCGCGGGAAAAGACGCTGGATCTTTCGGGGCTGGTGGCACTGCATCGGCTGCGCCGTCCCCCTGTCGTAGAGGAGTTCGTCATGGCTATTTTTTCGTCGCACCGCTTCGTGCCGACGTGGTGGTCTGCGTGGGTTCCGGTGTGCCGCGGCTATTTGCAGAAGTTCTGGGCGCGGCGGCAGCTGACCCCGCAGGAGCGGGCGTACCTGTCTGCGTCCTACACCCCACTCGCTGTCATCACCGCATCGATGGGCGGGCACATCGGCAGGTGGGCGCCCGAGTACCAGCCACGAGACCGACACTGAGGAGGCGCCGCCGTGGACCGCAGTGACGGCGTAGCCGTGAGAATCCGGATGCTCACCGCCCGGGCGATGCTGCGCGACGGACGAGATCCACTCACCGTCGCCGAGGTCACCCACATTCCGCTGGCCCTTGTGGAGTTGATGCGCGACATCGACGCGGACCCGCGCCCGCGCCGCCGCCGCGCCGGCTAGCCCTCGAACGGCTCCCGCCGCCGGACGCCGCCCGTGTCGGGCGGACCACCCTGCCTATTCGCGACCGACACCGCCCTCAATCCCAGACCCGTGCACCTTCGGGTTTGCGCGCTTTTCGAAAGGTAGAACCATGTCGCTGTTTTCATACAGCCCGCGGGGCCGCAACAACCCACCTGGCGGCGCCCGCGCCGCAGCCACCATGCCGGCCGATCCCACGTCGGCGGTACGGGATCCGGCCCACGTCGGCGACATCGTTGGTGCTCTGGGCACCATCGACCGCCGCGACACCGGCCAGGGTCGCAACTGGTGGCAGCGGCTGCGGTTGCTGCTGGTCATCATGGGTCCGGGGCTGATCGTGATGGTCGGCGACAACGACGCCGGCGGGGTCGCCACCTACAGTCAGGCCGGGCAGAACTACGGCATGGCGCTCGTCTGGACGCTGGCGCTGCTGATCCCGGTCCTCTACGTCAATCAGGAGATGGTGTTGCGCCTGGGCGCGGTCTCCGGTGTCGGTCACGCCAAACTGATCTTCGAGCGGTTCGGCAGGTTCTGGGGCTGGTTCAGCGTCGGTGACCTGTTCATTCTCAACGCGTTGACCATCGTGACCGAGTTCATCGGTATCTCCCTGGCGTTGTCGTTTTTCGGGCTACCGAAGTCCATCAGTGTGCCGGTGGCGGCGCTGGTGCTGTTCGCGGTGGTCGCGGGCGGCTCGTTCCGCCGGTGGGAACGATTCCTGTTCGCGCTGATCGCGGTGAACGTCCTGGTGATTCCGCTGTTGTGGCTGGTCCACCCCCCGGGCGGCGAGATCACCGCCGGTCTGCAGCCGCAGTTTCCCGGCGGGTTGGACTCGACGCTGCTGCTGCTGATCGTGGCGATCGTGGGCACCACGGTGGCGCCGTGGCAGCTGTTCTTCCAGCAGTCCAACGTGGTCGACAAGCGCATCACCCCGCGCTGGATCCCCTATGCGCGCCACGACCTACGAATCGGCATCGTCGTGGTCATGACCGGTGCAGTCGCGCTGATGGCCGCGGCGGCGGCCGGATTCTCCGGCACCGGGGACTTTGGCAAGTTCACCGACGCTGGCGCGGTCGCGTCGGGTCTGTCCCATCACGCCGGGTACACCGTCGGCGCGCTGTTCGCAATCCTGCTGCTGAACGCGTCGCTGGTCGGGGCCAACGCCGTCGGGCTGGCCACCACCTACACGCTGGGTGACACCTTCAACCGGCGCCACTCGCTGCACTGGAAGATCACCCAGGCGCCGCTGTTTTACCTCGGATACGCGGCGCTGATGGCGATTTCGGCGGCGGTGACGTTCGCGCCCGACCCGGTGCTGGGCCTGCTGACCCAGGGTGTGCAAGCCCTCGCAGGTGTGCTCTTGCCCTCGGCGACAGTGTTTCTGGTGCTGTTGTGCAACGACAGGGCCGTCCTGGGGCCCTGGGTCAACTCGGTCCGGCAGAATGTCGTCGCCGGCACCATCGTCTGGGTTCTGGTGCTGCTGTCGTTGGCCCTGACCGCAGCAACCTTCTTCCCGGACCTGCCCACCGCCACCTACGAGATCGGATTCGGTGTCGGTGTCGGTGTCGGGATCGCCGGAGGGTGTCTGATCGCGTTGTCCCGCCGCCGCGCCGACCGCCGGCTCGTCGAACAGGCCGCCACCGAGCTCGGCGACCTCGACCCCGACCAAATCGAAGAACTCGACGAGGCGGCCACCGGCACGTTGACCCGCGACGAACGCAATGCCCTGACCGAGCAGGACCGCGCGACGTGGCGCACTCCCGCACTAGGCGCCCTGCAGCGGCCGGTGATGTCCCCACTGCGCACAGCGGGACTGCTCACCCTGCGCGGCTACCTGATCGTCGCCGCAGCCCTGGTTGTGGTCAAGATCGTCCAAGCTGCGGGAGGTGGCTGATCCCATGAACACGGTAGAAATGTTGCTGCGGCTCGGCGCGGGTATCGGCCTGGGCACCGTCATCGGGCTCGAACGCCAGTACCGGGCGCGGATGGCCGGATTGCGGACCAACGCCTTGGTCGCGGTCGGCGCCACCCTGTTCGTGTTGTTGTCGGCGTACGGGTTCCGCGGCGCCACAGCGGATCCGACCCGGGTAGCCGCCCAGATCGTGTCCGGGATCGGATTCCTCGGCGCCGGGGTGATCATGCGCGACGGGCTCAACGTGCGCGGCCTCAACACCGCCGCCACACTGTGGTGCTCGGCGGCTGTGGGAGCGTTGGCCGGAGCGGGCATGTTCACCGTCGCCTTCGCCGGCACGGTCCTGGTGGTCGTCGTCAACGTCGCGCTGCGAGCAGCCGGAAGGGTAGTCGACCGTCGACCTGACACCGGCGACGAACACCCCACCACCTACACGTTCGTCGCCGTCACCCGCGATGAGCAGGAAGCCCATGTGCGTGCCCTGCTGGTGCAAGCATTGACCCGCACCGAATTTCGGGTACGGTCCATCGGCAGCAGCAACACCGGCACCATCGGCCACGTCGAGGTACGCGCAGAACTTATCGGCGATCAACGCGACGACCGCCAAATGGAATCCGCGGTCAGCCGGCTCAGCCTCGAACCGTCGGTCACCAGTATCCGGTGGGCCTCCGGCGACCACCCCGAAGCCAAACCGGCAGATACCTGACCG
The DNA here is from genome assembly GCA_035569455.1 of Mycobacterium sp. Classification (GTDB taxonomy): domain Bacteria; phylum Actinomycetota; class Actinomycetes; order Mycobacteriales; family Mycobacteriaceae; genus Mycobacterium. Next base: position 2,949 of record DATMMZ010000204.1, on the reverse strand, counting down.
GACGGTGGTCGTCGGACTCCACCGGTTAGAAGCGCGAGAAGCCCCCCCACGCGGAGTGGTAGGTGGCGCCGAGGCGGTCGAGGATCTCGCGGGCTGACGCGTCGGGGTCGCCGTAGGCCGTGACCCTGGTTACGTCGGCACAGTCCATGAACCGCCCTGCCCAGTTCTTCAAGGCGAACCCCTCGCTGACGTGGTGGGCCACCACCGCCGCAGAGTCCGCATACGTCTCGACGACATGGACAGCGGCGCCGTCGGGCGAGATGTACCACTCATACGACAGTGTCCCGGGCTGGTCCCTCGCGCCCGCGACCATCTCCTCCATCAGCTCTTTGAACGTCTCGAGCTTGCCGTCTTTGACCGCCAGCTCGTTCACCCACGAAATGTGTTCTGTCACCGTATTCTCCTTCGTTTGCATTCTTTGAAAGCCGAAAATCCGTTAGACCGAGTACCCGCTAAGTCTCCAAAGTGAAGGTGTCGTCGTCGCTACTCGGTGGCTAAAACTGCTTGGCCGCAAACCAGTCCAGGGCCACGTCGGCGACGTCTTTCCAGCCGCCGTCAATTGTCAGTGAGTGTCCGCGCCCCTCGAAGACGTGAAAGTCGGTATCTGCCAGTACTTTTGAGTACATCCCGAATACTTCCTTGGTGACCTTTAGGGGGACCGTGTGGTCCTCGGTGCCGGACGCCAGAAGCAACGGCCCCCGCTCGGCGTTATGAGTGTCGACCTTTGCCGGTGAGTGACGGGAAAAGTTCGCGCCCGCGTCCTCGAACAACGGTCGCCCCGGACCCGGAATGGTCCATTCGGCGTGCAGCGCGTCGGCATGTTCGCGGGTCTCGGCGACAGTTGGTGCGTCACCGGGCCAGCCCGGCGCCGACGTCTCAGAGCCGCGGCTCTCGAAGAGTTCCAGCCAAGGCTGCCACGCGGTGGAGTGGATCCAGAGTCCGTGGATGAAGATGACCGGGTTTGGCTTAGTTCCAGAAGTCATGAGCTACTCCTTACATCGCTGGTGTTGGTGCTGATCGGCTGAGTTGACAATTCGTTGACCACGCCGGTCACGTCGTGCTTCTCGGTGCGATCAGACCTGGCGCTGTATGCCGCCGTCGACGCTCCACTCGGCGGCGGTGACTTGGCGCGCCAGGGGTGAGACGAGGTAGGCGATGACCCGTGCGACGTCCTCTGCCTGGCCCAACCGGCGAGTGAGGAGCAATTCCGCCATGCGGTTGATCGCACTCTCCTTGTCTATCCCCCAAATCGTGGCGGCCTGCTCGGCGAAGCCCCCCGGCCGGTCATACAGCTCGGTGCGGGTGGGTCCGGAGACCACAACGTTGGAGCGGATGCCCTGCGGGCTGAACTCGATGGCCAGGGATTTGGACAGCGCCAGCAGCGGTAGTTTGGCCGCCGCGTAGTCCACGTTGGCGATCTCGGGCCGCCGCCCGGAGTCGCTGCTGACGTGGACCAGGCTGCCGCCACCGCTGGCGAGCATGGCGGGCACGGCGGCGCGGCTCATGCGGCGGGCGGCGTGGAAATCGAGGTCGAAGGTGGCGAGCCACTGCTCGTCGGTGGTGTCCAGGAAGCTGGTACGGACGTCCAGTCCGCCGGCATTGTTCACCAACGCGTCGATGCGGCCGTAGTGCTCGAGCACGGCGGCGATCACGCGGTCGGGTGCGGCGGGGTCGGTGACGTCGGCGGCGTAGATGTAAGCGGCACCGCCGGCGCCCTCGATCTCGGCTTGGGCTTTTTCCAGCTTGTCGGCGCCGCGGGCCACCAGGATGGGGATGGCGCCCTCGGCGGCCACCGTAAGCGCGGCGGCGCGTCCGATGCCCGATGAGGCACCCGTGATGACGATGACCTTGCCGGTCAATTGCAGGTCCATGAGAATCTCCTTGGGAATGAGTTCAACGGTGCGGGCGGGTCGCTGCAGCGTGTGAACCGCGCGAGGTGCTGTTCGGCGGATAGGTGATCTCCCCGCTTCGGGCCAGCGGGTGAGCGCGTGCACGAGAAACGTTCCGCCCAAGACCCACGCATTCGCATCCGTGAACTCCCTAGCCTCGGCGCAGGCCCTGGCGTTTGGTCGCTGCCGGGTGCGCTACTGCCGTGCCATCACTTTGGCCATCCAGATCCCCGCCTCCTCGATCGCTGCTCTGCCCGCCTGCAGGTGCGTGTGAAACCAGGGAAAAATGTGGATCATGCGCGCCCAGACCCGCAGCGTGACGTCGGAGCCCGCAAGAGAGGCTTGGCGTGCCAGTTCCACGGCGTCGCCGACCAGTACCTCGTCGGTGCCCACCTGAACGAGCAGCGGCGGGAACTCAGCGAAGTCCCCAAAGACAGGGGATGCCATCGGGCATCGGGGGTCGGCACCATTGAGGTACATGCCAGCCCGATCCTGCAGGGAAGTGCGGCTGAGCATTGGGTCGTACGGTCCACGCGCGTCGTAGGAGGCGTTGGTCTGGGTGAGGTCGGCCCACGGGCTGATGATGTAGATCCCGGCAGGTTTGGGCAGGCCCTGGGCCCCGGCCTGTTGCGCCACCGCAACCGCCATTCCTCCGCCGGCCGAGTCGCCGGCAACCACGATCTTCTTACTGGGCAGCCCGGCCTGCAGTAGTCCGCGGTAGGCGTCCATCGCGTCATCGAGGGCGGCGGGGAACGGGTCTTCGGGTGCCCGTCGGTATTCCGGCACGTATGCGGTCGCGCCGGCGGTCACCGCCAGATGCGCGGCCAGGGCGGCGTGGTCTGTCGCTGTGCCGGCGGAGTAGCCGCCCGAGTGCAGGAGCAGAAACGCCCCGTTCTCCTTCGTGTTGCGGGGGCTGAGACGCTCCGTGGGCACGCCGCCCAGAGTCATGCAGGTGCGCTCGACGCCGGCCGGCAGCGGCACGGCGGTGCCGTATTGAGTCTGCGCGCGGCGCGCATCTGCTACCGGCGGATTGACCGACGGGTCGTTCACTTGAGCCAAA
>DATMMZ010000203.1:0-4939 GCA_035569455.1 Mycobacterium sp. | reverse complement strand
TTCTGGGCAGCCGTGCGAACCGAAATATGCGCTCCGGAAGGCAATTCCAAGCCCGAAGAGCCCACGGCCCTGCTCTTCTCGGTGACCGTCAGCTGGTCATCCCAGGACACCGTGCCGTTTTTGACGGCACCCGCAAGCGCGTGCAGCACGTACAACTTGAAAATCGATGCCAGCGGCAGAGATTCGCCGGTGTTGGTGCCTTCCACCGGGTCACAGTGACCGTTGTTGACCTTGGCGACCTGGTAGGAGTAGCGGGCACCGGTCCTGCTCAACACCGCGTCGACGTCGTGCCATGAGGTGACCGTCGGAGGTTGCGTCTCGAGGTCGAACCGATCGACCCGTCCGTCGTCGTCGGTGTGGATCCGGATGTCTTGTCGCGCGCCGTAGGAGGAGATGAGGTGCAGCGTGGCAACGCTGGCGCCGATGTCCACACCACCGAGGGTGAAGGGGCGATCCCACCACAACCCTTCCATCGTGGTCTCCACCGAGTCGACCATGTCGGGTGCGGCGAGGGTGCGCACACCGACCGGACCGATTGGCCAGTCGGAGTTCAGCATGTCCAAGGTCTGCTGAGCCCGGATACCGGGAGGAGTCCGGGTGTCGATCTGCCGACCCGGGTTCGCCGCGTTCGCCTGCGGGGAAGGTGAGGGTGCGCAACCGGGTGCCAGGGTCACTACCAGTGCTGCGGCGGCGCTCAACGCCGCCACCCGGCGTTGCGTGAAGCGCTGCTTGCTAGCCGGTCTGGTCGTTGGCGGCAACGTCAAGCACAACCTCGAATTCCAGCAGCGTCGCGCCAGTCGCCACGGGGTTGGCCCGGTGACCGGCATGGGCTTCGATGGCAGGCCCTTTCGCCCACGCCTGGAATGCTTCATCGGACTCCCAGTGTGTCACCACGAAGTAGCGGTCCTCACCCTTGACCGGACGCAGCAGCTGAAAGCCGAGGAAACCGGGTTGGTTCTCCACCGCGTGTGCGCGATGGGCGAACCGCTTCTCCAGTTCGGGGCCAGCGTCGACGGGTACCTCAATTGCGTTGATCTTCACCACTGGCATCCCGCTAGGCTACCGCGCCCCCTCGCCTGTCCAACTCCAGGGCGGGGCACGCAAGATGGTCGTATGCCCGGCGATCTGTTGACCTGCCGTGGCGGCCGCGGCGCGCCGTTGGTACTGGTGCACGGCCTGATGGGCCGGGGCACCACCTGGTCGCGGCAGCTACCGTGGCTGACCCGGTTGGGCACCGTCTACACCCACGATGCGTTGTGGCACCGCGGCCGCGACGTCGACGATCCACATCCGATCAGCACTGAACGGTTCGTGGCCGATCTTGCTGACGCGGTGAGCGCGTTGGGGGCGCCGGCCAGGCTGGTCGGGCACTCGATGGGTGCCCTGCACTCCTGGTGTCTTGCCGCGGAACGTCCCGATTTGGTGTCGGCGTTGGTGCTCGAGGATATGGCCCCGAACTTCCGTGGCCGCACCACCGGTCCCTGGGAGCCTTGGTTGCATGCTCTTCCGGTCGAATTCGATTCCGCGCAGCAAGTATTCGATGAATTCGGACCAATTGCCGGGCAGTATTTCCTGGACGCCTTCGATCGCACCGTCACCGGTTGGCGGTTGCACGGCCACACGTCGCGATGGGTCGAGATCGCCGCCGAGTGGGGTTCCCGAGATTACTGGTCGCAATGGCGGGCTGTGCGGGCGCCGGCACTGCTCATCGAGGCAGGCAACTCGGTCACGCCGCCGGGCCAGATGCACGCGATGACCAAGACCAGTTCTCCGACAACGTATTTAGCGGTTCGGCAATCCGGTCACCTGATTCACGACGAAGCGCCGCAGGTATACCGCGAGGCGGTCGAATCTTTCATCGCGGGGCTCGACTCCTGAAGCGGCTACCCTTCGCCGGCCAACGCGAACCGGCCGTCGACGGTTCGGGTTACCAGTCCGTCTGCAAGCAACGAATCCAGCGCCCGGTCACGTTGGCCACAATCGGTTAGCCACGCCACGTCCAATTGGGCACGTGTGACCGGAGAATCGTTGGCCCGCAAGACATCCAACAACCTTCCGCGGACCTGACGGTCGGTTCCGGCGTAGGTCTGAACGCGGCGCGCCGGCCCCTGCGCCGGCGGATATCCGGCATGCCGCCACGCGCACTGATCAAGTGGACACAACCCGCATCGCGGCGTGCGCGCGGTGCACACGGTCGCACCCAGTTCCATCAGGGCTACCGAAAATTTGGGCGCTGTTTCGTCGCGTGGCAGCAGTGCCCAGACTTCGGCGTGGTCGCGCGTCGCGGAGGGCGAGCCGGCGTCGGCCAGACCGTGCACGGCCCGGGCCACTACCCGTCGCACATTGGTGTCCACCACCGGTACCGGCTGGCGGTAGGCGAAGCAGGCCACGGCTCGCGCGGTGTAGCTACCGATACCGGGCAGGGTCAGCAAGGTTTCGACGTCGTCGGGAACCACATCGCCGTGCTCGCGGGCGATGACGGTGGCGCACTCGTGCAGGCGCTTGGCCCGCCTCGGATAGCCCAGCTTCCCCCAGGCGCGCAGCACATCGGCCGCGCTGGCCGCGGCGGTGGCCGACGCGGTGGGCCACCGTTGCACCCAATCCGGCCAGATCGACAGCACCCGGGCCACCGGCGTCTGTTGCAGCATGAACTCGCTGACCAGGATCTGCCACGCGCTGACACCGGGCTCCCGCCACGGCAGGTCGCGGCGCGACCGGTCGTACCAGTCGATGAGTTCATTTGGGGGGAGCTTCATCTGGATGTGCGGCATGATGTGTGCCATGCCAAACACGACCCCGGTAACCGCGTGGAAAACACTCAAAGAGGGTAACGAGCGATTCGTCGCAGGCAGGCCCGAGCATCCCAATCAGAGCGTCGAGCACCGGGCCAGCCTGACCGCCGGCCAGAAGCCGACCGCGATCGTGTTTGGGTGCGCGGACAGTCGGGTGGCCGCCGAGCTCCTCTTGGATCAGGGCCTAGGGGACGTGTTCGTGGTTCGCACCGCCGGGCAGGCCATCGATTCGGCGGTGCTGGGCTCCATCGAGTACGCGGTGACGGCGCTCGACGTGCCGCTCATCGTCGTCCTCGGCCACACCGGTTGCGGTGCCGTCAAGGCCGCGATAGGGGCGCTCGATGACGGCGCGATACCAGCCGGTTTCGTGCGGGACGTCGTGGAACGGGTCGCGCCGTCGATCCTGATGGGTCGGCGCGACGGGTTGAGCCGCGTCGACGAGTTCGAGGAGCGGCATGTACGCGAGACGGTGGCGCAGCTCATGGCGCGTTCGACGGCCATCGCGGAGCGGGTGGCGGCCGGCACCCTGGCGATAGCGGGCGTCACCTATCAGCTCGCCGACGGACGGGCGATGTTGGTCGACCACGTGGGTGATATCGGCGAATAACGCCGCTTTGGCTGCAGAACCGACCGGCCTCTAACACGGCGGTTGGCCAGCTAACATCGCGACACGCCGAGTCGGGTCGGGCAAATCCACGTGACCTGGCCCTACGGTGTGAATGTGCTGGATCTGGAACCGCGTGGCCCGCTACCTACTGAGATCTATTGGCGGCGCAGGGGCCTGGCCGTGGGCGTTGCGGTAGTCGTGATCGGGATCGTGGTCGCCACCGTCATCGCCTTTATGAGCAACAGCGCGGGTGCCAAACCCGCCAATGCCGACAAAGCCAACTCTGCTCAGAACAAGCCGGCATCGCCCGCTCCTCAGGCACCTGCTCCCCCAGCGGGGCAGGAAGGGGTTACCCCGGTCGCGCCACCGCAGGGGCAAAACCCGGAGTCCCCCACGCCCACCGCCGCCGTGCAACCGCCGCCGGTGCTGAAGGAGGGCGACGACTGCCCCGATTCGACGCTGGCCGTCAAGGGGCTGACCAATGCGCCCCAGTACTTCATTGGTGACCAGCCGAAATTCACCATGGTCGTCACCAACATCGGGCTGGTGTCCTGCAAGCGTGACGTCGGAGCCGCGGTGCTGGCGGCATACGTCTACTCGCTGGACAACAAGCGGCTGTGGTCCAACCTGGACTGCGCACCCTCCAACGAAACCCTGGTCAAGGCCTTCACCCCGGGTGAACAGGTGACGACCGCGGTCACCTGGACCGGGATGGGGTCGGCGCCGCATTGCCCACTGCCGCGGCCTGCGATAGGGCCGGGCACCTACAACCTCGTCGTACAGCTGGGCAATCTGCGCTCGCTGGCGGTTCCGTTCATCCTGAATCAGCCGCCGCCGCCGCCGGGGCCGGTGCCCGCACCGGGTCAGCCGGCGCTCGCCCCGCCGCCGGAGGCACCGCCGGGGGGTGCTCCCGGTCCTGCGGGGTAGCCGAGCTCGGGGCCCCTCAGCTCAGTGGGTCGGCGATTGTCGACTCCGCCAGCTGTGACAGCCCCTCCCGTACGTGACGGGCCCACATCGCGCCAATGCCTTCGACCGATTCCAGGTCGTTGGAACTGGCCGCCAGCAGGCCCTGCAGCGTCCCGAATGCCTTGACCAACAAATCCACGTGGGCGAACTGCAGCCGCGGGATTTCGGCCATCGCGCGGTAGCCACGGGGGCTCAACGCCGAGTCCTGCGCCTCCGTGGTGGTTGGATATCCGAAAACCTTCGCCAGCGAAGTGAAGTCGAGCAGTTCGGTGTCCGACAGGGCGTCCAGCTCGTCAAGGGTGGCGGTCATTTGCGCTTTGGATAGTGGCTCGGGGCTGGCGTGATAGTCACGCACGATCAATTCCCGGGCGATGTCGTTGCCGCCAAGCAGCTCCTCGAGTTGCAGCCGCAGCTGACGCCCGTCGGTGCCGAGTTCCACGCAGTCGTAGTCGATCACCAGGCCGATCCGCCGGACCACCTCCAGCCGCTGGACCACCGTCATCACATCGCGAAGGGTGACGAAGTCTTCGATCTCGGCTCGCGACAGTTGCCTACTGACCTCGTCGAGCCGGGT
>DATMMZ010000202.1:0-12979 GCA_035569455.1 Mycobacterium sp. | reverse complement strand
GTAGATCGTCGCCTCCGATGCCCGCAGCGTTGCGACGACCTCACCCCGTGCCGCGAAGTCGCGCAACTGATGGCGCACCAGGTCGGTGGCGATACCTCTCCGGGTGAACGACGGCAGCACCCCGATGTGTGACACGGCGGCATGGCTCACGGTCGCCCCGCCGGGAAGTGTCAGTCTGCTCGTCGTGGCGTCGGCGGTGCCAACGAGCTGTCCTGCGACGAACGCGCCGACCGTGCGGCCGGGCTCGAGCATCTTGCTGATCTGGCCGGGCGGCAGGTTCGACAGGGGCGGGAACCCGACCATGGCGGTGCGAAACAAATTCGCCGCGGCGATGAGGTCGTCCTCGCTGTCGAGAACACGGATCTCGGTCGTCATGCGGCCATCATGTCTCGCAGCGCGAGTTAACGGATGGGCAGGCCGGTCACCGCTCGCGAAATCACCAGGCGCTGGATCTCACTGGTCCCCTCGAAGATGGTGAAGATCTTGGCGTCGCGGTGCATCCTCTCCACGGGGTAGTCGCGGGTGTACCCATTGCCGCCCAGGATCTGGATGGCCTCGTCGGTGACATAGACCGCGGTCTCGCTTGCCACCAGCTTGGCCATCGAGCCCTCCGCGGAGTCGAAGCTCTGATTGTTGCGCGCCATCCAGCCGGCCCGCCACACCAACAGACGAGCCGCGTCGATACGGCTTTTCATGTCCGCCAGCTTGAACGCCACCGCCTGGAATTCACCGATCTTGCGGCCGAATTGCTCACGCTGGCAGGCATATTCAAGCGCGTACTCATACGCCGCCCGCGCCACGCCGACGGCCATCGCGCCGACGGTTGGACGGGTGCGCTCAAAGGTCTTCATCGCCGCCTGCCCACCCGCGGAGGCACCGGATTTGACCCGAGCGATCCGCGCCTCGAACTTCTCCCGGCCGCCGAGGATCGCGTCCTCGGGCAGACGGACGTTGTCGAGCACCACCTCGGCGGTGTGCGAGGCGCGGATCCCGTGCTTCTTGAACTTCTGCCCCTGAGACAGACCCTTGGTGCCCGGTGGGATGACGAAGGTGGCCTGGCCGCGGGTGCCGAGTTCGGGATAGACCGATACCACCACGATGTGCACGTTGGCGATACCGCCGTTGGTCGCCCAGGTCTTGGTGCCGTTGAGAACCCACTCACCGGTCGCCTCGTCGTAGCGCGCCCGGGTGCGAATGGCGCCGACGTCAGAGCCCGCGTCGGGCTCCGACGAGCAGAACGCGCCGAGCTTAGGATCGTCGGGCGTGCCAAACATCTCGGGCAGCCAGCGGCCCAGCTGTTCGGGAGTCCCGTTGCCCGCCAAGGCCGCTGCCGCCAGCCCGGTGCCCAGGATGGATAGCCCGATGCCGGCGTCGCCCCAGAACATCTCCTCGAACGCGGTGAGAAAGCCCAGCCCCGTCGGCTCGGTCGCCTGCTGCGCGAAAAAATCGGGGGAGTACAGGCCCACCTTCGCGGCCTCCTGAATCACGGGCCACGGGGTTTCCTCTCGTTCATCCCATTCGTGCGCGGCGGGGCGAATGACCTCAGCCGCGAACTTGTGCACCCAATCGCGGACCTCGATCACATCGTCGCTGAGTTGCAGTGAGAACGTCACAGCTTTACTCCTGAAATAGGTTGGCGGTCTACGTCTTTCGGGGATTTCCTGCGATTGGTGTACTGCGCGAGGACGCTGACCGTTTGGTTGACCCACGCCTCGAAATAACGGTCGTCCTCAATGTTGCCGGGCGAGCGGCCGGTCAGCGCTTGCAGCGTAGCGGCGTAGGACAGCGACCCGATTGCCACGGCTGCGGCCGCCTCAGGATCTGGGATGCACGTGCGGCCCGAGCGGTTGGACGCGGCCAATTCGTCGGCGAACCGCTGATAGGCGTTGTCGGTGATGGCCTGCCATGTCTTCTCGTCGAGATCGCCGAGCTCGTCGGGTTCGCGCAGCATGACCTTGAGGAGATCCTCGCTCTGGCTCAGGTTATTCCAGATCAGCTGGCCTGCGGTGCGCACCGCCTGCTCCACGCTGCCCGGCTCCCCGGCGTCGTACTGCTCCCGCGCGGTCACGATGCTATCGATTCGGTGTGCAACCGCGGCCTCTAACAACTCGCGTTTGGAGCCGAAGTGCTTGTAGAGCGCGCCCGACCCCGGCGCGAGGCCGGACGCCCGCTGGATGTCGGCCACAGACGTCGCCGCGTACCCCTTGGCGGCAAAGAGTTTCAGCGCTGCGGCCAGCAGCCGATCACGTCCACGCGCGAGCATGGTGAGAGATTACTCACTCACCTCCAGAATGGCAAACAGCCGCTGACCACCGCACTTGCCGGTGCCAGGGACTAACCTCAGCTTGGCGGGCGTTGGCCGCAGCTGCGATCGACGCTTTTCCCAGCGATTGCGAAGAGGAGCACACAGATGGCGGCGACGGTGACCCTTGGGGACGGATTGACGGTCAGCGCGCTGGGGTTCGGTGCGATGGTGCTGAACCCGGTGTACGGCGAGACTGACGATGCCGAGTCGCTTGCCACGCTGAACCGTTGTCTGGATCTCGGCGTGACGTTCATCGATACCGCCAACGTCTACGGCGGCGGCAACAACGAGCGGCTGATCTCCAAGCTGCTGGCCGGCCGCCGCGACGAGGTCACGCTCGCGACGAAATTCGGGATTGTCGGCAATCCGGCCGACCGAGCGGCCGGAGGCCCGGCCGCTCGCGGCGACGGCGCCTACGTGCATCAATGCATCGACGAGAGCCTGCAGCGGCTGAACACAGACGTGGTGGACCTGTACTACATGCACCGCCGCGACCTGAACGTGCCGATCGAGGAGACGGTGGGCGCGATGGCGGAATTGGTGCGCGCCGGCAAGGTGCACCATCTGGGCTTGTCGGAGGTCACGGCCGACGAGCTGCGCGCTGCGGTCGCAGTCCATCCGATTGCCGCGGTGCAAAGCGAGTGGTCGGTCTGGAGCCGCGATGTCGAACGCAAGGTGGTGCCCGCCGCCGCTGAGCTGGGGGTCGGTTTCGTCCCGTATTCGCCGCTGGGGCGTGGCTTCCTGACCGGAACGATCCGCTCGGCCGCGGACCTGTCCTCGCCGACCGACTTCCGCCGTAGGATGCCGCGATTCGCCGAGGGCGCACTGGATGTCAACCTCTCGGTTGTCGATGTCATCGAATCCGTCGCCGCCGAGCAGGGTGCGACCGCCGCGCAGGTGGCACTGGCGTGGTTGCGATACCGCGCCGACCAGCTTGGCGTGGCTTCGGTGCCGATCCCGGGTACTCGGCGGGCGTCGCGGGTCGAGGAGAATCTCGGCTCGTTGTCGGTAACCCTGACGCCCGGCCAGCTCGCCGCGCTGGACGAGGCGAGCGCCCGGGTATCCGGGGATCGATCTGTGTTTCCGGAGTGGGTGTCGTCCGCGCGCGAGTAGCGGCGTCGACGCCGCGTGCTGATCACGCGCGGATGTCGCCGCCGCTCATCCGCTCGGACTCGGGTAGCTCGAGGTAGCGCTCGAGGTTGCGATGCGTGTTGATCACACGCCGCTCCTCGGCGGAGAGCGTCAAGTGGGTGAAGCCGGGCTGGTGCATGCCGCGCTGTAGGCCCGCGAGCACCCGGATGTCCTGGGTGATCACCACGCCGGGTTCGGCGTTGTCGGCGGTCACGCGGACGTCAGTCGGCTTGTTGCGCGGCGCGCCCGGCTGCATGTGCGTCATCAGGAACATGACCAACTCGCCGCGATCGGGGTCCGGACCGGGCCGCGAGCACATGATCGTCAAGTGGTCGGCGTTGGCCAGCAACGTCATGTTCGGGAACACGTTGTACTGATGCAGCCGGGTGATCCGGTCGGTGTCGGCCCAGCCGAGATCGACCCCGCGTTCGGCGGCGAATGCCCTCGTGCGCGCCGCGATCAGGTCCTGGACCGTATCTCCGGGCTGTCTCTCGTCGGCGGGGAACGGTGTGCCTTCGGCCGCACCCATGAGTGCGCCCTGGGTGTAAACGTAAGCGTCCCAAACCTCTTCGTCGCTCAGCGCGCCGTCAAAGCGCGGGCTCTGCACGCCATAGGGCTGGTCGGACTTGCCCGTGTGACCCCAGATCTGTTGTGGAGCATGGATGTCATCGACACAGCGCAGCAATTCGGGATGCAGCGTCTGAATGTGGTAGGTCTCGCTGAAGCCGTCGGCGATCGTCTTCCAGTTGGCGTCGACCTCGGTGGTGAGCGTGGCGTAGCAGCGGAAGTCAGCCAGATTGCACCAGGCGATGTCGTCTGGCACCGCCTCCAGGTACTCGATCAACGGCATCGCGTTGATATCGAGGTTGACGAAAACGATTCCATCCCAGGCGTCGACCCTGGCCGGCACCAGCGGGAAGTCCGACATATGCAACGTGCCGAAGCCCTTGCGGTTGGGCACCCGCTTGAGTTCGCCGGCCAGGTCCCAGGTCCAGCCGTGGTAGCCGCATTTGAGCTCATGCAGTCCCGAACCCGAGCCCACACAAAGCGAGTTGCCGCGGTGGCGACAGGCGTTCTGAAAAGCCCGCAGCACGCCGTCGTCCCCGCGGACGATCAGCACTCCGTTTGGGCCGCATCGGTATTCGAAGTAGTCACCCGGCCCAGCGACGTGATCGACCATGCAGGCGACCTGCCACACCCTCGGCCACATCCGCTCGTTCTCGAGCGTGGCGAACGCCGACGAGTAATACCGCTCGGCCGGGACCAGCGTTGGGCTTTCCGGTGGTGTGCCGATCGCGTCCTCATCGCGGGCCCGGGCAGGATTGCCGGCAGCCACAGACATGGCCCTATTCACCGTCGGGCCCTAACGCGTCCCGCGCACCAGTCGGCCGGGACGGGCCCCGGTGTCGACATCCTTGCGACGGGTCACCGTCCCGCTGACGATGGTCGCCGCGTATCCGCTTGCGCCCTGCAAGATCCGGTTTCCCCCGGCCGGCAGATCCCAGGCCATCGCGGCTGGGTGCAGCGTCAGCGCGTCCATGTCGATCACATTCACGTCAGCCTTCTTCCCGGGCTCGATGGTGCCGCGGTCGCCCAGACCGAACAGGTAGGCAGTGTCTCGTGACTGTTTGCGGATCACGTATTCCAGCGACAACTTCTCGCCACGGTGCCGGTCCCGCGCCCAGTGCGTCAGCAGGAACGTGGGATAGGAGGCATCACAGATCATCCCGCAGTGTGCGCCGCCGTCGGAGAGCCCTAGCACGCCGGCGGGGTGCAACATCATTTCCCGGATCGCATCGTGGTTGCCGTCGGCGTAGTTGAACAGCGGCAACATCAGCATGGCGGTCGCGTTCGACTCGAGCATGAGGTCGTAGAGCGTCGACAGCGGATCTTCGCCGCGCGCTTTGGCGATCGCCGTGACGGTGCGGTCGGGGGTGGGCTCGTAGTCAGGCGGATTGCCGAGGGCGTACAGACGTCCCAGCGAGTGCTGCACCATGGCGAACATCCCGTCGAACAGCTGTGTCGTGTCGACGGGCAGGTCGTGCTCCGACAGGATCGCGGCCTTCACCGCGGGGTCAGCGAGGCGCTGCGCGAGCTCTTCGCGGCTGCATTCGGCCTTGAGCCTGCGGTAGGTGGGCCGATGGGTGAAGCCGTGGTGCCCCTGGAATCCGATCATCATGCCGAACGGGCGAGCCGCGATCTGCGGGTACAACCGGCTGCCCGCCGCGTGCGCGGCCGCGGAGAGGTCCAACTGCTCGCGCCAGAGGTTCGGATCGGCGTCCACCTGAATGAGCGCGAACGACAGCGGCCGGTCGATTTCGCCACCCAACCGCCGCATCCATTCCAGTTCCCTTTTCGGGCCAACGATGTCCTCGCCCGCGGCCCCCTGCGGGGCCAGCTCGAACACGGCCTGACCGCCGGCCGCCATGGCGTGGCCAAGGGCGAACAGTTCCTCTTCGGCGGCGAACGTCCCAGGCACGGGTTCGCCGTCCATCGCTCGGTGGGCCAGCGTGCGGGACGTCGAAAACCCGAGCGCGCCGGCTTCGACTGCTTCCTGGACCAGTCGGCTCATCGCCGCGATGTCGTCGGGGGTGGCGGGCCCGTTGCGGGCGCCCCGCGCTCCCATCGCGTACGCGCGGACGGCGCCGTGGGCGACCTGGCTACCCACGTCGATCGAAAACTTCTGCTTGCCGATCGCGTCGAGGTACTCGGGGTAGGTTTCCCAGCCCCATGTGATGCCCTCGGTGAGGGCGGTGCCGGGGATGTCCTCGACACCCTCCATCAACTTGATCAGCCAGTCCTCGGTACCGGGCCGGACTGGAGCAAAGCCGACACCGCAGTTGCCGGTGACCACTGTCGTGACGCCGTGACCACTCGACGGCTCAAGCAATGCGTCCCAGCTCACCTGACCGTCGTAGTGGGTGTGGATGTCGACGAAGCCAGGAGCCACCACATGCCCTGTCGCATCGATCGTTTCGGCGGCGTCGGCCGTCTCCAGGCCGGCCATCTCCGGGTCGTTGGCGCCGCGGCGGACAACGTTGGTGATCACGCCGTCCTTGATGCCGATATCCGCTTGATAGCGCTCCGCGCCGGTTCCGTCGACGACGGTGCCACCGGTGATCTTCAGGTCGAACATGAGTCTCCTCCTCGCCGCCGTAGGACGTGAGACGGCGAACCCCGGGCTTGGATGGTCATTACGCTACGCCAAGGAGCGTAAATCCTGAAGGCATTCGTCGCGAGAAATTGAGTCAATGACTCATTCAGCTAACTGGACCGGCGCGATGAGCAGCTGCTCGCGCCGCTCGGTCAATCACCTCATTAATTGCCCGCGGCAGACGCGGCTATCTGTGCCCTGGGGCCGTCGGCAGGCTCCTGTCGCTCCGCGACAAGAGCCGTGCCCGTCAGGTCCCCGCTGGCGCCGCCACGATCTGGCTGGACCAGGGCTCCGCTTTCTTGTAGGCGGGCGATGTCGCCGGGCCCATACCCGAGCTCGGTGAGTAGCTCCGTGTTGTGCTCCCCTTGACGGGCCGCGAACTGCCCATCATCGGGGGCCACCTGTTCGTTGAAGTGCCAAGGCCGCCCCGGAATCCGGACCCCGCCGCCCTGCCCGTCGGGAACGGTTCGCACGGCGTGCCATTCCTGGGCCCAATCGCTCGCCGCGAACTCTTTGACAGTGCGCACCCGGCCGGTGGCGATTTTGGCCTCGTCCATCTGGGCGTCGAGGGAGTCCATGTCGGAGAAGGTGCCGATCCAGTCTTGGACGATCTGGTGAAGCGCGCCAAGGTTGCGCAGCCGAAGCTCCGGGTTGAGGAACCGCGGATCGTTCGCCAGATCCGGGCGCCTCATGCCGGCGAGGTAGAACGGGAAAGACATGCTGCCGACCAAACTCATCGGGCTGGCGAACCGTTCGCCATGAGGGCCGGAGAAGAACGGACCGTCCGTCGCGCCGAGGATCGGCCGCTCGTCCCCAAGTTCTTCGTCGGCCAGGTCGACGTGTACGCGTTCGTTGACCGACATCATGACCGCGGCCATGGCCACGTCGATGTACTGTCCGACTCCCGTGCGTTCCCGACAGGCCAGCGCGGCAAGGATCGCGATCGCGGCGTGCAGACCTGAGTAGACGTCGGCATGGGACAGCGCATCGCTTCGCGTCGATTCGATCAAGCCGAAGTGCGCGACGGTGTTGGCGGTGATGCCCGTTTCGGCCTGGACGGTGGGCGCGTAGGCCATCCGGGAGCGCCACGGTCCGTGCTGCCCGTAGCCGCTGATGGAGGCGTACACAACCCGAGGATTCGTGAGCGACACCGTGTCATAGCCCAGGCCGAACGCAGCGAGCGCGCCCGGTCGGAAATTCTCGACGATCACATCCGCTCTGTCACACAGTTTCGCGACGATTTCCCGCGCTCCCTCGACATTGAGGTCGATGCTCAGGTTTCGCTTTCCGGCGTTCTGTTGCGCGTAGTAGCCCGAGATCTCCCCGTTGTTGGGGAAGGCTTTTCGCGACAGATCCCCGCTGGGGGGTTCGACCTTGACGACGTCGGCGCCGAGGTCCAGCAGGGTCTTGGCACAATGCGGACCGGCCAGCACCCGAGAGAAGTCCACGACGCGGATTCCCGTGAGCGGCAACACATCGTCACCGCCCGTCGAAAGTCGCCATGCCAATACCTTTTTCGCGGTAGGACGACACGCCGGTCCGGAAATCGCGCGACCGGAAGATGGGGCGTTGAATCTCGGCCATCGCCTCATCGGCGGTCGCCACTCCGTCATTGATCGCGAATGCCACCAAGCGCTTGGTCGCCGCGTGGGCGATCGTGGGTCCATGCGCCAGTTCCTGGGCGAGCACCATCGTCGCGACGTCGAGTTCCTCATCCGGCACGACGCGGTTGATGACGTTCCAACGCTCCAGGGTCGCCGCGTCGTAGCGGCGTCCGAGCATGGCCATCTCCTTGGCCCTCGCGGCCCCCGCGCGCTGCGCAAGACGCTGTATGGCACCCATTAATGGATGGAGGCCAACGGTCGCCTCCACCGATCCGATCTTGGAAGACTGCGCGGCGACGATCAGGTCGCACGCCAACGCGAGCTCGAATCCGCCACCGACACAAACCCCTTGGACGCTGGCCACAATCGGGGCGGGGTGTTCGTCGAACGCGCGGAGCACATCGACGAGATGCCAATCCAGGACGTCGGTGGTGTCAGCCGCTTCGACCATCGCGTCGAGATCGGCACCCGCCGAGAAATGGCGCAGCGAGCTGCGCAGGATCACCGCTCGCGCCTGTTGGCGGCGCGACCAGTTCAGGCCCTCGATGATGTCCACGCAGAGTTGGACGTCCAGCAGGTTGTAGGGCCTGGACTGCATGGACAGCACCGCGACCGCACCCTCCATGGCGGTGCTTACCGACGCTGTCGTGGCGATCGGCGTACTCGTTGGCTCTGACACGTTGTCTGATCCCTTCCGGTCAAGGTGAGCTATAAGCATTGGTGGACAATGGCTTTGGCAGCCGCAGGATGGCCTCGGTCTCCTCGACCGAGGCGATCGGCCGATCGAGGGCCCTGGCGACCCTGACCGCGCGCTCCACCAGCGGCTGATTGCCGCTGCTCAATTCGCCTTTGCGGAGATACAGCGCATCTTCCAGTCCCGCGCGGACATTGCCGCCCAGCGCCACTCCCATCGCGGTGAGCGGCAAGTTAGAAGACCCGATGGCGATCACCTGCCATATGCAATCCGGTGGCAGCCGGCGCACCAGGGTGAGCAGGTTGTCGGGGCTGGCGGCCATGCCGCCCCGCACGCCCAGCACGATCGAGAATTGCATCGGCTCGTCGTCGAGCAGCCCGGCATCCCGCATTCGCAGGCAGGCCTCCAGATGACCCGTGTCGTAGATCTCCAGCTCGGGCTTGACGCCGAGCTCCCGCATCCGAGCAGCAAGGCGCGCGACGTCCTTGGGCGGGTTGCGGAACTCACCAGTCCCGAACGACATCGAGCATGGGTTGAGGGTGGCCATCCGCGGGCGGAGCTCGACCAGCGCCTCGCGCTCTGAGAATGGGACGTCGAGCCCGACGCCAGTGGACAGCTGGATCAAGATTGGACATCGATCCTTGATCAGATCCATTGTCAAAAGCGCGATTTCGAGGTCCGCGGTTGGCCGGTCGCCGGCATCGCGGAAATGCAGATGGGCGACAGCCGCACCTGCCCGGTAGGCGTCGTGAACCGCCTCGGCGATCTCGTGCGGCTGGGTAGGCAGCGTGGGATTGTCCGCCTTGGTCGCGATCGGCCCGGTCGGGGCGACGGTAAGCACGACGCTCATGGGTGAGTCACCTCCGGGGACGGACCCCAGGGGCCGGAACCGACGGCGGCAACGTTGACCAATTTGCGATTGACGAACTCACCGAAGCCCAGCTCGGCCAGTTCGCGGCCGAAGCCGGAGCGCTTCACCCCGCCAAACGGCAATTCCGGTGCCGTCCAGGCGGGTTGGTTCACAAAGACCATGCCGCTGTCGATCTGCGCCGCGACCCTTCTGCCGCGCGCGGTGTCGGCGGTAAAGACCGATGCCCCCAGGCCGAACGGGGTGTCGTTGGCGAGCTCGATCGCTTCCGACTCGGTGTCGACCACGTAGAACGCCGCAACGGGACCGAAGAACTCGGTGTTGTAGGCGGCGTTCGTCTCGTCGATCCCGGTCAGCACCGTGGGTTCGAGGTAAAAGCCCGGGCGATCGATGCGCCCGCCGCCGACGACGACGCGAGCGCCGTCCTTCTCCGCGATCTCGATCTGTTCGAGCAAGAGGTCTAACGCGCGCTGCGAAGACAACGGCCCCAGAGTCGTGGCGAGATCCATTGGGTCACCGGCCTGTAGCGCCGCCATCTGGTCGCTGAAGGCACGCAGTGCGGCGTCTCCGCGGTCCTTGCCGACGACGATGATCCGTTTGGACCCGACGCAGCACTGCCCGGTGTTGAACATCCGGCCGAAGACGGCTGATTGAACGGCATGGTCCAGGTCAGCGTCTTCCAGGATGATCAGAGGGTCGCTGCCGCCCATTTCCAGGACGACCTTCTTCAGGCTGCGGCCGGCCTGTTCGGCCACCGCGGCGCCGGCCCGCTCGCTGCCGGTGATCGTCACCCCGGCCACGCGCGGATCGGCGATCACGCGGGCCGCCTGTTCGTGGGTGGCGAAGATGTTCGTGTACACCCCCTCGGGGGCACCGGCCTCCTCCAGCAGGCGCGCGAATGCCAGCGCGCAGTGCGGCACGCTCTCGGCGTGCTTGAGCACCAGGACATTGCCCGCAACGAGCTGCGGTGCGGCCACCCTGGCGACCTGGTAGTACGGGAAGTTCCACGGCTCGATCGCGAAGATCACGCCGATCGGCTCGGTCGACACGCTAGCCCCGGGAGATTCCGGCAATTCCCTGGGCGCTATGAGCTTTTCGGCGCGGTCCGCGTAATAGTCGAGAATGGACGCGGACAGCTCCACCTCCGCCTCGGCGGTGCCGATCAACTTGCCCATCTCCAGTGTCATGCGGTGGGCGTGCACTGCGGCGTTGGCGCGCAATTCGGCGGCGGCGGCCTTGAGGATACCGGCGCGTTCCCGCACGGGGCGGTGGCGCCAGTCTGTGGCCCACGCGGTGTGGGCCGTATGGAGACGTTCGTCGAGTTCCTCGTCGGTGAGGGCGTCGAAGGTGCAGACGTGCTCACCGGTGGTTGGGTTGATGGTGCTGTATCCCATGTGGTTTGGCCTTTTCGGTCGGGCGGTTGGGGCGGCGTTGCGTCGGCGCGTGGTCAGTAGCCGTCGCCGGTTGCCCCCGGCGCCAGCGCAAGGCTGACGGGCAGCTTTTCCGCGTGTGTGTAGGGCGTTGCCTTGTTTTCGGCTATCCAGCGTTTCTCGGCGTGAGACTCGAATGGCGGTGGAACGAAGCCCTGTAGCGACCAGAGGTCACACGGCGGTTCGGTGATGGTGAATTCCCAGTCGAAGCCGCGGTCGCCGACCCATGGTCTGATCACCTCGTCGACGTGGTGCACCCACCATTGGCGCACCACCGGCCCGGGCAACGTGCGGGCCATCTGGTCGATGTTGATCCGGACGAACTTGTCGTGAGAGTCGCCGCCCACGAAGAAGCTCTCCGCGGCGACCTCTTCAAACAGCACCACGACATAGAACCTCGGGATCGGGACCGCCTCGTAGATTGACGTGATCGCTGCCGAGAACTGCTTCTTGTCCTCGGAGGTGTACGCCCCCATCGGATGGTGAATCTTCCACAGCGGCATGACTTTTCCTCACTCTCTTGTCAAGTTGGATGACACGGATCGAGTCGGACCCGCACCGTGAGCCGGAGCCGTAGCGGCCAGGGTCACGTGCCAATGAGCACAACATGGTGTGCGTCTTAAATCAAGACTGAGTTTCATATTCAAACTCACTCTGGGACCGCCCCGGACCGGTATGCCGGCCGGTGAACTACCCGGAGACGCCCGCCGGTCGATGCCGCGTGCCCCAGACTTCCAGCGCGGCCAGCGCGGGAGCCAAGGATCGGCCCACCTCGGTTAGGCCGTACTCGTAGCGCGGCGGGTGATCGCAATACCGTCGGCGACGAATCAACGCCTGGGCCTCGAGCCGGCGCAGTCGCAGCGCCAACCGGTCGCGCGGCATGCCGGTGTTTTGCTGGATGTCATTGAAGCGATGCCGACCGGCGCCGATCGCGTACAGAACCAGCAACGTGCAGCGATCTCCGACGATGTTCACGGCCCAGTCGAAGGCCGCGTGGCGCGGCGGGTCGTCGCAATGCCGCACAGCAACCATCTCCGCCTCCGGATCCACCGATAGTAGGAGCGTCTCATATATGGACTCAGTTGTGAAGCAGAACTGTCTACTGAGTGCTGAATTGCAACTGAGTTGCTATTCTTCACTACATGAAGCAGGGATTTTCGGGCTGGCCGTGCTCAGTGGCTCGCGCGGTCGCGGTGTTCGGCGACGCGTGGACGCTGATGATCTTGCGTGACTGCATGCACGGTGTCACGCGCTTCGATGAGTTCCAGAGGTCGCTGCAGATCGCTCGCAATACGCTCTCGGACCGGCTTTCCGGGCTGGTCGACGCCGGCGTGCTGACCAAGCAGTTTTACCAGGACAATCCCCCCCGGTATGAATACCTGCTGACCGAGATGGGCCGCGATCTTTTTCCGGTGGTATCAGCGATGCTCGCCTGGGGAGACAAATGGCTCGACGAAGGTGAGGGGGCTCCCGTGCGGCTCCACCACGAAACGTGTGGTCACGATATCGAGCCGCGGGTGGTGTGCGGGCACTGCGGCAAACCGATCGTCGCGGCCGAGGTGCAATTCTGCGTCGGGCCGGGATTCCCCGAGACTGTGGACTGTGGTACGGACTTTCGCCATCGGCTCGCAGCGGTTCCTGGGGCGGAAGGCGGCCGCCCACACGCTCACCGCGCGGCGTCCTGATCCGCCCGTCACTGTGGCTGCACACGCGGTCGCCACTCTGGCTAACCTTCGGCGCCGAAGTGGGCCACATTCCGCCGGCGGCTTTTGGCGCTGATCAGCGAGGGCCGC
>DATMMZ010000201.1:0-25319 GCA_035569455.1 Mycobacterium sp. | reverse complement strand
GGTATTCGCGCGGGAAGCCTCGCCGTTACAGGCGCTCGATGATGGTGACGTTAGCGGTACCGCCGCCCTCGCACATCGTCTGCAACCCGTAGCGGCCGCCGATGCGCTCCAGCTCGTTGAGCATGGTGGTGAACAACTTGGCCCCGGTGGCACCCAGCGGGTGGCCGAGGGCGATCGCGCCGCCGTTGGGGTTGACCTTCTCCGGGTCGGCCTTGATCTCCTTGAGCCAGGCCAAAACTACCGGCGCGAACGCCTCGTTGATCTCGACGGTGTCGATGTCGTCGATGGACAGCCCCGTCTTTTCCAGCGCGTAACGGGTCGCGGGGATGGGCCCGGTGAGCATGAACACCGGGTCGGCGGCGCGGGCACTGATGTGGTGGATGCGGGCCCGCGGGGTCAGCCTGTGGTCTTTGACGGCCTGCTCGGAAGCCAGCAGCACCGCACTGGCGCCGTCGGAAATCTGGCTGGCCATCGCCGCCGTCAGCCGCCCCCCCTCGACCAGCGGCTTGAGGCCGGCCATCTTCTCCAGCGACGACTCCCGCGGGCCCTCGTCGACCCGGAACGGCCCGGATTCGGTTTCCACAGTGAGGATTTCGTTGTCGAAGTGGCCGCCGCGGATCGCCGCGAACGCGCGCTCGTGGCTGGTCAGCGAGTACCGTTCCATCTCTTCACGCGACAGGTTCCACTTCTCGGCGATCAGCTCCGAGCCGCGGAATTGTGAAATCTCCTGATCGCCGTAGCGGTGCAGCCACTGCTTGGATTCGTTGGTGGGCGAGGTGAACCCGAACTGCTCACCGACCGTCATCGCCGACGAGATCGGGATCTGGCTCATATTCTGCACGCCACCGGACACGATCAGGTCGGCCGTGCCGGACATGATCGCCTGCGCGCCAAAGGAAATCGCCTGTTGGCTGGAACCGCACTGCCGATCCACGGTGACACCGGGAACCTCCTCGGGATAGCCGGCGGCCAGCCACGACAGTCGGGCGACGTTGCCCGCTTGCCCGCCAATGGCGTCGACACAACCGGCGATCACGTCGTCGACGGCAACGGGGTCGACGTCGACCCGGTCCAGCAGTCCGCGCCACCCCAGGGCACCCAGATCGACGGGATGTATCCCGGCCAGTGCGCCGTTGCGCTTGCCGACCGCGGTACGCACAGCATCGATGACGTACGCCTCGGGCATTTCAGACTCCTTCTTTGGTAATCCCGCCTAGCACGATGGCGAGATACTGCTTACCCACCTGCTCCGCGGTGAGCGGTCCGCCGGGTTGATACCAGCGCACCGACACCCAAGTGGTGTCACGGATGAATCGGTAGACCAGGTCGACGTTGAGGTCGGGCCGGAAATAGCCCTCGTCTATGCCCTGATTGAGCACCTCGACCCACATCTTGCGTTGCTGGCGGTTCATGTCCTCGATGTAGGAGAACCGAGGCTGCGATAACAGCCGTTGGGCCTCGTCCTGATAGATGACGACCTGCGCATGCCGATGCTGTATCGCCTCGAACGACGCCATGAACAGCCCCTTTAGCCGCTCCAGCGGATTGGCTTCGCTGTCCACGATCTCGCGGTAGCGGGCGAACAACCAGTCCAGGAAACTGCGCAACAGTTCGTCGACCATCTCCTCTTTGGAGGAGAAATGGTGGTACAGACTGCCGGACAGGATGCCCGCACCGTCGGCGATATCGCGCACGGTGGTCGCGCGCAGTCCGCGCTCGGCGAACATGGTCGCGGCAAGCCCCAGTAGCTCGTCTCGCCGGCTGTTCGCCTGACCGGTCACTCGGTCCATCCGATCAGACTATCAACCAAGCGCTTGCTCGGCCAGCTGGCGGGGCCGCCTTCTCCGACAGCTGCGCGCGCTAGTCACCGATCACGGGTGCTGGCTTGATACCGAGATCACTTCACCAGTCAGGTAGCTGGAATAGTCGCTGGCTAAAAAGGCGATGGTGGCCGCCACTTCCCAAGGCTCGGCGGCGCGCCCGAACGCCTCGTCGGCGGACAGCCGGTCGAGCAGGTCGGCCGAGGTCGTCTTGTCTAAAAACTTGTGCCGGGCGATGCTGGGCGAGACCGCGTTGATCCGGACCCCGTACTCGACGGCTTCTATTGCGCTGCACCGGGTCAACGCCATCACCCCGGCTTTGGCGGCCGCGTAGTGCGATTGCGAGTGCTGGGCCCGCCAGCCCAGGACGCTGGCGTTGTTGACGATCACCCCGCCGTGTGGCGCGTCGCGGAAGTACCGCAGCGCCGCACGGGTAGCGCGGAACACCGACGTCAGGGTCACGTCCAGCACGCGATCCCACTCGTCGTCGGTCATGTCGGCCACCGGCGTTTGCCCGCCCAGCCCGGCGTTGTTGACCAGCACGTCGATGCGGCCCATCCGGGCAGTGCACGAATCGATCAGGGCATCGACCTGCGCGGTGGACGTCACGTCGCACACCACGCTCTCGACTCGGCCTTGTCCCAGCGCGGACAGTTCGGCGGCGGTCTCCCCCAGCCGTCGTTCGTGGTGGTCGGAGATCACAACGTCGGCGCCCTCGGCCAGGGCCCGCCGCGCGGTGGCTGACCCGATACCGGTGCCCGCAGCCGCGGTCACGACCACCACCTTGCCCTCCAGAAGGCCGTGTCCCGCAATCTCTTTCGGCGCTTGAGAGAGAGTCACGCTGCCTCCTGTGTCTTCGCGCAAGCGCTCATCCACGACCTTCCCTGGGCAAGCCGAGCACCCGCTCGGCAATGATGTTGCGCTGTATTTCGTTGGATCCGCCGTAGATGGTGTCGGCGCGGCTGAACAGGTACAGCCGCTGCCACTCGTCGAACTCACCGTCCGACATGGTCATCCCGGGCTTGCCGATCACATCCATCGCCAGCTCGCCCAGGGCGCGATGCCAGTTGGCCCACAACAACTTCGACACGTTGTCCTGGCCGGGTTGCTCGACGTCCATGGTGGCCAAGGCATAGGAGCGCATCGCCCGCAGTCCGGTCCAGGCTCGCGTCAGCCGCTCCCGGATGAACGGATCCTCGGCCGCGCCGTTTCGCTGTGCGAGCTCGACCAGATTGGAAAGCTCATGGGCGTAGACGATCTGCTGGCCCAGCGTCGAGACGCCGCGTTCGAAGGTCAGGGTTCCCATCGCGACGCGCCAACCGTCGCCCGGCTGGCCGACCACCAAGCCGGCTTCGGTGCGAGCATCGTCGAAGAACACCTCGTTGAATTCCGCGGTGCCGGTGATTTGGACGATCGGCCGGATCTGGACACCGGGCTGGTCCAGCGGCACCAGCAGGTACGACAGCCCGGCGTGTCGCCTGGAGCCCTTCTCGGTGCGCGCGACCACGAAACACCACTGCGAGAGGTGCGCAAGCGACGTCCACACCTTCTGGCCGTTGATCACCCATTGGTCGCCGTCCAGCTCGGCGGTGGTCGAGACGTTCGCCAGGTCGCTGCCGGCCCCGGGTTCCGAATATCCCTGGCACCACAGCTCGGTGACATCGAGGATGCGCGGCAGAAACCGCTGCTGCTGCTCGGGGGTTCCGAACGCGATCAGCGTCGGCCCGAGCAGCTCCTCGCCGAAGTGGTTCACCTTGTCCGGAGCGTCGGCGCGGGCGTACTCCTCGTAGAACGCCACCCGGTGCGCGACCGAAAGCCCGCGCCCGCCGTGCTTGACAGGCCACCCCAAGCACGTGAGTCCGGCCGACGCCAGATGCTGGTTCCACGCCCGGCGCTCCTCGAACGCCTCATGCTCGCGCCCGGGTCCGCCGAGACCCTTGAGTGCTGCGAATTCGCCGACCAAATTGTCGGCGAGCCACCGGCGGACCTCCGCCCGGAACTCCTCGACGTCCTGCATGCCCTGTAGGCTAACCTACCAAGCACTTGCTTTGTTAGGAGAATCCCGATGACCTGGGGGCACCGCCCGCTTGCGGGGGACGATCCCCGCACCGTGCCCGCGGCGCTGGATCGTTTAGCGCGGCAATTGCCCGACCACGACGCGTTGATCACCGACGAGCGGTCCTTGACGGCGGCCGCCCTGCGCGACGAGGTGCACCGGGCGGCGGCCGCGCTGATCACGCTCGGCGTCCAGCCCGGAGACCGGGTGGCGATCTGGTCGCCGAACACCTGGCATTGGGTGGTGGCCTGCCTGGCGATCCACCACGCCGGCGCCGCGATGGTGCCGCTGAACACCCGCTACACGGCCGAAGAGGCCGGCGACATCCTGGCCCGCACCGGTGCGCCGGTGCTGTTCGCGATGGGTCAATTCCTCGGCAACGATCGCGCTGCCGACCTGGATCGCGCAGCCCTGCCCGCACTGCGGCACATCGTGCGAATACCGATCGAAGCCGACGATGGAACCTGGGACCAGTTCATCGAGCGCGGCTCCGACCTGAAAGACACAGCCGCGGTAGTCGCCCGTGCCGCCGCCGTCACGCCCGACGACGTCAGCGACATTCTGTTCACCTCCGGCACGACCGGCCGCAGCAAAGGTGTGCTGTGCGCACACCGGCAATCGCTGTCGGGCTCGGCGTCGTGGGCCGCCAACGGGAAGATCACCAGCGACGACCGCTACCTGTGCATCAACCCGTTCTTCCACAACTTCGGCTACAAGGCCGGCATCCTGGCATGCCTGCAAACCGGTGCGACGCTGATCCCGCACCTGACGTTTGATCCGCTGCGCACGCTGCAGGCGATCGAGCAACACCGCATCACCGTGTTGCCCGGACCGCCCACCATCTACCAGACCCTCCTCGACCACCCGGCGCGCCGCGACCACGACCTCGGCTCGCTGCGGTTCGCGGTGACCGGGGCGGCCACCGTGCCGGTCGTCCTGGTGGAACGCATGCAGTCGGAGCTCGACATCGACATCGTGCTGACCGCCTATGGGCTGACCGAGGCCAATGGCATGGGCACCATGTGCCGCGCCGACGACGACGCCGTGACCGTCGCCACCACCTGCGGGCGCCCGTTCGCCGACTTCGAATTGCGCATCGATGGCGCGGACACCGGGGCAACGGGTGAAGTTTTACTGCGTGGCCCGAACGTGATGCTCGGCTACCTCGACGACCCCGCGGCGACCGCGGCCGCCATCGACACCGACGGCTGGCTGCACACCGGCGACATCGGCGCCGTCGACGAGCGCGGAAACCTGCGAATAACCGACCGGCTCAAGGACATGTACATCTGCGGCGGATTCAACGTCTACCCCGCCGAAGTCGAGCAGGTGCTGGCCCGGATGGACGGGGTGGCCGACGCGGCGGTGATCGGAGTTCCCGACCAGCGGCTGGGCGAGGTCGGCCGGGTGTTCGTGGTGATCCGGCCCGGCTCGGAACTGGATGAGGAATCGGTGATCGCTTACACCCGAGAGCATTTGGCGAACTTCAAGGCACCGCGGTCAGTGCGGTTCGTCGACGCGTTACCGCGCAATGCGGGCGGCAAGGTGGTCAAACCACAACTGCGAGAGCTGGCTTAGATGGACCTGAAGCTAGATGAACAGACACTGGCCTTCCAAGCCGAGGTGCGCGAATTCCTCTCGTCCAACGTCGAGTCGATACCCACGAAGTCTTACGACAACGCGGAAGGTTTCGCGCAGCACCGGCATTGGGACCGGGTGCTGTTCGACGCGGGCCTGTCCGTAGTCACCTGGCCCAAGAAGTACGGGGGCCGCGACGCGCCACTGCTGGACTGGGTGGTGTTCGAGGAGGAGTACTTCCGCGCTGGAGCGCCCGGCCGGGCCAGCGCCAACGGCACGTCGATGCTGGCCCCCACGCTGTTCGCGCACGGTACCGAAGAACAGCTGGACCGGATTCTGCCGAAAATGGCCAGTGGCGAACAGATCTGGGCGCAGGCCTGGTCGGAGCCGGAATCCGGAAGCGACCTGGCATCGCTGCGGTCCACCGCGACCAAATCGGACGGCGGCTGGCTGCTGAACGGGCAGAAGATCTGGAGTTCGCGGGCGCCGTTCGCCGAGATGGCATTCGGGCTGTTCCGATCCGACCCCACGGCCGAGCGACACAACGGGCTGACGTATTTCATGTTCGATCTGAGGGCCGAGGGCGTGACGGTGCGGCCCATCGTTCAGTTAGGCGGCGACACCGGCTTCGGTGAGATCTTCCTCGACGATGTTTTCGTACCCGACCAGGACGTGATCGGCACCCCCAACGATGGGTGGCGGGCGGCGATGAGCACGTCTAGCAACGAACGCGGTATGTCGCTGCGCAGCCCGGCCCGCTTCCTGGCGGCGGCGGAGCGACTGGTGCAGCTGTGGAAGGACCGCGGCTCACCCGCGGCGTTCGCCGACCGGGTTGCCGACGCATGGATCAAGGCGCAGGCCTACCGGCTGCAGACGTTCGGCACGGTGACCAGGCTGGCCGGCGGCGGCGAACTGGGCGCCGAATCGTCGGTAACCAAAGTGTTCTGGTCCGACCTTGACGTGGAATTGCATCAGACCGCGCTCGATGTCCTCGCTGCCGACGGGGAGCTCGCCGGCCCATGGGCCGATGGCCTGCTGTTCGCACTGGGCGGCCCGATCTACGCCGGTACCAACGAAATTCAGCGCAACATCATCTCGGAACGGCTGCTGGGCCTGCCAAGGGAGAAGCGATAGTGAAATTTGCGCTCGACGAACAGCAGCGCGACTTCGCGGCCAGCATCGACGCGGCGCTGGGCGCAGCGGACCTGCCCGGCGCGGTCCGTGCCTGGTCTGCGGGCGACGTCGGGCCCGGCCGCAAGGTGTGGGAGCAGCTGGTCAACCTCGGGGTCACCGCACTGGCAGTGCCGGAGAAATTCGACGGCCTGGACGCCGATCCGGTTGACCTGGTGGTCGCGCTGGAGCGTCTCGGGCGCTGGTGCGTCCCCGGCCCAGTGGCCGAATCCATCGCCGTTGCACCGGTTTTGCTTGCTGAGGACGATCGAAGCGCCGCGCTGGCTACCGGCGAGTTGATCGCCACCGTCGCAATGCCGCCGCAGGTCCCACGCGCGGTCGACGCCGATATGGCCGGGCTGGT
Source organism: Mycobacterium sp. (assembly GCA_035569455.1). GTDB lineage: Bacteria > Actinomycetota > Actinomycetes > Mycobacteriales > Mycobacteriaceae > Mycobacterium. The sequence continues at coordinate 18,331 of DATMMZ010000201.1, read as the reverse complement.
GCTACTGGCCACCGATGACGGTGTCAGCGAGGCGGCGGCCGGTGACTGCTACGAGTCCGTCGACCCCAGCCGCCGCGTTTACGACGTGACACCAACTGGTGAAGCCTGGCAAGCAGACGTGCGGCGCGCCTACGAGTTCGGAGCACTGGCCAGCGCGGCACAGTTGGTGGGCGCCGCCGAGGCGCTGCGGGACGCCGCCGTCGACTACGCCAGGCAGCGGACGCAGTTCGGCCGGGTGATCGGCTCATATCAGGCGATCAAGCACAAGCTCGCCGACGTACACATCGCGATCGAGCTGGCGCGCCCGCTGGTCTACGGGGCCGCGTTGTCGCTGGACCCCCGCGACGTCAGCGCGGCCAAGGCGGCCGGATCCGACGCGGCTCTGCTGGCGGCACGCTCGGCATTGCAGACCCACGGCGCCATCGGCTTCACTCAGGAACACGACCTGTCATTGTTGCTGCTGCGGGTGCAAGCGCTGCGATCGGCCTGGGGAACGCCCGAGGTACATCGCCGCAGGGTGTTGGAGGCGATATGACAGAAGAGCGGGAGCTGCTACGGGAAACCGTCGCGGCCCTGGTGACCAAGCACGCGAGCCCGGCGGCGGTGCGTGCGGCGATGGAATCCGATCGCGGCTATGACGAGTCGCTGTGGCGGTTATTGTGCGAGCAGGTCGGCGCCGCCGCGCTGGTGATACCCGAGGAGCTGGGCGGCGCGGGCGGCGAATTAGCCGATGCCGCAACGGTTCTGCAGGAACTGGGCCGGGCGCTGGTGCCCTCCCCGCTGCTGGGCACCACGCTGGCGGAGCTGGCGTTGTTGGCCACACCCGAGCCGGACGCCGAGACCCTGGAAGGGCTGGCCGGGGGTAGCTCGATCGGCGCGCTGGTGCTTGACCCCGACTATGTGGTGAACGGGCACATCGCCGACGTCGTCGTAGCGGCCGCCGACGGTCAGCTAAGCAGGTGGACCCGATTCAGTGCGCAGCCCGTCGCCACCATGGACCCCACTCGCCGACTGGCCCGGGTCCGGCCGGAAGACACCCAAGCGATAGGCGCCGACCCGGGACTCGCCGATACCGCGGCCATCCTGGTGGCGGCCGAGCAGATCGGCGCCGCCGAACGCTGCCTGGAACTGACCGTCGAATACGCCAAGAGCCGAGTGCAATTCGGCCGACCGATCGGCAGCTTCCAGGCACTCAAGCACCGGATGGCCGATCTATATGTCGCGGTCGCCGCGGCCCGCGCCGTCGTCGCCGACGCGTGCGATGACCCCACGCCCGCCAACGCCGCCACCGCGCGCCTCGCCGCCTGCGAGGCGCTGTGTACCGTAGCGGCCGAGGGCATCCAGCTGCACGGCGGCATCGCGATCACCTGGGAACACGACATGCATCTGTATTTCAAGCGCGCACACGGCAGTGCACAATTGCTCGACCCGCCGCGAGAGTTGCTGCGAAGACTGGAAGCTGAGGTCTGCCCGGTGGCACCCGCGCCGTGAGTGATCGCGTCGCACTGCGCGCCGGCATCCCCCCGTTTTACGTGATGGATGTCTGGCTGGCGGCCGCGGAACGCCAGCGCAGCCACGGCGATCTGGTGAACCTGTCTGCCGGCCAGCCCAGTGTGGGCGCGCCCGAGCCGGTGCGGGCGGCCGCAGCCGCCGCGCTGCATCTCAACGAGCTGGGTTACACAGTGGCACTGGGCATCCCCGAGTTGCGCGCCGCGATCGCGGCCGACTACCGGCGCAAGTACGACATCGAAGTCGAGCCCGACGCGGTGGTGGTCACCACGGGTTCCTCCGGGGGGTTCCTGCTCGCCTTCCTGGCGTGCTTCGACGTGGGCGATCGGGTGGCGCTGGCCAGTCCCGGTTACCCGTGCTATCGGAACATCTTGTCGGCCCTGGGATGTCAGGTCGTAGACATCCGGTGCGGACCGGAAACCCGGTTCCAGCCCACCGTGCAGATGCTCGCCGAACTGGATCCGCCAGTGCAGGGGGTGATCGTCGCCAGCCCGGCTAATCCGACCGGGACGGTCATACCACCCGCTGAGTTGGCCGCGATCGCGTCCTGGTGTGACGACTCGGGGGCGCGGCTGATTAGCGACGAGGTCTACCACGGCCTGGTCTACAAAGGCGCGCCGCAGACCAGCTGCGCCTGGCACACCTCACGAAATGCGGTGGTGGTCAATAGCTTTTCCAAGTACTACGCGATGACGGGCTGGCGGCTGGGGTGGCTACTGGTACCGCCCGAACTGCGCCGTGCCGTCGACTGCCTGACCGGTAACTTCACCATCTGCCCGCCGGTGCTGTCCCAGATCGCAGCGGTGTCGGCCTTCACCCCGGAGGCGACTGCCGAGGCCGACGGTAATCTGCAGCATTACGCAATTAACCGCTCGCTGCTGCTCGACGGTCTGCGCGGAATCGGCATCGACCGGCTGGCACCGACCGACGGTGCGTTCTACGTCTACGCCGATGTCTCGGATTCCACCGCCGACTCGATGGCGTTCTGCTCAAAATTGTTGGACGATACCGGAGTTGCCATCGCACCGGGCATCGACTTCGACACCACGCGCGGCGGTTCGTTCGTCCGGCTCTCGTTCGCCGGTCCAACCAGCGACATCGAAGAGGCCCTGCGGCGAATTGGGCCCTGGCTGAAAATCAGCGGTTGAATCGCCCCGCGATGTATTCGGCCCGGCAGGCATTGCGCGCAAGTTTGCCGCTGGTCGTGCGGGGGATAGTACCGGCGGCCACGAGCCGTACGTCGGCGATCCGGATGCGGTGCCGGCGCGAAACCGCTGCCCGCACGGTCTCGGTCACCGACGCCGGATCGGTACGGCCCGCGCCGACGGCACGCTCGGCGACGATGACCACCTGCTCGCCGCTGTGACCGTTCGGAGGGTCGAGCACGTCGGCAGGAACCGAAAACGCGGCGACATAGCCGCTACGGACGGCGGTCGAAGCTTCGCTGACCGTGGTTTCGACGTCGTGCGGGTAGTGGTTGCGACCATCGACAATCATCAGGTCTTTGATCCGCCCCGTCACGTACAGCTCGCCGCCGATGTAGACGCCGAGGTCACCGGTAGCCAGCCAGCAGCCGTTGTCCGGAGCTCCGTCGGCGTGGCTGCCCTGCTCGAGCCGAGACTGCAGCTTGTTACCGAACACCCGCAGTGTTTCGTCCTCGCGGTCGAAATATCCGCGGCCGATGTTGTTGCCGTGCAACCAGATTTCCCCCACCCTGCCGTCAGGCATCTCGGCGCCATCGGGGTCGGCGATCACCACCCACTCCTCGGGGATCGCCTGGCCGCACGATACGTGCGAGACCGCGCCCGGCGTCGCTTCCGCAACGGTCACTGCGCGGCCGGCGCCGAGCTGCTCCCGGTCGAGGAAGATGGCGCTGGCCGCGGCATCTTGAGCGATGCTGGCGACCGACAATGTCGCTTCCGCCATCCCGTAGGACGGCTTGATCGCCGTCGCGGGCAGACCATACGCAGCGAACGCTTTGTTGAATTTCTCGATGGCCGACATGCTCACCGGCTCGGACCCGTTGAGCAGACAGACCACGTTGCTGAGGTCGAGGGCTTGGGCTTCCGGGCCCTGTGGCGGCAGTCCCCGCTCGGCTGTCAATTCAAAGGCAAAGTTCGGCGCCGCCGCAAAGGTCCGACCGTAAGTCGCCTCAACACCCAATTGTTTGATCCATCGATACGGCCGACGCAGGAACGCCATCGGATCCATCAGCGTGACGTGTGCTCCAAACAGCGCCGTAAACACGATCATCATCAATCCCATGTCGTGATACAGCGGCAGCGAACTCACGGTGCGGACTTCCATGTCCAGCCCGCCAGCCGTGATCATCTGCATCGCGTTCGTGTAAACAGCCCGATGGGTGATCTCCACCCCGGCCGGCGTGCGCGTCGAGCCCGAGGTGTACTGCAGGTAGGCGACATCGTCGGTGCCGCGGGCCGCAGGAGTAAACATCGAACCCAGTGTCGTGGGTATGGCGTCCACCGCGATCAACCGCGGGCGCTCGTTCGGCGGCAGCGTCCGAATGAACCGCCGAACCGACTCGGCCGCCGCGGTCGTGGTCAATACCACTGCGGGCCGGGCATCGGCAAGCACCGCCGCCAACCGCTCGGTGTGCCCTGACAAGGTCGGCGCAAATTGGGGGACCGCGACATTACCTGCATGGATGGCACCGAAGAAAGCCGCCACATAATCAATGCCCTGGGGCGCCAGAATCGCTACCCGACCCCCCGGCGAGGTGACCTGTTGCAGGCGGGCGCCGATCGCGCGGACCAGCGAATACAACGCGTCCCAGCTGATCTCGACGGCCCGCCCCTCCTGGTGCTGCGAGTAGTCGATGAAGCGGTACGACGGACTGTCACCGAACGTAGCTCGATTGCGTTCGAAATACGACGTCAACGTCAAGCCTTCGGGCACCACGATCGTCCCACCGCTGACAGCGTTGCCGTCCGCGTCGCCCGAGACGGGCGCAATGTTGTTCAACCAATGATCCCGACTCACGTTTCGACAGATTAATGGCCTTATTTGTCACATGCCGCGTCGCTTCGGTATGGCGATAATCACTATCGGCCTAACGCGGATTCAGTTGACATCAAATTGGCACTGCTGGGACGCAAAAGGGCGCCCCAACGTCGCAGTGGGCACGCGATGCTTGAAGTGAGCTACGTCACAACACTTTTCGAGACTCCCGTCAGCCCCGGCCAAGCCGTGTTCGGCTAAGTGTCGCGGATATTGTCGATGCGCGCCTCGAGAACACTGCGCTCGCCGACATCTGCCACGTTAATCCCGAACCGCTCACTCAGGGTGTCGACGACCGCGGCCGCGTCGTCAAGGAGAATGTTCTCCGTCGCATCCGCCCGGTGGATCGACAGATTCCGGTCAGCAAGGTTCCAGCGTGCGTCAGCCGTGACCAGTGCAGCCATCAGGTTGGTGACGAAGTGCGACGAGGGGTGCGTTGAGGTAAACCAGCTGCCCACCTTCAGGTCGATCTGCGGCAGGGTCCGCATGGTGAACTCGTAAAGCGGCCGCCACTCGCCACGCACCTGGGCCTGCAGGACCAGCCCGTCGCCACGGTCCTCCAGTCGGTACGGCTCGTGCATTGTCTGCTGGACGCCGCCAGTTTCAAAGCGGATCGGCGAGGTCGGTGTCTGACCGCCGAAGCCCACGTCCACGAGATATGACCCTTGCGAGCCGGGGAAGGTTACTGCCAAGACGGTGTGCGTCTGTGCCGGCAACGGCGAGTCGGCCGGGCGCATCCAAACCACTCGCCCGGCCAATCGCCGCACCCTAAAGCCGAGCTCGGCCAGCACGTAGCCCATCAGCCCGTTGTGCTCGTAGCAGTAGCCACCCCGGCGCCGGTGCACCAGCTTGTCGGTCAGGGCCTCCGGGCTCAGGTCGTCGACCGGTACTCCCAGCAGCGGATCCAGGTTTTCGAACGGAATGCTCTGAGTGTGAGCAGTCACCAGGTCCTGCAGGACGTCGATATTCGGCTCGGCAGCGCCGCGATAGTTGATGCGGTCGAAGTATCCGGTCAGATCCAGTGCCATGGGCCCATTCTGGCCCGAGGGCCATTTCACCAGCGCGAAGCGGACGCTGTTGCCTGTTCACGGTCAAAATCACGGGCCGGCCTGAAGGATCGCGGAATTGCACACCTGTGAGTTCCCGTTCGCTACGCTTAACCTCGCGAATCACCTATCGCAGGGGAGGTCGAGCGCCGCAATATGGCTGAAGAACCCCCGGCCGACGGCCTGGCTCCCGTACCGAGCGTGCTGGCCGCGGAGTTGGCCGCCGCCGGATTCGAGGATGCGCGCCAAGTGGCTCGAGGCGGTGCCGGGGTGGTCTACTGCTGCTACGAGACGGCGCTCGGGCGAAACGTTGCGGTCAAGGTGCTGCCGTCCCATTTCGACGAAGAGAGCCGGGAACGTTTCCTGCGTGAGGGCTACGCGATGGGCGGGCTCTCAGGGCATCCGAACATCGTCAACATCCTGCGAGTCGGCGTGACGCCCAGTGGCCGGCCCTACATCGTGATGCCTTACTACGCCGCGGATTCCCTGGCGGTACGGCTGCGCCGGGAAGGGTCAATCCCTTGGCCCGAGGCCTTGCACATCGGTGTGAAGCTGTGCGGAGCGCTGGAAACAGCGCACAAAACCGGCACTTTGCACCGCGATATCAAGCCGGCGAACGTGCTCATCAACGATTACGGCGAACCGCAGTTGACTGATTTCGGGATCGCCCACATCGAAGGTGGGTATGAAACGGCGACGGGCTTCTTTTCCGGCACAGTCGACTACACCGCGCCCGAGGTGATGACCGGTAACACGGCGACGGTCGCCTCCGACATTTACTCACTCGGCGCCACGCTCTATGCGCTTATCGCGGGCAGCGCCGCACACGCCCGCAAGAGCGGCGAAGATCTCATCGCGCAGTACCTGCGGATCAGTACCACCCGCGTCCCGGATTTGCGTCCCGAGGGAATCCCGGACGCGGTGTGCTCGGCAATCGAGAAAGCGATGTCGATCGAACCGGCGGAGCGGCCCGGGTCAGCGGCGGAGTTCGGCCGCGAGTTGCAATCCGCGCAGCGCAGCAACGGCTTGAAACCGGACTCGATGGCGATCACTAGCGCCGGCGCCGGTGTTGAGACCACCCGAACGGTAGCCGTGCCGGCGGATGTCTCCCAAGCGCCGTCCATCTCGCCCGGCGGACAGACCAGGGAAGTGCCGACACCGATCCCGGCCACGTCGAGTGTGCCTGGACCGACACAAGCCCTGGCAGTCCCGGGAAGCGCCAGCCCCGCAATCGACTCGCGAAGCGGTCCCGGGGGCGCGTCAGAACCCGCCGCTCGAATGGAGTTCACTGACGCGGCCAACGTGTTGCGCGGCGGAGTCACCGCGGAAACACAACCGCACGTTGGGGCTCCGTCAGGCGCGTCGCAGCCGGCCCGACCGACGCCGCAACCGGCCCCGGCCCCGCCGGCCCCACCCATCAAGCCGCCCGGCGATTCCGGGCAGGGGACGTCACCGGGTCCGGTCCCGCCTCCCTGGCGGAAACCGGTATTAGTGCGGACGCGGGAGTGGTTCAGCGCGCCGGGCAAGAAGCGGAATCGCGTTGCGCTGGTCGCCACTGCGGCCGTCGTGGCCGTGCTGCTGCTGGCCAGCGGCATCTACTTCGGGCTCATGCGCGAGAACAACACCAACAACAGCGCCGCGAGTCAACCCAGCGCCCAACCGCCGGCTCAATGGAAGCCGATTACGAATGCGCGGGTTGCGCGCGACGCGGCGGCGACCACGCAGACCGACGGCACGATCTGGATCTTCGGCGGGGTTCGAAACGACGGCGCAGTCACCGCAAAGCATGAGGGCTATGACCCCGCCATCGACGAATGGAAAGGCGGCGACGATCTACCGGCTCCGGTTCAGCACGCCATGGCGGTCACCTGGCAGGGAAACCCGATTGTGCTCGGCGGCTGGAAGGGAACGGGCCCCAATAAGGCTGCAACCGACCAGGTTTGGCGGGTCGTCAACAGTCACTGGGTGGAGCTGCCGCATATGTTGCAGCCCAGGGCGGCAGCGGCGGCGGCAGTGGTGGGGGACCGCCTCATCGTCACGGGCGGAGTTGACAGCAACGGCGCGCTGCTGGACACAACCGAGGTCTTCGACGGCAATTCCTGGACCCTCGGCGCGCCGATACCGACTCCGCGGCAGATGCTGGCCGGCGCGTCCGATGCAAAGCTGATGTACACGGTTGGCGGTACCAGCGGGGACTCGGACCTGACAATGGTTGAGGCGTATGACCCGGCCGCGAAAACCTGGACGTCGTTGCCCGCGCTTCCGACGGCACGCAGCGACCTCGGCGTGGCTATCACCGACGGCCGGCTGGTGGCGGTCGGGGGCGTGTCAGGCGGGCAAGTCCTCAAGAGCGTTTCGGTGCTCGATCTGATGACGAAAACGTGGACCGGTCTGCCGGATATGGCGACCGCGCGGCACGGTATGGCGGTCGACTCGGTAGAGAAGTCGGTGTACGCCATCGGCGGGTCGACTGCGATCGGCGACAGTCAGGTGGTCTCGACGGCAGAAGTGCTGAAGCTGCCGGCGCGCAAGACCCAGCCGGCGTCGCAGTGGCGTACCCTGCCGGACGCACCGACTGCCAGGTTGATGATGGCGTGGGCGGTGGTCAACGACAAGATTTGGATCGTGGGTGGCCTGCGGAACGGCGTTGCGCTCACCACAGTCGAGAGCTATGACCCGCGCACCGGAGCCTGGGAAACCGGGCCGCCGTTACCCATCCCCCTGCATCACGCGGCGGCGGCCGCCTACCGCGGCGAGGTGGTTGTGCTCGGGGGTGCGAACGACAACATCGCGGACGGCTCGAACAAGGTGTTCGCGCTACGTGGCGGAAACTGGGTGGAGTTACCGAGCCTCACGCACGCTCGGGCCGCACCGGCAGCTGCGACGGTTGGTGACAAGCTCGTGGTCTTCGGCGGGCAGAACAACAAGCAGCTCGTCCCGCAGACCGAGGTGTTCGACGGCAGTTCGTGGAAGGATTCGGCCGACATGCTGACCCCGCGCGAACACCTCGCGGCGGTGTCGGATGGCACCTACGCCTACGCGATTGGCGGGAGGTTCCTGTCGTCCGACAAGAACTCCGCGGCGTTTGAACGGTTCGATCCGCAATCCGGCAAATGGAGCAGGTTGGTGGGCATGCCGACCCCGCGAGGAAGCTACGGCGCCACATACATCGATGGCCGAATCGTGGCGGTCGGTGGCGAAGAACCGACACAGGTGCTGAATGTGGTCGAGATGTACGACATCGCCGACGGGAAGTGGAGCACATTGGCCCCGATGCCGACCCCACGCCACGCTGAGGTGGTCGCGGCGGTCGGCAACACGGTGTATGTCATCGGAGGCGCCAACCGGCCGACACATGAAGGCCCCATCGCGACGGTCGAGGCCCTCGATTTCATGTAGCTTGCGGCCATGATGAGTTTCTCGGACCTGCCGCCCGCGGATCAGGAAGCGATCGGCAAGACGCTGCTGACGTTGTTGAAGGCGTTCGACGATCGCCACGCCGAGCCGCTGAGGGGCGTGTATTCCGACGACGCCGACTGGGTCAACGCCTTCGGCACCGTCAAGCGGGGGCGCGACGACATCGTCGAATACCTGACGGGCCTGTTCCGTGATGCCAACTTCAACCGGGGCGAGCTCGCCGCTCCGCCCGAGACGAGTTTTCGGGTGCTGACCCCCGAAGTCGTCCTGGTCTCGGCACATCTGAAGGTCAAGGGCCAAGGGCTGGTCGGCGGCGGAACGCTCGATCGCGACAACTTCTCGCTACGCGCCCTACAGCGCCAAGACGACGGATCCTGGCTGATCGTCTCGGAGATGTTCCAAGACGCCAACACGGAAACCACCTACGAGCGGTAGAGCCGACCGCAGATCAGCGCCGATTTGTTTGATTCACGTCAAATTGTTTGTTTGATCTATGTCGAATATGGGGATTCCGGTGGAGAACGGGCTGCTAGCGCCACACCGATCTACCAACGGAGCCCACATGAGCACCAGCATTGTCGTCTGGATTGTGATCGCAGTAGTAGCACTTGCGGTGATTGCTGCCCTGGTCATCGGCCTGAGCAGAGCTAGGCGGCAACGCCGCCAACGGCAGGCCGAAGAGATTCGGGAGCAAGCACGGCTGGAGACAGCCAAACTCGAACGGCGTGAAGCATTCGCGCAAGAAACAGCCGCTAAGGCGCGTGCCGCGCAGGCCGAAGCCGAGGTCAAGGCCGCCGAAGCCGCCAGGCTGCAGGAGCAAGCAGCCAAACATCAGAGCGAAGCGGCAACATCGCGCGAGCAACTCCAAGAACAGTGGAATCGCGCTGACAGCATCGATCCGAAAGTCAACGCGGAAACGCGTGACGCTGCGGATCGGCCCGCCGAAGGCCGTGATGAGGCATGGCGCGAAGCGCCCTACGAACCGGCCACCGACGCGGAGGCCGTCGGGGACGATGCAGCTTTGCAGTCGAATAACTACCGCGACTCCGGAAACTATCGCCGAAGGTGATGTTGACCGGGATGGCCCGCCCCCTCAGCGGGCCATCCCGGTGTTCAGAGGAGCTCTCTGGCTTCTTGACGAACATTGGCGGGCAAGCTGCTGCTCGGACGTGTACAACATGCCCTAGGTTCCAGCATCGGTAATACAAGCTGCTCAGTGCATTTCCAATCCTGGCCGCTGCCAAACATCGGAGCGCTCGGTCATAGCCAAGTGTCTTGGGTGGTGGTGGTGAGGAACGCCTCCAGGTCGTCGCGCCATTGGGCCGGCGTCGTCTTCTCCGGTTCGATGCCCGTGTAGTCGCCGCGGTAGAACAGCAGCGGCCGCGGCTTGATCTTGGGAGCCTCCGACAGTGCCTGGACCGCGCCGAACACCACGAAGTGGTCGCCGCCATCGTGTACGGACGCCACCGTGCAGTCGACGTGGGCCAGCGACCCGTCGATGATCGGCGAACCGAGTTGTGAAGGATGCCAATCGATTCCGGTGAATTTGTCGGGCTCCTTTGACCCGAATCGCGCCGAAACGTCCTTCTGCTGTTCGGTCAGCACATTGACGCAGAACCGCCCGCTGGCCTCGATCGCCTTCCAGGACCTCGACACCTTCGTCGGGCAGAACAGCACGAGCGGCGGGTCCAGCGACAGCGCAGCGAACGACTGACACGCGAAGCCGATCGGGACGTCGTCGTGCACGGTGGTGACGATGGTGATCCCGGTGCAGAACTGACCCAGCACCTGACGGAAGGCCCTCGGATCAACCTGCGCCGACATGGTTAACTCCGGAAGCCGACCGTGAAGTCGTGACCCCACAGGCTCACCGCGGTGCTCTCCCGGGCGATCCAGCCGTGATCATCGACCTGCCTTCCCTCACAGCCAAATTCGACGTCGAAACCGCCCGGTGTCTTCATATAGAACGAGAGCATCAGGTCGTTGACGTGACGGCCCAGCGTGGCCGACATGGGCACCTTGCGGCGCAGCGCCCGGTCCAGGCACAGCCCCACGTCGTCTGCCTGCTCGACTTCGACCATCAGGTGCACAATGCCGCTGGGCGTCGGCGCCGGCATGAAGGCCAGGCTATGGTGACGCGGGTTGCAGCCGAAGAAGCGCAGCCAGGCCGGCGCCCCATCGGCGGGCCGCCCCACCACCTGCGGCGGCAAGCGCATCGAGTCACGCAGCTTGAAGCCGAGCACGTCCCGGTAGAAGTGCAGAGCCTCGGCGTCGTCCCGGGTGCACAACACCACATGGCCCAGGCCCTGCTCTCCGGTGACGAACTTGTGGCCGTAAGGGCTGACCACCCGGCGGTGTTCCAGCGCGGCGCCGTGGAAGACCTCCAGACAGTTACCCGACGGGTCGGAGAACCGGATCATCTCGTCCACCCGGCGATCCGCCAATTCGACTGCGGTGGCCTCCTTGTACGGCGTGCCCTCCACATCCAGACGGTTCCGGATCTCCTGCAGGCCTTGGGCGTTCGCGCATTCCCAACCGGCCTCCGAGAGCCGGTCGTGCTCGCCGGGCACGATCACCAGCCGGGCCGGGAAATCGTCCATCCGCAGATACAGCGCGCCCGCAGTACCGCCCTTGCCTTCGACCATGCCGAGGACCTTGAGGCCGTACTCGCGCCACGCCGCCATATCGGTGGCCTCGATGCGCAGATAGCCCAGCGACCGAATGCTCATCGCGCGCCTCCCAGGAAATCGATGGTCAGCTTGTTGAATTCGTCGAACTTCTCCACCTGCGCCCAGTGCCCACACTGCCCGAAGACGTGCAACTGGGCACGCGGAATGGTCTTCAGCGCGACCAGCGCGCCATCCAGCGGGTTCACCCGATCCTCGCGGCCCCAGATCAGCAGCACCGGCTGGCGCAGTTTGTAGACCTCGCGCCACATCATGCCGAGCTCGAAATCGGCCCCGGAGAACGACATTCCCATCGCCCGGGTAGCCGCCAGCGATTCCGGTGTGCTGGCCAACGCGTAACGCTGGTCGATCAGCTCCTCGGTGATCAGCTTCTGGTCGTAGACCATGACGCGCAGGAACGCCTCGAGATTCTCCCGGGTGGGCTCGACGGAGAACTTGCCCAGCCGCTTGACGCCCTCGGTCGGGTCGGGCGCGAACAGGTTGATGCTCAACCCGCCGGGCCCCATCAACACCAGGCGACCGGCCCGGTCGGGATGGTCGAGGGCGAACCGGACCGCGGTGCCCCCGCCCAGCGAATTGCCCACCAGCGGAACACGTCCCAGGCCCAGCTGGTCGAAGAGCCCCCTCAGCGCCGTCGCGGCAAACCGGTTGAACTGGCCGTGCTCCGCTCGTTTGTCGGAGTGGCCGTAGCCGGGCTGGTCGACGGCCAGCACGTGGAAGTGCTGGGCCAGCACCGCGATGTTGCGCGCGAAGTTCGTCCAGCTCGACGCGCCCGGACCACCGCCGTGCAGCAGTACCACCGTCTGGTCGTTGCCGACGCCGGCCTCGTGGTAATGCAGCTTGAGCGGCCCGCCTAAATCTGGGCCGTCCACCTCCGCGAACCGCGAGGTGGATTCGAAGGTCAATTCCTCCGTCGCCGTCATCAGACCATGGTGTCGCCGGGCGGTAACCCGAACTCGTTGTTCCCGAAGATCACATAAGCCCGCTCGGGGTCATTGGCGGCGTGCACCCGCCCGGCGTGCGCGTCACGCCAGAACCGTTGAATAGGAGCGTCATTGGACAGCGCGGTGGCGCCGGACGCCTCGAACAACCGGTCAATCGATGCGATCGAGCGCCCGGTGGCACGCACCTGGTCACGGCGCGCGCGGGCGCGCAGGTCGAACGGAATCTCCTTGCCCGCGGCCAACAATGCGTACTCGTCTCCGACGTTGCCGATCAGCTGACGCCACGCGGCGTCGATGTCGCTGGCCGCCTCGGCGATGCGGACCTTGGCGAACGGGTCGTCCTTGGACTTCTCCCCGGCGAACGCCGCACGCACCCGCTTGCCCTGGTGCTCCACGTGCGCGGCGTACGCACCGTAGGCCATGCCGACAATCGGCGCCGAGATGGTAGTGGGATGCATTGTGCCCCAAGGCATTTTGTAGACCGGGGCGGTGTTGGTCCGGTATCCGCCTGCGGTGCCGTCGTTCATCGCCTTGTACGACAGGAATCGGTGCCGGGGCACGAAGATGTCCTTGACCACCAGCGTGTTACTGCCGGTGCCGCGCAGGCCGACCACGTACCACACGTCTTTGATCTCGTATTCGGTGCGCGGGATCAGGAAACTGCCGAAGTCCACCGGCCGTCCGTCCTTGATAACCGGGCCACCCACGAACGTCCAGGTGGCATGGTCGCAGCCCGACGACCAGTTCCATGAGCCGCTGACCAGGTAGCCGCCGTCTACCACCACCCCCGCGCCCATCGGGGCGTACGACGACGAGATCCGCGTGTTCGGGTCCTCGCCCCAGACCTCCTCCTGGGCGCGCTGGTCGAAGAGCGCCAGATGCCAGTTGTGCACGCCGACGATCGAGCTCACCCAGCCGGTGGAACCACACGCGCTGGCCAGTCGCCGCGTCGCCTCGTAGAACAGCGTGGGATCGCATTGCAGGCCGCCCCACTGCTCGGGCTGCAACAAGGTAAAGAAGCCGACGTCGTCGAGCGCCTGGACGGTCTCGTCGGGCAGCCGACGCAGATCCTCCGTCGCCTGAGCGCGCTCCCGAATCTGCGGAAGCAGATCATCGATGGCAGCTAACACCGCCTGCACATCACGCTGTTGAATGGACGTCACTTACGTTTGCCTCCTGGACTGCGGACTTAACACAGAAGACTAGAACACGTTCCGATTTGTGTCGAGCAGGGTAATCCTGCGGCTGGTAGCGATACGAATCGGGTTTTCTGTAACATGTTCTAGTTACGACTGAAGAGAGGACGGGTGTTGACCGAGGCTATTCCCGACGAGCCACTCGGCGACCACGTCCTGGAGTTGGAGATCGCCGAGGTCGTCGCCGAAACCGACGACGCGCGGTCGCTGGTGTTCGCGGCGCCGGATACACCTGACGACCCGGGCATCCCGCCGGAACGACTGCGCTACGCACCCGGCCAGTTCCTGACGCTGCGTGTTCCCAGTGACCGCACCGGCTCGGTGGCGCGTTGCTACTCGCTGTGCAGCTCACCGTTCACCGACGACGCACTCACCGTCACGGTCAAACGCACCGCGGACGGATACGCGTCCAACTGGCTGTGCGACCACGCCCACCCCGGCATGCGGATCCATGTGCTGGCCCCGTCGGGCAACTTCGTGCCCCGCACACTCGACGACGACTTCCTGTTGCTGGCCGCAGGCAGCGGGATCACCCCGATCATGTCGATCTGCAAGTCGGCGCTCTCCGAAGGCAGCGGGCACGTGACGCTGATCTACGCCAACCGCGACGACCGCTCGGTGATCTTCCGCGACGGGTTGCGCGAGCTGGCCGCCAAGTACCCCGACCGGCTGACGGTGCTGCACTGGCTGGAGTCGCTGCAGGGGTTGCCGAACGCATCGGCGCTGGCGAAGCTGGCCGCCCACTACACCGACCGGCCGGCATACATCTGTGGGCCCGGCCCATTCATGGAGGCGGCACGCGTTGCCCTGGAAACGCTGAAAGTGCCTGCGCGGCAAGTACATATCGAGATATTCAAGTCGCTGGATTCAGATCCGTTCGCGGCGGTGACAATCGAGGACGCCGCCGAAGGTGACGAGCCGCCAGCCACCGCCGTGGTCCAGCTGGACGGTGAAACCCATACTGTGTCGTGGCCGCGCAGCGCCAAGCTGCTCGACGTCCTGCTGGCCAAGGGTCTCGACGCGCCGTTCTCCTGCCGTGAGGGCCACTGCGGCGCGTGTGCCTGCACCCTGCGCAGCGGCAAAGTGAACATGGAAGTCAACGACGTGCTCGAGCAGCAGGATCTCGACGACGGGTTAATCCTGGCCTGCCAATCTCACCCCGAAACCGATTCGGTGGAAGTGACTTACGACGAGTAGTCGCGGAGTTAAGTTCATGCGTGGGGTCTGCTCGACGGGTAGGTACCGGGAAGGGGAGGGCCGATGATGCGGCTGATAACGGGATTCGCAGTCGTCGGGTCGATGCTGACGTTCCTGCCCATCCCGGTCTCGCCGGCGGCCAGCAACACCGCCACTACCCTGACCCCGCTGGACGGACCCAACCAGCTCGAGACGCACATCTTCCTCAATTGCCTCAAATCGGATGGCCATTGCGACTTCACCGCAGGCGCCGACATGCGCACACCCGACGGCGTGACCGGCTTCCCACCCGGCCTGTGGGCCCGCCAAACCACCGAGATCCGGTCGACGAACCGGTTGGCCTACCTGGACGCCCACGCGACCAGCCAGTTCGAGAGGGTGATGAAATCAATGGGGTCCGACGAGATCACCACCGTCTACTTCGGTGAAGGGCCGCCGGACAAGTACCAGACGACCGGCCGCATCGACTCGACAGATTGGCAGACGGGCCAGCCTAAAACCGACGTCAATGTCATCGTCTGCACCCACATACAGGTGGTCTACACCGGGATCAACATCACCTCGCCCGCCACCTGCGCGCAGACGACATTTTCCTGATCCCCAAGAAATCTAAGACAGGCTTTCGGCGACGGGCCCAAGCGCTAACGCCGGAAGGTATTCGAGTCCGACCACGATCAAGACCGCGCCGATCATTAACGCGACAAACGACGCGGTATGCGTGGGCAGTGTTCCCGGGCCCTCGATCACGCTGGTGCGTTGGCCGGCGAAACTAGCGGCCAGCGCGAGCATCAAAATGATTGGCACATAACGACCGACGAGCATCGCGGCGGACAGCGCGAGGTTGAATCCGGGCGTGTTCCCACTGAAACCCCCGAAGGCGCTGCCGTTTCCGGCCACGCAACTGGTGAAGGCGTAGAGGAACTCCGATAGCCCATGCGGGCCCCCGTTACCCATCGCCTTAGTCCCCCCCGGAACGGCGATGGCGGTTGCGACTCCGGTGAGCACCGCGCACGGGGCGGTGAGCACCGCCAAGCTCACCAGCTTCATCTCGCGGGGTCCGAGCAGCTTGCCGAGGTATCCCGGCGTTCGGCCGATCATCAGGCCGCCGAGAAACACGGCGAGCAGCGCGATGATGACCAGCCCGTACAGACCGCTGCCCGCGCCGCCCGGACTGACCTCGCCCAGCATCATGTTCGCCATCAGCACGCCACCGCCCAGGCTGGCGAAGCTGTCGTATGAGGAGTTGGCCGCACCGTCTGCCGTCGCGGTGGCGGCCTGACCGAACAGAGCGCTGCCAGGCACACCGAACCGCACCTCGGTCCCTTCGGTGGACGCGCCCGCCGCGACGGCGACGGTGTTGTGCGGTATCACCTCTGATGTTCCGACGGCCGCAGCGCCCAGGCCGAACAGCACGATGACCACAGCCAGTAATGCCCAGCCCTGCCGTCGATCGCCCACCATGACCCCGTACGTGCGCACCAAGGACATTGGAATGAGCAACATGATGACGATCTCGATCACGTTGGACAGCGCTGTCGGGTTCTCGAAGGGGTGGGCGCTGTTGGCGTTGAACGCTCCTCCACCGTCCCCCGACATGAGCTTGATCGACTCCCACGATGCGACGGGCCCGACGGGTAGCGTCTGCGATCCCCCAGCCAAGGTGGCGACGGATCGTGCCGCGCCGAAGCTCTCGACGACGCCGAGCACGCTGAGAACTATCGCGAAGACGATGGCGAGTGGCAGCAGGATGCGAACAGTCCCTCGCACCAAATCAACCCAGAAGTTGCCCAACAGGTCGGTCTCCCGGCGGGCGATACCGCGGATGAGCGCGACCGCCACCGCCATTCCGACGGCCGCGCTGGCGAAGGCCTGGACGCCCAGCCCCGCCGCCAGTCCGACGTGGCCCAGCGTGGACTCCCCCGCGTAGTTCTGCCAGCTGGTGTTGGTGGCGAAGCTGACCGCCGTGTTGATCGCGAGCGGCAGCGTCATTCCCTTGTGGCCCCACGGCTGTGGAAGGTGGGTTTGCCCGATCAGCAGCGCCAGCAGGCCGAGCACACTGACCACCGAAAACGCCAGCACCGACGCCAGATACCAGCTCCAGCGCTGCTCGCGATCCGGGTTCACCGCGGCTATCCGGTAGATGAATCGTTCAACGCGCCAATGCCTTTCGCTGCTGTACACGCGCGCCACGTAGTTCCCGAGCGGGACGTGTAGCGCGCCGAGAACCGCGACCACCGCCAGTAGCTGCAGCCATGCGGCCATTCCCCAGTGCATCACGGTTCCCCCTCCGGACAGACCATGGCCCGGACCGCCTCGTATCGTCCCGTGACATCGTCGCGGTCGGCGGGTTCGGCGACCGAACGCAAACTGGCGTGCTGGATTCGCTCGGCCTGGCGGAGCAGCGTCACGCGCCGAGCGTGATCCGGGGTCTGGTCGATGATCTTGGCCAACGAGTCCAACTGACGGATCATCACCGCCGGCATGCCATCGGAAGCCTGCCGGATCTTCTCGAACGCACGCTCCACCAGCCGATCAAAGTCGGCCTGGTAAGCGATCACGCGGATCTGCCCCGTCGCGTCTCGCCGGATGCGCTGCGGCCGCCACGATGTGGAGATCCGGCACAGGCAATCGCCGATCCAGTCGACACACGTCATCGCGGTGAAGGTGTCGTTGACAGCCGGCGACAGTGCCCGCAGGGCAATCTCGACGAGCTGGTCGAACCCGAACGAAATGTCTTGTGTCAGTGTCCGATACGGTCCGGTGACGTGGCCGCGCACCAGGTTCTCCTCGACGAAGGTCGCGGCGCTCGCCGGCCACACCCGTGCCATCACCTGGCCGGACACCAGGAAGTGGCCGGGACGGTAGGGCAGGTAGATGACGGCCTCGGCCGACGTGGCGATCCTGAGCAGGGGCTCGTTCCTGATGACCTGCAGATAACCGCTGCGCGGCGTGCGGATCTCGGCGCCCGACTCCTCCAATCGGGCCAAGAGTTCCTCGGCGCTGGGCCCGCGAGACGCGCCGAGACCGAATGAGCCACCTCGTTGCTGGGCGCCGATCTCGTTAGCCAACGTGCCGGCTATGCCGGCGATGACCACCGGTAGCTGGATCATCGTGGAGATGTGATTGAGGAAGTAGATCAACACCCCGACATCAACCAGCGTCATCACCAGCGCAACCGTGATCGACAGGTGCGGGACGAAGTCGCCGTGCGGTCCGCCGCCCACCGATACCAACGTGATGACCGCGTAGCAGAACGTGGCCACAAACGCGCCCAGCGTCAGCTGGGTGCCCCGGTCGCGCATGAAGTTTCGCAGCAT
>DATMMZ010000200.1:0-5560 GCA_035569455.1 Mycobacterium sp. | reverse complement strand
ACCAACGACGTGTCGGCGCGCGATGTCCAGCTGACCAAAGCCCAGTTCTACGAGTCGAAGTCGTATCCGACATTCACCCCGGTCGGGCCGGCGCTGGTACTGGTCGACGCCGACGAGCTCAAGCGCTTTGGTGACCTTCGGCTGCAGTTGCGGGTCAACGGCGAGGTGCGCCAGGACATGGTCGTCGAGGGCGACATGCTCTACTCGCCCGTCCAGGCCTTGCAGACGCTGGCGAAGTTCCAGAAGCTCGACGCCGGCGACATCGTTCTCACCGGTACCCCGGTCGGCACCGCACTCACCGCGCGTGGAATCGAGAACCCGCATCAAATGGATCTGATGACATTCCTTGCCGCACAGGCGAAGAACCCCAACTACCTCCATCACGGTGACGTCGTGGAGGCAACGGTGGCCACCGACGACGGTGCCATCGACCTCGGCACCCAACGCAACAAGGTGGTATACGCATGAACGCACAGTCCAACGGCGCCCCGGCCTCGCTGCCGGACTTCGTGCCGGTGATCATCATCGGGGCCGGTCCGACCGGCATGACCGCGGCCACGCTGTTGGCCCAGCAGGGTATCTCATGTCTGCTGCTGGACCGCCATGAGAGCGTCTACCCGTTGCCGCGGGCGGTGCACGCCGACGACGAGATCTACCGCATCCTGACCCGGCTGGGCGTCGGCGACGAGTTCGCCGCCCACCGCCGGGCCGCGCTGGGTCTTCGACTGATTGACAGCGACATGCGCGTGCTTGCGGAGTTGAAGCGCAGCACACAGCCGAGCGCCAACGGCTACCCCCAGATGAACATGTTCGACCAACCCGAGTTGGAAGCGATGATGCGCGCCAACCTGAAGAGGTACCCGAAGGTCGTGTTTCGGGGCGATGTCGAAATCACCAGCGTTACCCAGAACCGGACCGGCCGGGTGCGGGTGAGCTTCCTTGATCGCGTGCGGGGTGGCGAGCAGTCCGTGGAGGCCAGCTATGTGCTGGGCTGCGACGGCGCCAACAGCACGGTGCGTGCGGCGATCGGTGCGCACATGTACGGGCTGCCGTTTCAGCAGACCTGGGTGGTCATCGACGTGGACACCGACGCCGAGCTCAACCAGTGGGAAGGGTGCCACCAACTGTGCAGTCTCCAGCGCGCCGGCACCTACATGCGCGTTGGCGAAACCCGATACCGCTGGGAATTCCGGCTGCTCGACGGGGAGACCGCCGCCGACTACCAGAACATCGCCGATATCGAGCCGTTGATCAAGCCGTGGCTGGGCGAGACACCTGCCGAGCAATTGCGCCTGGTACGCGTCACCGCCTACACCTTCCGCGCGCAGGTGGCCAGTTATTGGCGCGACCGCAACGTGTTCATCCTGGGTGACGCCGCCCACCTCACGCCGCCGTTCGTCGGACAGGGCATGGCTGCGGGTCTGCGCGACGCCCTGAACCTGAGCTGGAAACTCGTCGGCGTGCTGGGCAAGACCCTGCCCGAAAGCGTGCTGGACACCTACGAGCAGGAGCGCAAAGCGCACGCCGCGGCCATGATCTTGATGGCCGTGTCGATGGGAGCGGCGATGACCGGGGGTGGCCGGCTGGGCGACCTCATCCGCAAGGTGGTGTTCCCGCGGCTGGAAACCCTCCGCTTGCCCGGCACGCGCACCAGTGCCGCCGACGGCGTCGCCCCGGGGCTGCGCAGATCGGCGATGGTGGTCAAATCCCGCACCCCCGGGCGGCTGGCCGGAACGCTGTGCCCCAACCCGGTGCTGCGCGATGGCGTGCGCTTCGATCAGGTTGTCGGGAACCGATTCGCGCTGGTCACCTCCTCGCCGTTGAGCGCCGCACAGCAGAATGAGCTCAGCGGCCGCGGAGCCGTCGTCGTCTCGGTCGCTTCCGGAAGCGAACTCGGCCGCTGGCTGAAACAAGGCCGGGCGACCGCCGCGATCATCAGGCCCGACGGCGCGGTCATGCAGGCGGGGCGAAACATCGAGGCGCTCTGCGACACCGTGCCCGCATTCTCCGTGGGCGACACCGCCAGGGCTGACAGCGAAAGGACACACCGATGACTGAGCTGCTGGTGCTCAACGACGGCAAACAGGAGCTGCAGGCGGTGTCCTTGGACGGCACCCGGGTACGCACCCTTATTACCGGGCTCGACGAGAGACCCGACGGCATCGTGGTCGATCAGTCTCGTGGCCACATCTACTGGACGAACATGGGCGCCCCCGATCCAGGCGCGGGCCCACGTGCAGAAGTGGCCTTCGCCCGCAACGGATCGCTGGAACGTGCCGATCTCGACGGCACGAATCGCGTCACGATCGTTCCGCGCGGGGCGTTCACGACCGGCAAACAGCTCGCCGCCGATTTCGAGGCGGGCGTGCTGTACTGGTGCGATCGGGAGGGCATGCAGGTGCTGTCCTGCAATCTCGACGGTAGTGGGCTCCGCCCACTGGTGGTGCCCGCGGTTGGCGACCAGGCCGCCCACACGATCAGCAATCACCCTGTCGGCATCGCTATCGATTTGGATCGGCGCCTGCTGTATTGGACGCAGAAGGGTGCACCGAAAGCCGGCGAGGGCCGGATCTTTCGCGCCCCCATCGATCTGCCGCCAGGCGTCAGCCCGCAGCACCGCGACGATATCGAACTGCTGTGGAAGGATCTGCCCGAGCCGATCGATTTGCATCTGTTCGGTGGGGCCACGCTGGTGTGGACTGACCGGGGCGCAGAACCCGAGGGCAACACGCTCAACCGCGCGATCGTGCAGCCGACAGTCGGTACGCCGGAGATCCTGTCTCGCGGATACCATGAGGCGATCGGCGTCGCCGCCGTCTCCGAATCGCAGTTCTACGTCGGCGATCTCGGCGGCAGCATCCGCCACGTCAACCTCGACAGCGGCGTCGACACGGAGCTGGTGCACCTCGGTCCGGGCCTCACCGGCGTCGCGCGTGCCGAACTGTGAGCAGCGGAAGTGGTTGGTAGGCACCGGACCTGGGTGTCGTTGGGTCAGAATCTGCCCGACGCGCCGCTGTCCGGCGCCGCTCAATTTTGATCGTGAACGCACCGCGAAGGCACTGGATAGGTAGAGATGAGCGGGTGGTTTGACATCTGGCACAACCTGACTGGCGGACAGGGCACGGTCCTCGGCGGCGCGTTTGTCCTGGTGGCGGGAGTCATCTCGTTCGGCACCGGATCACTCGACCGCAGATCCCAGCACAAACGCTTTCACTACGAGGAGATGAAAACGCTTTACGCCGAGGCATTGAGAGTCGGCAGAGACTTGGAGGTCCTCAAGGCCCTTCCCCCAGAAGTTCGCCGAGAAGTGCTGACTGAAAAGGCCGATGCAGTCGATAGGGTGATTAGCGAGCTCGCGCTCACCGGCAATTACCAAACCGCAGATCTTGCCATCGCTTATGCCTACCAACAGTCAGTGCAATTAGGCGAATGGGTAAGACGGGTCGAAGCTGACGACGGCTTTGCAAACCGAATTGATATGTGGTTGGACAACATGCCGGAAGAACAACGCACCGCATTGCGGAAATACGAGAACGCGGCAGTCGATCGTCGCGACGTGGTTCAGGCCGCACGCAGGGAGTTGGGCTTGTATGTGCCGCTGTGGTCACGCTACCGGCGCGTGCTGCGTGGAGCGATCAAAACCGAGCAGTTACCCCTGACCTGACCTAGCGCCGCAACCCGATCGAAGTTCTGTTCCGAGGCGCCCGGCGCCACCACCTCCGTCACTGTGGCCGAAGTCGCGCCGACCTCCCTTGGGCCGAGTGAAATTGATCGGCTGGACCAGTCGCCAGCCTGTTAATTTGAAGGTAGCCGGATCCATGAACGGACCTCGGCATGAAAGACATCTCAACCACCCGCAGCGATGCTGAGGTAGTGAAAGTCGCTCGCCGGGAGGGACGCTGCGTATCGCTACGGTCGACCGCAGTATGTCACCGGCTACAACGATTGCGAAGGCCCTTGTCGCGACGTGTTTTTGAGTAGCACCCCCGGCGAAGTGATCGATCAGGCCGCCACAGTGGCGCGACCACGGGGCGCGCTACATCGTTGTGGCCGACGTCGGCCCGTTTCAGCGCAGCCCCCAAAACGGCTGGCCGCGATGGTGCCCTTCGCCAAAATTCTCCGCGGGCTCAAAGGCTCTAGGTCGGGCCACGGTTGCATCCAAGGTCGCCAAGTATGGATCGTGCGCGATGGTTCAAAACGATCGCTGATCCGGTGGGCGAAGGAGCCTTTCCACGCGATGCCTACCGTTAGACGCCATGCGCGCACGGCCGCGCACGAGTCCAGGAGCGCGGTCTCCAGGTGACTTAGAAGGCGAATAATCGCAATTCTGATTTGCGCTATCCGATGTACTGCTGTCGCGGAAGCATGGTGGGGCGCATCAACGATCGCAGAGTTGTCCCTTCGGGTTGCGTGCTGCGCATGCCCGTGCCGGCTGTCGTGGTTCGCGGCCCGCTTGCCATGACTGGGGGCGGCATAGTCGCGAGGTCCCCAGTGGCACTCACGCTGCCGACCGGTAATGCTGTGGGAGCGTTGCGGATTGCGGAGGTAAGCGTGCCCCAGGTCTGCGGCACCGACAGCGCGCCGACGCTGGCCGCTCGGGCCAGTCCAGCAGACACCGCACCGCCGACCTGAGCTGAGCCGACTGATCCGAGCGTGCTCGCCACGTTGGTGAGTCCGGCACTCACGTCGGTCAATGCCGCCGCCGTCGAGTCGGCGGCGGTCGCGGCGGAACTCGAGCCGGTCGAAAGAGCGGAGAGTGCCGACAGGATGATGGACGGGACCGTTGCGAAAGCGCTGATCCCCGAGTTGACGGTGTCAGGCTCCAGCGCTTTGTTTATATTGTCGAGGATCTGTCCTACGATCGTTTCGACCGACGTCCCGGCTTGCGCCCCACCGGAATTGCTGACCGCGGCGCCTTGGGCCGCCAAACCGGTCGGGTTGGTGTTCTGCTGCGGCGCGGTGAACGGCGTCAGCGTCGCCGCAGCGGCCGAGGAACCGGCATAACCGTACATGGCGGCCGCGTCTTGGGCCCACATCTCGGCGTAGTGAACCTCCGTCGCCATGATGGCTGGGGTGTTTATGCCCAAGAAGTTGGTCGCAACCAACATCGCCAATTGCGCCCGGTTGGCCGCGATAAGCGGCGGTGGCACCGTGGCTGCGAACGCTGACTCGAATGCCGACGCGGCGGCCCTGGCCTGGGTGGCCGCCTGTTCAGCTTGTGTTGCGGCGGCGCCCATCCAGGCGACATACGTTGCGGCCGCGGCCGCCATCGATGCCGACGCCGGACCTTTCCAGCTGCCGCCGGTCAACCCGGATATGACCGAGGAATAGGAGGCCGCCGCCGAGTACAGTTCTCCGGATAGCTGGTCCCATCCCGCCGCGGCGGCCAGCATCGGTGCCGAGCCGGGACCAGAGTACATTCGGCCGCTGTTGATCTCCGGTGGCAGCGCTCCGAAATCCATTTCTATTTCCTGATTCTCAGCTGGTCGCGATCGCGTTAGCGGCCTCAGTGGCCGCATACGAACCGGCGCTGGTGCCCAAGGTGGTCGCAAACATCTGA
>DATMMZ010000199.1:0-14291 GCA_035569455.1 Mycobacterium sp. | reverse complement strand
CACCCGGGCCATCGCGGCTCGCGCGCAAGAAATCTGGGATGTGCTCGCCCGGAGTGCGTCACTTGGCGGCAAACGGGCTGGGCGGGGAGACCTATCGGACGTCGCCCCTCGTGACCAATGGGAGCTCTACGACCTGACCGCCGATCCGACCGAAGCCCGCAACCGCTGGACGGATCCTGATCTGCATGATCTGCGCGCGTACCTGCGGATGCAGCTGAAACACGCCCGGGCCAGCTCCGTCCCCGAACGAAACCGGCCCTGGCCCTGTGCATCTCGCCGGCCGCCGAGCGCGGCGCCGTCAAAGTTGGTGCGTCTGCTGCGTCGGACGTTTTAGCGGCGCCCCATCTGTCACTTGAGTCACCCGAGGGTCGGAGGTGGCTTTTTGTCCAGCTCACAGCGACAATCGCCGGTTGTGGAGCCGGACGGCCCTATCCTCGCATCCGGTCGATGAGGTTCGACAGCACGACGATGCTTTCGCTGCGCTCGATGTCAGCGCTTGATCGGATGCGCTCGAGGGCCGCCTCCAGGTGCTGCATGTCGCGGGCAAGCACATGCAGGATCGCATCGGACGTGCCCGTCACCGTCGCCGCGCTGACAACTTCGGGCATGGCCACCCAAGCCGCCCGCAGCTGATCGGGCGCGATCGTGCCGTGACAGAACACCTGGACGTAGGCTTCGGTGTTCCAGCCCAGGGCATTGCGGTCGACGACGGTGGTGAAGCCTTTGATCACACCGTTGTCGAGCATCCGGTCGACGCGACGCTTGACCGCCGGCGCGGACAGATTCACCTTCTGACCGATCTCGGCGAACGTTGCCCGCGCATGTTCGGCCAGCTCGGCGAGGATGCGCTCGTCGGTCTCGTCTAGCCGGTCCATCGCCCTTCCTGTCAATGCACGCAATAAATCGCTGCTATTGCAATTCTAGCGCAACCGATCGTTCATAGACACGCAATAATCGGCGTTTGATTGTGTCATAGTGGCCAAATATCGTTGATTTCATGACGGATTACTCTGTCGCCACCCATGCGCCTCCGGCATGGCAAGACGCCAACCCGCCCTGCAGTCGCGCGCCGCGCACGTGCCGTTACGCAATGACTCCGCCGACCTTCTTCGCCGTCGAGTACGCGATCAACCCCTGGATGGACGTCTCCACACCCGTCGACGTCCACGTCGCGCACACGCAGTGGGAGCACCTCCACCAGACTTACCTTCGACTGGGCCACAGCGTGGACCTGATCGAGCCCGTACCCGGGCTGCCGGACATGGTCTATGCGGCCAACGGCGGGTTCATCGCCAATGACATCGCTGTGGTCGCCAGATTCCGGTTCGCTGAGCGCGCTGGCGAGTCCAACGCCTACGCCGCGTGGATGTCGTCGGTCGGATATCGCCTCGCGTCCACTCGTCACGTTAACGAGGGACAGGGCGACCTACTCCTGATCGGCGAAACGGTGTTGGCGGGCTACGGCTTTCGCACCGACCTTCGCGCCCACACCGAGATCGCCGCGGCGGTACGGATGCCGGTGATCTCGCTCGAGCTGGTGGACCCGCGCTTCTATCACCTCGACACCGCACTGGCCGTTCTCGACGATCACACGATCGCGTTTTACCCACCGGCGTTCAGCGCGGCAGCGCAGGCACAGCTGCACGCGCTGTTCCCCGACGCTATCGTGGTCGGCAGTGCGGACGCCTTCGTGCTCGGACTCAACGTCGTGTCCGACGGTCTGCACGTTGTGCATCCCGCTGCCGCAACGGGTTTCGCCACGCAGCTGCGTGAGGCCGGCTTCGAGCCGGTCGGCGTCGACCTGTCCGAGCTGCTCAAGGGTGGCGGTTCCGTCAAGTGCTGCACGTTGGAGGTACACGCATGACGATTCTCGGCGCCCGACCGGTCCTTGATGAGAGCGGGGACGATACTGCTTCCGCGATCACTTTGGTCGAAAGATATGCGGCACATAACTATTCGCCGCTGCCCGTGGTCGCGGCAAGCGCCGAGGGTGCGTGGATCACCGATGTCGACGGCCGGCGCTACCTGGACTTCCTGGCCGCCTATTCGGCGGTCAACTTCGGCCATCGTAACCCCGAGATCACCGCGACGGCCCACGCCCAACTCGACACCGTGACGCTGGTGAGTCGCGCATTTCATTCCGATCGTCTTGGACGTTTCTGCGCCGAACTCGCCCACCTGTGCGGGAAGGACATGGTGCTGCCGATGAACTCCGGCGCCGAAGCCGTCGAGAGCGGCCTCAAAGTCGCCCGCAAGTGGGGCGCCGATGTCAAGGGCGTGCCCGAGGGCCGCGCGAACATCATCGTGGCCGACAACAACTTTCATGGCCGCACGATCAGCATCGTCAGCTTCTCGTCCGATCCGGCTGCGCGAAGTGGATTCGGACCGTTCACACCGGGATTCCGCTCGGTGCCGTTCGGCGACGCCGCGGCGCTGGCCCAGGCGATCGACGACCACACCGTCGCGGTGCTGCTCGAGCCGATCCAAGGCGAGGCGGGCATCATCGTTCCTCCCGATGACTACCTGCCGGCCGTCCGCGCACTGTGCAGCGAGCGCAACGTGCTGATGATCGCCGACGAAATCCAGTCGGGGCTGGCCCGCACGGGCTACACCTTCGCCTGCGACCGTTGGGGCGTCGTGCCCGACATCTACCTGCTCGGCAAGGCGCTGGGCGGCGGCGTGGTTCCGCTGTCGGCCGTAGTCGCGGACCGCGAGGTCCTCGGCGTGCTGCATCCCGGCGAACACGGTTCGACGTTCGGCGGGAACCCGTTGGCTGCGGCGATCGGCACTACCGTGGTTTCCATGCTGGCGCGGGGGGAATTTCAGTTCCGTTCGGCGGAGTTGGGTGCGCATCTGCACAGGCGGCTGCGGGGGCTGATCGGCCGCGGTGTGTTGGCGGTCCGCGGGCTTGGGCTGTGGGCGGGTGTCGACATTGAACCGTCGCTGGCCACGGGCAAGGAAATGAGTCTGCGGCTGGCCGACCGCGGTGTGTTGGTCAAAGACACCCACGGTTCGACGTTGCGGTTCGCGCCGCCGCTGGTGATAACCGCCGAGGAGATCGACTGGGCGGTCTGCCAGTTCGCCGCCGCCTTGAGCGAGGGCTGATAATCGGCTGATCCAGCCAACAGGAGGTGGGATGGCGGCCCCTTCGATCAGCCTCACAGAGCAGATTTTGCGGCGCCGACCGGTGGTCGGCGCTCCTGTCGCACGAGGGGCTTCAGACCACCTCAAGCGGAGTTTCGGCACATTCGAGCTGACCATGTTCGGGGTCGGCTCGACGGTTGGAACAGGAATCTTCTTCGTGCTCTCGCAGGCGGTGCCGGAAGCCGGTCCCGCCGTGATCGTGTCGTTCGTCATCGCGGGCGTCGCGGCCGGCCTCGCGGCTATCTGCTACGCCGAATTAGCTTCCGCTGTACCGGTTTCGGGTTCGTCGTACTCGTATGCCTACACGACGCTGGGTGAGGCCGTCGCGATGGGTGTGGCAGCCTGCCTGCTGCTCGAATACGGGGTGGCCACCGCGGCGGTCGCGGTTGGCTGGAGCGGCTACCTCAACAAGCTGATGCAAGACTTGTTCGGATTCCAGATTCCGAAGGCGTTGTCGGCGGCGCCGTGGGACTCGAACCCTGGTTATCTGAACCTGCCGGCGGTCGTGCTGATCGGGATGTGCGCGGTGCTGCTGATCCGCGGCGCCAGCGAGTCGGCGAGGGTCAACGCGATCATGGTGCTGATCAAGCTCGGTGTGCTGGGCATGTTCGCAGTCATCGCGTTCAGCGCCTACAACGCCGACAATCTCAAGGATTTCGCGCCGTTCGGCGTCGCGGGCATCGGGTCGGCGGCGGGCACCATCTTCTTCACGTTCATCGGTCTTGACGCGGTGTCGACCGCGGGCGAAGAGGTGAGAAACCCGCAGAAGACGATGCCGCGTGCGCTGATCGCGGCGTTGGTGATCGTCACCGGGACCTACGTGCTCGTTGCGCTTTCCGCCATTGGGGCCCAGCCGTGGCAGAAATTCGCCAGCCAGCAAGAGGCCGGGCTGGCCACCATCCTCGACAACGTGACGCACGGCACATGGGCCGGCATGATTCTGTCCGCGGGCGCGGTGATCTCGATCTTCACGGTCACGCTGATCACCATGTATGGCCAGACCCGCATCCTGTTCGCCATGGCTCGCGACGGGCTGCTGTCGGCACGGTTCGCGACGGTGAACCCACGCACGATGACACCGGTAACCAACACCGTGATCGTCGCGGCCGCCACGGCGCTGCTGGCCGCCGTCGTCCCGCTCGACAAACTCGCCGACATGGTGTCGATCGGAACCCTCACCGCGTTCATCGTCGTCTCGGCCGGGGTGATCATCCTGCGAGTGCGCCAGCCCGACCTGCCGCGTGCGTTCAAGGTGCCCGGTTACCCAGTGACGCCGATCCTTTCGATCTTGGCGTGCGGGTACATCCTCGCCAGCTTGCACTGGTACACCTGGATCGCATTCAGTGCATGGGTTGCGCTGGCGCTGCTCTTCTACCTGGTGTGGGGTCGCCACCACAGCGCGCTCAACACTGCAGGTGAGCCGAAGGAGACCCTGTGACCATCGTGGTCGGCTATCGGGCCGGCAATGTCGGCCTGTCCGGTTTGCACCTGGCCGTCCGCGCGGCGCGGACGCTCGGCACGTCGCTAACCGTGGCGACGATCGTGCCAACGCCGTGGCTGACAGCGTCACTGGCCCACGTCGATGCCGGGTACGAGCACTGGGCGGACCACCTGGCTGCCGACTCAGCGAAGGAGGCCGCACGCTATCTGCACGATTTGGCTGACGGGATCGAGGTCACGTACTTCCACGGCGCGCACCGCTCGGTGTCGGGTGGATTGATCGAGGTAGTCGAGGAAGTCGACGCCGAGATCGTGGTGCTGGGATCGTTGCCCAGCGGTGGGCGCGGGCAGGTTGTGATCGGCTCGACCGCAGAGTGGCTGCTGCACGCGTCGCCCGTGCCGGTAGCGATCACCCCGCCCGCTTACCGTTCCCACGCCGGCGGGTTGACACGGCTTACCTGCGCGTACTCCGCTACCCCGGACTCGATTGAGGTGGTGCGGCGGTGCGTGGAGTACGCCGGGCGGTTCGGGTTGCCGGTGCGGGTGCTTACCTTCGCGGTCCGCGGCAAGACGATGTATCCACCCGAAGTAGGGATGGACGTCGAGGATTCGATCTTGGACGCATGGGCGTCGCAAGCGCGCGAAATCCTGGAAAACCTGAAGACTGAGGGAGTTGTCAGCGAGGACGTTGTGCTGCAAGTGGTTACCGGCCACTGCTGGAAAGAGGCGCTCGACACGGCGGACTGGCAGGACGGCGAGATCCTGGCATTGGGGACCTCTCCGCGCGGCGACATCCGCAGGGTATTCCTCGGATCCCGCAGCGCAAAGATCATCCGCGAGAGTTCGGTGCCGGTGCTGGTGATGCCTGGCTAGCGCTGGCGCAACTAGCTTTGAGAAATGCTGATGAGTTCCCCGTGCGACGGCTTTCGGCTGGCCTACGAGCGTCGGCGAGCCGCCGGGCAGTCGGTGATACTGCTGCACGGCTGGCCGGGCGACCATACGGACTTTCGCGACGTCGTGCCATTGCTTGCTGCAGACTGCGACGTCGTCGTGCCCGATCTGCGGGGCTTTGGCCACTCCGACAAGCATCGTGTCGACCCACTCCAGGGATACGGCGCTGCGGCCCAGGCTTGTAGCATCGTGGCCCTTATCGACGAACTCGGTTTGCGTCGACCGGTCATTGGCGGCTACGACATCGGCAGCCGCATCGCCCAAACGATCACCAAAGATCATCCGGGGCTGGTCAAGCACCTCGTCCTTTCGCCTCCGCTGCCCGGTGTCGGAAGCCGCGTGCTCGAGCAGCATGCCCAAAAACAGTTCTGGTACCAAGCGTTTCATCAGCTGTCACTGCCTGATGAACTGATCGACGGAAAGCCCGACGCGGTGCGCAGCTACTTGCGTCATTTCTGGGCAAACTGGTCCGGTCCGACGTTCTCGATCGCCGATACGGACCTGGATCATCTCACCGCCGTCTACTCACCGCCCGGTGCGTTCACCGCCTCGATTGACTGGTATCGGGCCGGTGCTGGAACGGTGGCAACTTCGCTGGCCGAGCACCCGCCTCGGCCCGAACACCGCATCAGCGCGCCGACGTCAGTGCTTTGGCCCGAACACGATCCGCTGTTCCCCCCCGAGTGGTCAGACCGACTCGACGAGTTCTTCACCGACGCCCAACTGAACGCCGTCGATGGCGGCGGACACTTCACACCAGTCGAATGTCCAGACGAATTCGCCGAACTGATCAGCCGCGCGGTAGCCATCGCATAGCTACCGGCGACCGGCGCCGTTGGCCACCGCCTGAGCCTGTCGGAGGGTGGTCGCGACGTCGCCGCGGCCGAGGAACATTTCGTCGAAATAGCTTTTCAGCGCCTCCTCCCCAGCGGCGAAGCCGGCGCCGCCCGGGGCCGGAATGCGTGGGCCGTCCAGCACGGAGAAGAAGGGTGAAACGTCGATACCCTTGGCAGCCCAGTAGTCGAAGTAGACCTGCTGAGCTGACCGCACCGCCGGGATGGCCGCGCCGTCACGGCCCAGATATGCGTTGCCCTCCCCGCTGCCCAGCCAGGCCAGTACCTGACGCACCGCATCCGGATGCTTGGACGCCGAATTACCGGCCGCGGCAATACCGTTGGTGACACTTACCCGGCCTTTGGGACCGGTTGGCAGCATCGCGATACTCCAGCGGAAGCGGGCATCGCGAGCCACCGCCGCCAGGTTGTAGGTGCCGGACTGAAAGAGGGCCATCCTGCCGGCCAGAAATTGGTTGCGGGAGAAATCGCCGTTGTCGTTGGTGTCCGAGGCCGGTGGCGCGACGTGGTCATCGTTGATCAGGCCGACCAGATAGCGGAAGGCCTCGATCGCCGGGGGATTATCGAATGCGAACTGGTCGCCGCGCTGGAAAACGCCGCCGGCTGAACCGATGTAATTGAGGTAGATGGCCTGGGGGTCGTTGGCGGCGTTGTAGCCCCATTGACGGACTCGTCCCGCGTCGAAACTCGGTGCGTCCGCGGCGTTTCCATCGGCATCTACGGTGAGTCGGGTCAGCAAGGGACGTAACGTGTCGTCGCCGTTGGGATTCCACCGCAAGCCGTTCAGCTGGGCGGGATCGACAGCTGCCGCTGCGAGCAGGTCCGCGTTGTAGAACACGGCGATGCCGGCGTCGGTCAGCTGCGGCACACCCCACAGCACCCCGCCGCGGGTGAACTGGTCCACCACCGCCGGCTCCCAGGCCGAGGCGGCGCCTGGACCGAGGGTCTTACCAATGTTCATCAACCGGCCACTGTCGGCATACGCGGCGAGATACGCGTTTGACAGCCAGAAGATGTCGTCGGCGCTGCCGCCGGCCACGTCCGTTCGCAGGGTGTTGAAGTAGGTTGCGTAGGCGACCATGTTGGTGCGTACCTCGATATTGGGATGCGTGCGGTTGAATGCCTCGAACGATTGCCGATATGCCGTGGCAATCGGTTCGCCCCACAGCCGCACCGTCACGACGATCTTGCCGCCATGAGGTTCGCCCGACCAGTCCATCAGCACCGCCGTCGCGGCCAACAGAACTGCGACCAGCGCAAGCGCTCCGGCGACCAGGGTTGAATAGCGGGGCCGGTTCATCGAACCCTCATTTGAGCCCCGAGACGACAATCGAGGCGACGATGTGCCGCTGGGAAGCCACGAAAAGCACGATCAGCGGCACGATTGCCACCGTGGTCGCCGCCATCACCAGCGTCCACTGGGAGTTGAACCGGGACTGCAGGTCGGCCGTTGCCACCGTGAGCACCCGCCACTTGTGGCCGCTGGTGATGACCAGCGGCCACATAAAGTTGTTCCACTGGGAGACCACCGTGATCAGTGTCAAGGCGGCCAGCACCGGCCGACTGGATGGGATCACCACGTGCGCGATAACGTCCAGAGTATTGGCGCCGTCGAGCCGCGCGGCGTTGATCAAGTCGTTCGGGATGAGCCGAAAGTGCTCGCGCAGCAGGAAAATCGCGTACGGGGAACCGAACATGAACGGCAGCACCAGTGCCCAGAACGTGTTGCGTAGGCCCAGCTGGGCCATCATCAGATACATCGGCACCACCGTGACCGTCCCCGGCACCATCAAAGTCGCGATGTAGACCCAGAACAGCACGTCGCGTCCGGGAAACTGCAGCCGCGCGAACGCGTAGCCGGCCAGCACCGAAAAGGTCAGCTGGCCCACCAGAATCACCGCCGTCATCAACGCGGTCACCGCCGCCGCGCGGCCGAACCCGGCCCCGGCCAGATCGGCATAATTGGCCAGCGTCGGCGGCCGTGGCAACTGCAGCGGCGTGCCCGTCACAAACTGGTGTTTCGAGGTGAACGACGTCAGCAAGCCAAGTGCGAACGGCACCAACGTCATCAGCGCACCGAGCACCAGGCCGGTGTAGATCACGGCATTGGAGAGGCGACTAGGTGAGGTCATAGCTGATCCGCCGCCGGAAGTACAGATGCTGAACGACGGTGACGCCGACCAGGATGAAAAACAGCGCCACCGCCATGACCGATGCCCGCCCAATGGCCGCCGCGCCGAACGCCTCGGCGTAGATGCGGTGTGCCACCAGGTCGGTGCGCCCCGCGGGCCCGCCGCCGGTCAGGGCATAGACTGTGTCGAAAACCTGTGCCGTACTGACGATTCCGGTGACCAGCACGAAGAACGTCGTAGGCCGCAGCATTGGCAGGGTGATGCGCCAGAACCGCTGCCAGGCATCGGCGCCGTCGGTGCGTGCGGCCGCGTGGATATCGTCTGGGATCGCCAGCAGACCCGCCAGGAAAAACAAAGACACGTAGCCGACGTTGGTCCAGACGACGACCGCCGAAACGACCGGCAGCGCAAGGGTGGGATCGGAAAGCCATTCGATGCGATGCCCCAGCACGGTGCTGACGGCACCATCGGTGGGAGCCAGGAGCCAGCGCCACAACACCGCGATCGCCAGCGGCGCGCAGATCCACGGCAGCACATACAGCGTGCGGAACACGCGGGTGCCCGGAAGCCGGCGGGCCAACATCGACGCGGCCAGCAGTCCAAGCACCGTCTGCGCGGGAACCACGAGCGCCACGAAGACGGCCGTGACTATCAGCGAGTTGCCGAAGCCGGAGTCGGCCAAGACCGCCCGCCAGTTCGCCAGGCCGACATAGCGCAGGGGCCCCAGCAGGTCCCACCGGTACAGGCTCAGCCAGACCACGACGAGAATGGGCAGCAGCAGGAACGCGACCACCCCGAACAGGCTGGGCGCCAACAGGCCGTAGGCCAGCGCCGTGGATCGACGGGGTGCGTCGGACATGGGTGTATTAAAGCCGGTCGTTACGGTGTAGTGGTGACACCGAACCGGGGGATCGATGCCGACTTCCTGGACCTGCCGCGCCACCAGCTCGCCGAAGCTGCGTTGTCGGCGGCCACCGCGGCCGGGGCCAGCCACGCCGACCTGCGGGTTCACCGCATCAGCACCGAGATCATCCAGCTGCGCGACGGCGAACTGGAGACCGCGGTGATCAGCCGCGAGGTCGGTTTGGCGGTGCGGGTGATCGTTGACGGCACCTGGGGATTCGCCTCGCACGCGGAGTTGGCGCCGTCCGTCGCGGCGGACACCGCGCGTCGCGCGGTGCACGTGGCCACCACGCTGGCGGCGCTGAACGGCGAGCGCGTCGAGCTGGCGGGCGAGCCGGTGTACGCGGACGCCAGTTGGGTGTCGAATTACCGGGTCGACCCGTTCGGCGTCCCCACGGCCGACAAGATCGCCGTGCTGCAGGAGTACTCCGGGAGGTTGTTGGGTTCCGACGGCATCGACCACGTGTCGGCCGGTTTGACGGCGGCCAAGGAGCAGGTGTTCTACGCGGACACGTTCGGATCGTCGATCACTCAGCAGCGGGTGCGGGTGATGCCGTCTCTGGAGGCGGTGACCGTCGACTCCGCGGCAGGCAGTTTCGACTCGATGCGGACGCTGGCGCCGCCGATGGCCCGGGGCTGGGAAGCGCTGGTCGACGACCAGGTGTGGAACTGGACGGACGAGCTCGCCCAGCTGCCGTCGCTGCTGGCCGAGAAGGTCAAGGCGCCCAGCGTCACGCCGGGGCGTAAGGACCTGGTGATCGACCCGACCAACCTGTGGCTCACCATTCACGAATCCATCGGCCATGCAACCGAATACGACCGCGCGATCGGCTACGAGGCCGCCTACGCGGGAACCTCGTTCGCCACTCCAGACAAACTCGGAACCATGCGCTACGGCTCGCCGGTGATGAATGTGACCGCCGACCGCACGGCCGAATTCGGCTTGGCGTCTATCGGTTACGACGACGAGGGGGTGGCGGCGCAAAGCTGGGATCTGGTGCGTGACGGGGTGTTCGTCGGCTACCAGCTGGATCGGGTGTTCGCCCCGCGGCTCGGGCAGCCGCGTTCCAACGGGTGCTCGTATGCGGACTCGCCGCATCATGTGCCGATCCAGCGGATGGCCAACGTGTCGCTGCAGCCCAGCCCCGAGGAGATCAGTACCGCGGACTTGATCGGCCGAGTCGAGGATGGCATCTACATCGTCGGCGACAAGTCCTGGTCGATCGATATGCAGCGCTACAACTTTCAGTTCACCGGCCAGCGGTTCTTCCGCATCCGCGACGGCCGCCTGGATGGCCAGTTGCGCGATGTCGCCTATCAGGCCACCACCATCGATTTCTGGAATTCCCTGGAAGCCGTGGG
The DNA here is from genome assembly GCA_035569455.1 of Mycobacterium sp. GTDB lineage: Bacteria > Actinomycetota > Actinomycetes > Mycobacteriales > Mycobacteriaceae > Mycobacterium. The sequence continues at coordinate 3,505 of DATMMZ010000199.1, read as the reverse complement.
CGGCCCGTCGACCTGGTGGCTGGGCGGCGCGTTCAACTGTGGCAAGGCCCAGCCCGGACAGATCGCCGCGGTCGGCCACGGCTGTCCGTCGGCGTTGTTCCGGGGCATCAACGTGCTCAACACCGTCGCCGAGGGCGCCCGATGATCACCGCGCAGCACGTCGTCAACATCGTTTTGAACGAGGCGGACAAGCTTGGCGGCGCCGACGAGACCATGGTGCTGGTCACCGACAAGGTCGAGGCGACGCTGCGCTGGGCGGGCAATTCGATGACCACCAACGGGGTTTCGGTCAGTCGCAACATGACGGTGATTTCAGTGGTGCGCCAAGGTAATAGCGAACATGTCGGCACAGTCGTCTCCGCCGAAGTGGACCCGCGGGTGATCCCCGAGCTGGTGGCCGCGTCCCAACAAGCAGCCCGCTCCGCGCCGGAGGCCGGCGACACCGCGCCACTCCTGGCCGATACCGGAGTGCCCGCTGATTGGGACGCGCCGGTGCCCGGCACCGGGCCTTCGGTGTTCACCGGCGTCGCCGACTCCTTGAGCCGAGGGTTTCGTGGCACTGATCGGTTGTACGGTTTTGTGCACCATAGTGTTTCGACGACGTTTCTGGCGTCGTCGACTGGGCTGCGCCGGCGCTATACCCAGCCCGCTGGCGCGGTGGAGATCAACGCCAAGCGCGGCGACGCCAGTGCCTGGGTGGGCATCGGTACGCCCGATTTCGCCGATGTGCCTACCGATCTGCTGCTCGAGAAGCTGTCGACCAGGCTGGGCTGGGCGCGGCGCAGGGTCAAGTTGCCCGCGGGCCACTACGAGACGATCATGCCGCCCTCGACCGTGGCCGACATGATGCTCGACTTGACCTGGTCGATGGCCGGCCGCGGCGCGCACGAGGGCCGCACCGCGTTCTCGGCGCCTGGCGGTGGGACCCGGGTGGGGGAGCGACTGACCGAGTTGCCGCTGACGCTGTTCTCTGATCCGATGGCGCCGGGCCTGGCGTGCACGCCGTTCGTCGCGGTGAGCAATTCGTCGGAGACGGTGTCGGTGTTCGACAACGGGATGGAGATCAGCCAGGTGGACTGGATCCGCAAGGGGGTAATCAATGCGCTGGCCTATCCGCGGGCCACGGCCGCCAAATTCGACGCCACGGTCGCGGTTGCCGCCGACAACCTGGTGATGACCGGCGGGTCGGCCGAGCTCGCGGACATGATCGCGGCCACCGAGCGAGGCCTGCTGCTGACCACGCTGTGGTACATCCGCGAGGTCGACCCGACCACGCTGCTGCTCACGGGGCTGACCCGCGACGGCGTCTACCTCATCGAAGACGGCGAGGTGACCGCGGCGGTCAACAACTTCCGGTTCAACGAGAGCCCGTTAGATCTGCTGCGACGGGCCACCGAGGCCGGTGTCAGCGAGAAGACCCTGCCCCGGGAATGGTCGGATTGGGCCACCCGGACGGCGATGCCGTCGCTGCGGATACCGGACTTTTACATGTCGTCGGTGAGCGAGGCGCAATAGCCGATTGCAGCGGGGCTAGACGCGTTCTAGCGTGTCAGAAATGGCGGCTCCGGTTTCGGTTCGAGAAGATCAGCTGACGCGGTTGGTGGCGTTGAGCCCGGGCGACGGGCGTGTCGCGGGGCTGGTCCGGCGGGTGTGCGCGCAGGCGTTGTCGTTGCCGCCGCTGCCTGCTGAGGTTGCGGTGAACGAGCCCGAATCGGAGGCCGAGGCCGTCCTCACCGAGTTTGCCGAGCAATTCAGCGCCGACGTGTCGATGATTACCGGCGAGCAGCGGTCCAGACTATGGAAGTGTTTGGGAGACAGCACCTTTGGTGCCGTCGTGTCGATATACATCGCCGACTTCGTGCCCCGCGTGCGGGCCGGGCTGGAAGCGTTGGGTATCGGTGAGCGGTATCTCGGATGGGTGCAGGGCGCCTTCGAGTGGGATCACGCCTCTGAGCCGTCGGATGTGGTTTTCAACGAGTTTCTGCCCGCGGTGGCGCGGATGCGCGCGCTCGACCCGATCACGTCCGAGCTGGTGCGGCTGCGGGGAGCGGCCCAGCACAACTGCCGATTGTGCAAATCGCTGCGTGAAAGCACCGCGCTCGACGCCGGGGGTTCGGAGACGCTGTACGACGACATCGAGCGCTTCGAGAGCTCGGCGTTGTTCGACGATTGCGTAAAAGCAGCGCTGCGGTATGCGGATGCGTTAATTTGGACCCCTGCGCACCTCGTCGCCGATGATGTCGCCGAGGTGCGCGCCCGGTTCTCCGAGGCTGAGGCGATCGAGCTCAGCTTCGACATCATGCGTAACGCCAGCAACAAAATTGCCGTGTCGCTGGGTGCCGACGGCCCGCGAGTTGACCACGGCACCGAGCGTTACCTCCTGGATGCCGACGGTCAGACGGTGTTCAGCTGACGGTGCCCGCCCCGCCAACTGGCGAAGCGGGCACCGTGTGAGCCGGCTCTACAGCGGGATCCACACTCCGAAGAACCAGAATCCAAATTGGTTGAACTGCGGATTCCATATGGGCGTTTCCTGGTAACCCCAGTAGTTGATTGGGCCACCTACCCAGGGCCCTCCGGGCGGCGGGAGCGGTCGGCCCCAGTCCGGCCGTGGCGGCGCACCCCATCCCCAGGGTGCGGGCCCGTCACCCCACGGCTGCCCGTGGAAGTAGCCACGCTGGGGATCCCCATGCCATGGGCCACCGGGCCCGCCCGGGCCGTGGTCCCGAGGAGGCCCACCGGGTCCGCCTGGGCCGTGCCAATCACCTGGAGGTCCACCGGGTCCGCCGGGTCCGTGCCAGTCCCCTGGAGGACCACCGGGTCCGCCTGGGCCGTGCCAGTCGGCGGGACCACCGGGCCCGCCAGGGCCGTGACCAGGCGGCGGCCCGCCATGGTCGGCACCGCCTACGGGCGGCGCGCCATGGCCGCCGTTCGGATGCGGTGGCGGTGCCGGATCGGCGTTTGCCGCACCGGCGCCTACGCCTAATGCCGCTGCGCCAAGGGCACCGGCGATGGTTCCCCCCGCAATCAGTTGCTTGAGTTTCATTGTCCTTTACCTACCTAGTGAATTGGTCGGACATTCCCCCCGACAATCACAGGCTAGATAGCTTGTCTATGAGTGGACTGTGAGAAAATAGCTCGCCTATGAATAGGCTATGAAAGGCCTGGTCAAGTCGTTGTGTGACCGTGGAATCCGTGCAAGTCGAGCGCCGTGAGTCTCGTGCGAGCAATTGGCGAGTAGCGGGATAATCGCGTCGCGTGGTGCAGTTTCGAGTTATCGGGCCACGCAGCAGAATCATCGCGACGAATAATTTTGACAGCGCGAGGCTGCACCTGCCCGGTTTATCGAACTCCGTAGTGGACAGGGCTAACGGGGCTGGGGCTTTAAAGCGGGCAGTGGGCGTCAGCGGGGTGTACCCCTCTTTGGTATTGCGCCCTAAGGCTGTAAGCGCAGTGATTCGTATTTCTCAGACGCCCGCCACACTGCCGGTATGGGCGTCCTTCT
>DATMMZ010000198.1:0-46411 GCA_035569455.1 Mycobacterium sp. | reverse complement strand
CACGCGGCTACCGGTGGGCTGATCCCGAGAGATGCGCTGGGGGCGGGGCTTGGACTTGGGGGACCACACTGGGGCCGGGGCACGCTGTTCGGCTCGGTGACGCCGGAGGCGCATTTCGGACGTGGCACCTTGGTCGGAAACTTGCGGGTTCCGCCGAGCTGGGCCACGGCCACCCCGGCAATCAGGACCGTCGCCGCCGCATTGTCGGCCGCCGGACCGGAAGCAGTTCCGGCGGCGGCGCTTGGCGAGGGAGGACTGCTCAGTTCGATGTCCCTAGCGGGCATGCTCGGCAGCGCCATGGGCGCCGGGGCTCCCGATGTTGTGAAGAGGGCCGGCGTCCGAGGCCGTCTCACCCCGCTCAAGGACCTCAAAGACAGCACCTCGCCGGAGAAGTTGAAGCGTCTGGTCGCACAGATATCGGAGAAACCCGAAAGCGTTCAGCACCACACTGTCGATCAAGAAGGTCTCGACAGCCTGCTTGAGCAACTGTCGAAGAAGCCCGGCATCCACGCGGTGCACCTGTCCAAAGGCAAGCCCACAGTCGTGCCGTCGGATGCGCAGTTGGGATAGCGAGTACCCTGATGCCGTTGACCGATCTCGGCAGATGGCGGTCGAACCGTCAATGCCATTGGCGCAGAACGTCTTTGCAATGCACCGCACGCGCGCATCGACAGCCGTAATTCGGGCCGATTTGAGCCGTAAGATGCTGCGGCCAAGCAACTTTGGCCACTGATTGGAAGAATGGTGAGTCATGAGAATGTTACTAGCGCTACTCGGCGTGTCCGCCATGATCGGCCTCGCCGCGCCCGCGTATGCCGATCCGGAACCCGCCCCAGCTGATGATGCGGGCTTCCTCGCTGCTCTGCAACAAGCCGGCATCACCTACTCCGGCCCAGCTTCAGTCATCGCGTCCGCCCAAGCGGTGTGCACGTGCTTGGATAACGGCGAATCGGGCCTCGAGCTAGTCCATGACGTGAAGACCCACAATCCCGGATTCACGATGGACGCAGCGTCTCAGTTCGCCCTGATTTCGGCGAAGTACTACTGCCCGCACCACCTCTCCAAGGCCTGAGGCAAGGTCGGGCTTTTCAGGTAGCAGTCGAGCTAAGGGGTCAACGTGGGAGTTATGAGACTGCTACTGCCGCTACTCGGCGTTTCCACCATGACCGGCCTTGCCGCGCACGCGTATGGCAATCCGGACGACGGCTTCGATGACGCAGGCTTCCTGGCGACTGTGCGCGATGCGGGCCTGAACTACAGCAGTTCAGTTCAAGCCATAGCATTTGCCAAAGGGGTGTGCGGGTCGATGGGTAGCGGAAAATCGGGCCCGGAGCTAATCCACGACTTGCAGAACCGCAATCCCGGATTGACCCCGGACCACGCAGCCCTGTTCGTGGCGATCTCAGCGAAGTACTACTGTCCGCAACTCGCCAAATAGTCATAGTGCGGCCTCCAGCGCAATAACTCGCGCAGGCTAGTCCCGTAGGTCTGCAGCGCAGCCGTCAGATTGCCCGACGCGTTCGCGGGGGTAACGGCAATGCGGTCAGTTTGGCCGTGGGCTACCTATCGTTTACCTAGACGTGGTTAGCTGCCGCCGATCAGCACCGCGCCGGGGGCCGGTATCAAAATCGTTCGGATTGATGGCAGACAGCCCTGCGGTCGGAAGGGGGTGCGGCGTCATGCAAACGCTGAGCGTCGCTGATTTCGCGCTCCGGCTGGCCGTTGGGGTGGGTTGCGGTGCCCTCATCGGTCTGGAGCGCCAATGGCGGGCACGAATGGCCGGCCTGCGCACCAACGCGCTGGTTGCCGCCGGCGCGACGTTGTTCGTGCTGTACGCGGTCGCTACCGAAGACAGCAGCCCCACCAGGGTCGCGTCCTATGTGGTGTCGGGCATCGGGTTCCTCGGCGGAGGGGTAATCCTGCGCGAGGGGTTCAACGTGCGGGGCCTCAACACCGCCGCCACCCTGTGGTGCTCGGCGGCAGTAGGTGTGTTGGCCGCTTCGGGACACCTGGTGTTCACTTTGATCGCTACCGTCACCGTCATCGCCATCCACCTCTTTGGGCGCCCGCTGGGACGGCTGATCGACCACGACAACAGCGGCGTGGAAGACGAGGGCCTACAGCCCTATGTGGTGCAGGTGGTTTGTCGCCCCAAGGCCGAAAAGTACGCACGCGCCCAGATCGTGCAACACGTCGGCAGCAACGACATCACGCTGGCCGGTATTCACACGGGACCGGCCACCGAAGACGAGATCACTTTGACCGCGCACTTGCTCATGGACGGCCATACGCCGGCCAAGCTGGAGCACTTGGTGGCCGAACTGTCCCTGCAACCGGGCATTCGCGCGGTGCACTGGTACGCCGGGGAACACGCGCAATCAGACTGACGCAGCTAAGGGCGGGCCTGTAGCTCCGGCGCGGCCGCGCGCAGGAGATCCGCGCGATTGCCGGTCAGTGGCGGATAGATCCGCCGGGTGTTGATGGTCTGCTTGGTGGCTTTGGCCGCTGCTCCATTCGCCACCACCACCCGGTCCCACCCCTCGGTGTAAACCGCGCCGGCCGGCCCGAGATCGAGAACCGTTACATACCAAGGGATCCGAAGAGTCAGCATTGGCTCGCCGAGCAGATCGCTGATGACGTTGTAGCCGGCATAGCGGCCCATCGGGCGCCCGTGTTGACAGGACATCACCGATAGGTGCTCGTCATCCATGCGGGCAGCGGCCACGTCCCCCGCGGCGAACATCGACGGCATCCCGATCACCCGCAGATGGTCATCGACCGGTATCCGGCCCAGCCGGTCGCGGGTCACCGGTATTTGCTCGCTCAGCGGGCTGGCCCGCATGCCAGCACACCACAGCACCGTTGCGGCCTTCAGCTGCTCACCCGACGACAGCGACACACCGTCCTTGCTGACCTCAGCGATGCTCACCCCCATCCTGGTCTCAACGCCGTTGTCCGACAGGGCCTGTTCGATCAGCGGCCGCGCCGATGCGCCCATGTCGGAGCCAACCAGGGGGTTGTGGTCAACCAACACCACCCGCGGCGCGACGCCCTCGTAGGCGAACAGTGTCCGCAGCCTGTTCGGCAGCTCGCAGGCCGCCTCAATCCCCGTTAGCCCGGCGCCGACCACGACTACGGTCGCAGCCCCCGCCTGCAACATCTCCACCGGCCCGTCGGCCAATCGGCGCAGATGGTGCTGCAGCCTGACCGCGCCGTCATAGGTGTCGACGTCAAAACCGAACTCGCGCAGGCCGGGAATCGCGGGCTTGACCACGTGACTGCCCGACGCCAGCACCAGCCGGTCGTAGCCATATGTCACACCACTTGACGTGGTGAGGGCTCGAGCGTCGGTGTCGATCGCGGTCACCTCGGTGGCGATATGCGCAATTCCGACGGGGTCGAGCACGTCGGCGAGCGGGATGCGGCAGGCGCTCAAATCAGCCTCGTAGTTGCGGACCCGGATGTCATGAAAAGGCCTGGCGCTCAACACGGTGATGTCTACGCTGCCCGGTGGGACACCGAGCTCGTCAAGTCGTCGGGCAGCGCCAAGCGCCGCCCACAGTCCCGCGAACCCGGAGCCGATCACCACCACGCCGGTCAACGGCTCAACACCTGATTGATCTGATCCAGCGCCTTTGCGGCGTCATGACCGGGCAGCAGCACCCACGCGTGCACACCTCCGTCGAGTTCGTACCAGCCGATGTCGAGACCTTCGGCCGCGGCTCGCTTACGGAAGGCCCGGGCATCGGGGTTCAGCACGTCGTGGGTCCCGGTGAATACCGTCAGCCGCGGCAGATCGCTCAGCGGTCCCACACTTGGGCTGACCAGGGGAGTGTCCAGCGGATCGCCGCCGGCGTAGCGGATGCCCGCCGCACGAAGGTCGTCGGGGTTGAGAAACGGGTCGAGCTCGGCGACGGCGGGCACGTCCGGGTCCGGAAGGCCGACGTGCATCCAGGGGGAGAGCAGCACGGCGTCGGTCGGCTGTGGCAGACCCGCGTCTCGCACGGCGTGACACAGCGCGAAGGCCATACCGCCCCCGGCCGAATCACCCATGAACGCGATCGAACTCGGGTCTCGGGTCTCCAGCTCGCGGCGGTACACCTGCAGCAGGAACGGGAACACCTCGCGGTAGCTGTGCTCGGGGGCGATGGGGTATATCGGCACGGTCATGGTGCGCCGGACGGTGTTCGCCAGCTTCGCGATCGCCGGCCAGTGGAAATGGGGCATCAGGTCCAGCACGTAGGCCCCGCCGTGCAGATACAGCAGGTGACCGCTGACGTCGCCGCCACCGGCCCCACGTGGGCGGACCTGGTAGACCGGGCGACCGTTGAGGTCTGTCCGAGTGACGTCGATCCTCTTCAGGACTCGCCTCGACGGCTGCCCGCTGTACGGCGGCCGCGGGTGGGCTGCCCAGCGATCCAGCTTGGCAACCGGAAAGAGCCGATTGCGCACACCGGTGGCGCGCAGCAGCCGCTGCGTGACACCGAGTTTGAGCATCCCGCGATTTGTCGCTGTCATCGCCTCAAAGTGTGTACCCATTGGCCAGCGGTGCCGTAGTCGCGCACGTGGTGAGCGACCCGTCGTAGTCTGTCGGTGTGGATGCGCTCACCGGATTCTGGTTCGGGCTGCCCGAGCAGATGCGGGACCCGGTGCTGTTTGCCATCCCGTTTTTCCTGTTGCTGTTGATCCTGGAGTGGACGGCGGCCCGCAAGCTGGCACGCATCGAGAGCGCCAAAACCGGTACGCCACGGCCACCCTCCGGCGCGTATCTCACCCGCGATTCGTGGGCGAGCATCTCGATGGGTCTGGTTTCGGTAGCCACCAGCGCCGGCTGGAAGGCGCTTGCCCTGCTCGGTTATGCGGCGATCTATGTCTACCTGGCGCCTTGGCATCTCCCGGTAAACCGGTGGTACACGTGGGTCATCGCGCTGCTGGGTGTCGACCTGCTGTATTACGGCTATCACCGCATCGCGCACCGGGTCCGGCTGATCTGGGCGACGCACCAGGCTCACCACTCCAGCCAGTACTTCAACTTCGCCACCGCGGTGCGCCAGAAGTGGAACAACAGCGGCGAGATCTTGATGTGGATTCCGTTGCCGCTATTGGGGCTTCCGCCGTGGATGGTGTATTTCAGCTGGTCGCTGAACTTGATCTACCAGTTCTGGGTGCACACCGAGCGAATCGACAAACTGCCGCGGCCATTCGAATTCGTGTTCAACACACCGTCGCACCATCGGGTGCACCACGGGATGGACAAGATCTACCTCGACAAGAACTATGGCGGCATCCTCATCATCTGGGACCGGCTCTTCGGCAGTTTCCAGCCGGAGCTGTTCCGCCCGCACTACGGCCTGACCAAACAGGTCGACACATTCAACATCTGGGCCCTGCAGACCCGGGAATATGTGGCAATCGCCCGCGACTGGCGATCCGCAAGCCGCCTGCGCGACCGGCTGGGCTACGTCTTCGGACCGCCGGGCTGGGAGCCGCGGAGGGCCGGCCAAACCGACGGCGCCCTCCCGCTGGCCACGCCGCGGTAACGCCCGGCCCGGACAGGGCGAAAAGCTCCATGTGGGGGAGGTTGACACCGTAACCTCAACCTGCGGCCGGCAGTTGCGCCGGCCTCGACGGAGGGGAGTCCAAGGTGCGCCGGCTGACAGTGCGCATATTCGCCGCGTCGGCTACCGTCGCGGCATTCGGTCCCGGGCTGTGGCCCGCCGCGGCCAGCGCGGACCCCACCTTGGTCTTTCCGGGTATGGAAATCCACCAGGACAACAAGGTCTGCACCTTGGGCTACGTCGACCCGGTGACGAGGATCGCGTTCACGGCGGGGCATTGCCGGGGCGGCGGACCCGTCGTGACCGACAGGGATCACAACGTGATCGGTCGTCTCGCGACATTCCGAGACAACACACCCAGCGGCTCGACAGTGGCCACCGACCAGTTGATCTCCGACTACGAGGCGATTGTGCTGAACGACAACGTCGCAGTGAACAACAATCTGCCGGGCGGGCGCCTACTGGAATCAAACCCAACCGTGACGGTTCAGCCCGGCCAGGCGGTCTGCCACTTCGGCGTTATCACCGGTGAGACGTGCGGAACCGTGGAGAGCGTCAATAACGGGTGGTTCACCATGTCCCACGGCGTTCAGAGCCAAAAAGGTGATTCGGGCGGACCGGTGTACCTGGCGCCCAATGACGGCCCCGCGGCGATGGTCGGCATCTTCAACAGCGTATGGGGGGACTTTCCCGCGGCGGTGTCGTGGCGGGCCGCCACCGACCAGGTCCACCAGGATCTCGGCGGGACGACCAATCCTCGTTAAGTCCCCGCTGACGCCATCAGCGGCGGGAAGGTGCGAGTGCGAATACCGGGATCAGTGGCGCGGCAGCGAGTAGCTGCTCATCGGTTGATTCCGGCGTCAACCCAACGACATAATCCTTGACCTGCCAGTACCACCTGGCCAGATAGCGCCTCAAGAGCTCGGGTTTGGCGGCATCGCTCACCTCGCTGATGGCGGTGCGTCGCCTTTTGGATCGGGGCCAGCGCGGTCCGATCTCGACGACGCCGGCGGCCCTGACATTGCGGGCCCACTGGGTGTCACCCCGCGGTGAGACGACATAGTCCACGCCGTCAACGGTGAGCAGGTTGATCACCACGCCCCGCTGTTTGCCGCTCTTGCGGCCGCGAACGCGCAGCGCCCGTGTCCCGGCGATGCTGATCCCCAGTTCGGCGAGCCACCGGATAACCCTGTTGGCGGCCTGGGCGGCCCGGTTCGGTTCTTCGTATCGCGTGGACATGCGGCATCCTCTCAGCGGGATCTGGTTCTAGAGAGCAGTGCTCTCGATGTTGATTACCGTGCCACAGCCCTCGCGAAAAAACAAGAGCGGTGATCTCGGTTGTGTCAGACTGGCCGCGTGGGAAAACGCCAGGACTCGCGGGAGCAGATCGAGGCGAAGATCGTCGAGCTCGGCCGCCGCCAGCTGGTGGATCACGGCGCGGCCGGGTTGTCGCTGCGCGCGATAGCCCGCGACCTGGGCATGGTGTCCTCGGCGGTGTACCGCTACGTGTCGAGCCGCGATGAGCTGCTGACCTTGCTGCTTGTCGACGCCTATTCCGAGCTGGCGGACACCGTGGACGGGGCCCGCGACACCTTAACCGACCTGTGGAGTGATGACGTCATCGCCATCGCGCGGGCGGCGCGACTATGGGCAGTCACGCACCCCGCTCGCTGGGCCCTGCTGTACGGCAGCCCCGTCCCGGGATACCACGCACCCGCGGAACGCACCGTCTGGGTCGGTACCCGCGTCGTCGGCGCATTCTTCGACGCGATCGCGGCGGGGATCGCTACCGGAGACATCAGGCTGTCCAATGACTTCGCGCCGCAACCGATGTCATCAGACTTCGAGCGGATTCGCCAGGAATTCGGGTTCCCCGGGGATGATCGCGTCGTCGCCAAGTGCTTCCTGCTCTGGGCGGGTGTGGTGGGTGCGATCAGCCTGGAGGTGTTCGGGCAATACGGCGCCGACACGCTGACCGACCCGGAGACGGTGTTCGATACCCAGGTGCGGCTGCTGGTGGGTGTGCTGACCAGCACTGAGGGTCCGGATTAGAACGTGTTCATTCGACTTTTCCCGAGCCGCTGCGGATGGTCGCGGCAAAGGTCCTACTCGGCCTTTCTGACGACTGGCAGGCTCCGCTATCCTGCGAAACGATGAACCTCACCGTTCAGTCGCCGACACAGATCGCGTGGGTCACCCCGGACCTGGATTCCACCGAAACGGCCCTCACCGGCCTGTTAGGCGTCCGCAAGTGGATTCGGATACCCGACGTGCACTTTGCTCCGGACACCTGCAGCTATCACGGAAAGCCGGCTGATTTCGTCGCGAGCATTTCGCTGAGCTATCTCGGAGACCTGCAGTTGGAGCTGATCTCTCCGGTCCGTGGAGAGAACGTCTATAGTGACTTTCTGCGCGACTCCGGGCCGGGTTTGCACCACATCTGTATGGAGGCCGAAAGCCCGGAGCAGTTCGACGCGGCGTTGGCCGATGCCACGGACCTTGGCGCGCCAGTCGTGCAGCGGGGCGTCATGCCCGGCGGAATCCAATTCGCCTACGTCTCAGCACCGCAGGCGGCGGTGCCGTTCATCGAGATCGCATACATCCCGCCAAAGATGCGGGCCTTCTACGACTACATCAAACAGGAGCAGCGGTGAGCACCGAGATACCAGCTACGGTCAGCGCGGACACAGTGACGTCCTGGTCGGATGACGTCGATGTGGTGGTGATCGGTTTCGGCATCGGCGGTGGTTGCGCGGCGGTCAGCGCGGCCGCGGCCGGCGCGCGGGTGCTGGTGCTCGAGCGCGCTGCCGCGCCGGGCGGCACCACTGCGCTTGCCGGAGGCCACTTTTACCTGGGCGGCGGGACCGCGGTGCAGCTGGCGACGGGTCACCCCGACTCACCCGACGAGATGTACAAGTACCTGGTCGCTGTGTCGCAGCAGCCCGACCACGCCAAGATTCGTGCGTACTGCGACGGCAGCGTCGAGCATTTCAACTGGCTTGAAGACTTGGGTTTTCAGTTCGAGCGCAGCTACTTCCCGGGCAAGGTGGTTGTCCCGGCGGGCACCGAGGGGTTGAGCTACACCGGCAACGAAAAGGTGTGGCCCTTCTGCGAGCAGGCCAAACCAGCGCCGCGCGGGCATTCCGTGCCGGTGCCCGGCGAGCTGGGCGGCGCGGCCATGGTCGTCGAGCTGCTAGTCAAACGCGCCGACGCCTTGGGAGCGCAGATCCGCTACGAGACCGGGGCAACCAATCTCATCCTGGACGACCACGGCGCGGTGGTCGGCGTCGCCTGGAAGCGTTTCACCGAAACCGGCGCGGTCAAGGCCAACGCGGTCATCATCGCCGCCGGCGGTTTCGCGATGAACCCGGACATGGTTGCCAAGCACGCGCCCGCACTGGGCCGGCAGCGACGCACTAAACACCACGGCCTGGTGCCGCCCTACATCCTGGGCAACCCCAACGACGACGGACTGGGCATCCGGATGGGTGTCTCGGCGGGAGGGGTCACCGAGCACATGGACGAGATGTTCATCACCGCGGCGGCCTACCCGCCGGAAATTCTGCTGACCGGTGTGATCGTCAACAAAGAGGGCAAACGCTTCGTCGCCGAGGACTCCTACCACGCGCGCACCTCGGCGTTCGTGCTGGAGCAGCCGGACGAAACCGCCTACCTGATCGTCGACGAAGCGCACACCGCGATGCCCGCGATGCCGCTGATTAGGTTCCTCGACGGTTACGAGACGATCGCCGAAATGGAGGCCGCACTGGGCATCACCGCGGGCAACCTCGCGTCGACGCTGAACCGCTACAACGAGCTCGCGGCCAAGGGCGAAGATCCGGATTTTCACAAGCAGCCGGAATTCCTTGCGCCACAAGACAATGGCCCTTGGGCGGTGTTCGACCTGTCACTCGGGCGGGCGATGTACTCGGGCTTCACCATTGGCGGCCTCGCGGTCACCGTCGACGGCGAGGTACTCCGCGACGATGGCACGGTGGTCCCCGGCTTGTATGGGGTCGGCGCGTGCGCGTCCAATATCGCCCAGGACGGCAAGGGGTACGCCAGTGGCACGCAGCTGGGAGAAGGCTCGTTCTTCGGCCGCCGCGCCGGAGCGCATGCGGCAGCGGGAGCGCAAGTGCGGTCCGGCTAAACGCTGCGGCGCTACACCTGTGCCGGCTCCTTTTCCACCGGGCCCAGTCGCCATTCGCCGCCACCAAGCAGTTCGAGCTGTTGGTCGTGCAACAGTTCGACGGCGCGCCGATGGCTGACGCTGACGATGACACTGTCCGGCAGTTCGCTCCGCAGCATTTGGTACAACGCGAATTCCAGCCCTTCATCTAGCGCCGACGTGCTTTCGTCGAGGAAGACCGCCTGTGGTTTGGTGAGCAGGACGCGGGCAAAGGCAACACGCTGCTGCTCACCGGGGGAGAGCACCTTGGCCCAGTCCCGCTCTTCGTCCAGCCGGTCACACAGCGGCACCAGCGCCACCTTCGTCAGTGTTTCCCGCAAGGCGCCTTCTGCGATGTCGTCGGGCGAATTCGGGTAGCACACCACGCCACGCAGAGACCCCAGAGGCACATACGGCAACTGCGACAAGAACATCGTCGCGTTTTCGCCGTCCGGGCGGCATAGCGTCCCGGACGCGTATGGCCACAATTCGGCCAGGCTGCGCAGCAGCGTGGTCTTTCCGAACCCTGACTGTCCGGTAATCACCAGTGAGTCGCCGATGTCCAGCCGCACATCAAGCGGGTCGATCAACTGGTCTCCGCTCGGTGTGCGCACCTCGACATTGGCGAGCTCAACGGCGACGTCTTGACTCGGCTTGACCAGCACTGCCGGCAAAGCGCGGCCCTGAGCGTTGGCGTCGACCAGCCCATGCAATCGGATGATCGCCGCACGAAAGGCGGCGAACGCGTCGTAATTGTTGCGGAAGAACGACAGCGAGTCAGAAATATTGTTGAATGCCGTTGCCGTCTGCCCGACATCGCCGAAGTCGATCTGGCCCGCGAACAGCCGCGGCGCCTGGATCACCCACGGCAGCGGAACAATCAGTTGGGACATCGACCAGTTCCATCCGTTGAAGATGATGGTGCGGCGAACGAACCTGCGGTAGTTGTCGATGATCGGAGTGAAGCGCCGCCACAGCTGCGCCCGCTCGACTCGCTCGCCGCGGTAGAAGCCCACTGCCTCCGCGGCGTCCCGTAACCGCACCAGGGCATAACGAAACGCGGCGTTGAGCTTCTCGTTGTTGAAGCTGAGCCAAATCAACGGACGCCCGAGCCAGAACGCGACGATGGTCGCGACCAGCACATACACCAAAACGACCCAGAACATCGCGCGCGGCAACTCAAGGCCGAAAACATCCAGATTCCCGGACAGGTTCCACAAGATCGCGGCAAATGAGATCACCGAGGCCACCGCGTTGACGGCCCCAAACAGCAATGTGGTGGTCGTCGCGTTGGACGGTATGTTCGGAGTGCCACCGACACCCGCTGTGAAGATGTCGACGTCCTGCTGGATGCGCTGGTCCGGGTTGTCGATGGTCTCGTCGATGAACAGATCCCGGTAGTACGCCCTGCCGTCGAGCCAGTCGTCGGTGAGGCGATCGGTCAACCACATGCGCCAGGCGATGATGAATCGCTGAGTCAGATAAATGTCGAGCACGATGCGTGCGATGAATATGAATGCTAGGACGCTGAAATGCAGAAGCGACATCCAAAAGCCGTGAATCCCAGACTGTTTGACCACTTCGTTGTGGGCTGCGATGCCTTGGAATGCTTTCTGCAGCGCCGTAAACAAGTCGTTGCCCTGGAAACTGAACAACACCGTCAGACGCACCGAGAAAAGAACCAGCAGCAACAACACACCGAACATCAGCCACACCCGCACGGCCTGTCTGCCGGTGAAATATCCACCGGTGATCCGCCAGTACTGCCGACCCCACCCGGTGAGGTATCTGAGCAAAATCAGCACAACGAGGAGACAGACGGCGCTGACCACCCAGGCTTCGGCGAGCCAACGCAAGGAGTCGGTGGCTGCGGTCGACCAGTTGATCGATTCCGTGAACGGCTTGGGGCCCACCTTCGACGTCTCCTCGCTGCACGGGCATCCAAAGGACACCTCATGGTTGGTTACTTGCCCGCGAAGGTACCCGAGGGCGGCGGATAGGCTGCCGACATGAGCACTGACGCTCCGTCCCGCCAAACCGTCCACGCAGGCCGGCTCATCGCGCGCCGACTGCGGGCCAACGGTATCGACACGGTGTTCACCCTGTCCGGCGGCCACCTGTTTTCCATATACGACGGCTGCCGCGACGAGGGTATCCGGCTGATCGACACCCGCCACGAGCAGACCGCGACCTTCGCCGCCGAGGGCTGGTCGAAGGTGACGAGACTGCCTGGCGTGGCCGCACTCACCGCGGGCCCCGGCGTCACCAACGGGATGAGCGCGATGGCGGCTGCGCAGCAGAACCAGTCGCCGCTGCTGGTGCTCGGCGGCCGGGCCCCAGCGCAGCGCTGGGGGATGGGCTCGCTGCAGGAGATCGACCACGTGCCGTTTGTGGCTCCGCTGGCCCGCTTCGCCGCCACCGCACAATCGGCCGACGCCGCGGGCCGGCTCATCGACGAAGCGCTGCAGGCGGCCGTCACCGCCCCGTCGGGTGTCGCATTCGTCGACTTCCCGATGGACCACGTGTTTTCCATGTCCGACGATGACGGCCGCCCCGGCGCCCTCACGAACCTGCCGCCGGCCCGCACCCCGGACGGCCGTGATCTCGAAGCCCTAGACCGCGCCGCGGGGTTGCTGTCCGCGGCGCAGCGGCCGGTGATCATGGCGGGAACCAACGTCTGGTGGGGACACGCCGAAGCCGCGCTGCTGCGTCTGGCCGAGGAACGGCAGATCCCGGTGCTGATGAACGGGATGGCGCGCGGCGTGGTGCCCGCCGACCACCCGCTGGCCTTTTCGCGCGCCCGCGGAAAAGCCCTGGGCGAGGCGGACGTGGCGCTGGTCGTCGGCGTGCCGATGGATTTCCGGCTGGGCTTCGGCAAGGTGTTCGGGCCGCAAACCGAGCTCGTCGTGGCGGACCGTGTTGAACCCGGGCGCGAGCATCCGCGGTCCATTGCGGCCGGCCTCTACGGGGACCTCACGTCGATCCTCTCGGCGCTGGCCATGCCCGGCGGAGCCGACCATCAGGACTGGATCGGCGAGCTGCGAACGGCCGAGTCCGATGCCCGTGGCCTGGAAAAAGCCGACCTGGGCGATGACCGGGCTCCGCTGCACCCGATGCGGGTGTACGCCGAGCTGGCGCCGCTGCTGGACCGCGACGCCATTGTTGTTATCGATGCCGGCGATTTCGGGTCCTACGCCGGCCGGGTCATCGACAGCTATCTGCCCGGCTGCTGGCTGGACAGCGGCCCCTTCGGCTGCCTTGGTTCGGGCCCTGGCTACGCGCTGGCCGCCAAGCTGGCCCGGCCCGACCGTCAGGTCGTCTTGCTGCAAGGCGACGGCGCATTCGGCTTCAGCGGGATGGAGTGGGACACCCTGGTCCGGCACAACGTCCCGGTGGTGTCGGTGATCGGCAACAACGGAATCTGGGCCCTGGAAAAGCACCCGATGGAGGCGATTTACGGCTATTCGGTGGTGGCGGAATTGCGGCCGGGAACCCGCTACGACGAGGTGGTGCGCGCCCTCGGTGGCCATGGCGAGCTGGTATCCGCGCCCGCCGAGCTGCGGCCCGCGCTGGAGCGCGCCTTCGCCAGCGGCCTGCCCGCCGTCGTCAACGTGCTCACCGACCCGGGCGTCGCGTATCCACGCCGATCCAACCTGGCTTGATTGGCCGGCTGAGTCGGCCGGCGCCGCGCTCCGCGTACCGTTGACCTGTGTCAAAGACCACCCGCGCTCAGCCCGGCCGTCTGAGCAGCCGATTTTGGCGCCTGCTCGGCGCCAGCACCGAAAAGAACCGTAGCCGTTCCCTCACCCAGGTCACCGCCTCGGACGAGTACTCCGAGGAAGCCGCCGATCTCAACGACGCGAAGCTGCGCAAGGCGGCGGGCCTGCTCGAGCTCGGGGATCTCGCCGAATCGGAAGACATACCGCAGTTCCTTGCGATCGCCCGGGAAGCGGGCGAGCGGGCAACGGAGTTGCGGCCGTTCGACGTCCAGTTGCTGGGCGCGCTGCGCATGCTTGCCGGCGACGTGATCGAGATGGCCACCGGTGAGGGCAAGACCCTGGCCGGGGCGATCGCGGCCGCGGGCTACGCGCTCGCCGGCCGGCACGTGCACGTCGTGACCATCAACGACTACCTGGCCCACCGCGACGCCGACTGGATGGGCCCGCTGATCGAGGCGCTGGGCCTGACCGTCGGCTGGATCACCGCGGAGTCGACGAGCGAGGAACGCCGAGCCGCCTATGACTGCGACGTGACCTACGCCTCGGTCAACGAGATCGGCTTCGACGTGCTGCGCGATCAGCTGGCGACCGATGTCGATGACCTGGTATCGCCCAATCCCGATGTGGCCCTTATCGACGAGGCCGACTCCGTGCTCGTCGACGAGGCGCTGGTGCCGCTCGTGCTGGCCGGCACCACCCACCGGGAGACGCCGCGGCTGGAGATCATCAAGCTGGTCGGCGAGCTCGCCGCCGACACCGACTACGACACCGACGCCGACAGCCGCAACGTGCATCTGACCGACGTCGGCGCGCGCAAAGTCGAAAAGGCCCTCGGCGGCATCGACCTCTACTCCGAGGAACACGTCGGCACCACCCTGACCGAAGTCAACGTCGCCCTGCACGCGCATGTGCTGTTGCAGCGCGACGTGCACTACATCGTCCGCGATGACGCGGTGCACCTGATCAACGCCTCCCGCGGCCGTATCGCGCAACTGCAGCGCTGGCCGGACGGCCTGCAGGCCGCCGTGGAGGCCAAGGAAGGCATCGAGACCACCGAAACCGGCGAGGTGCTCGACACCATCACGGTGCAGGCGCTGATCAACCGCTACATGACCGTGTGCGGCATGACCGGCACCGCGCTGGCCGCCGGTGAGCAGCTGCGGCAGTTCTACAAGCTCGGTGTTTCACCGATTCCGCCGAACACCCCGAACGTTCGCGAGGACGAATCGGACCGCGTCTACATCACCGCCGCCGCCAAGAACGACGCGATCGTCGATCACATCGCCGAGGTGCACGAGACCGGGCAGCCGGTGCTGGTCGGCACCCGCGACGTGGCCGAATCCGAAGAGCTGCACGAGCGTCTGCTGCGCCGCGGAGTCCCCGCGGTGGTGCTCAACGCGAAGAATGACGCCGAGGAGGCCCAGGTGATCGCCGAGGCCGGCAAACACGGCGTGATCACGGTGTCCACGCAGATGGCCGGGCGCGGCACCGATATCCGGCTCGGCGGATCCGACGAGGCTGACCACGACCGGGTCGCCGAACTGGGCGGGCTGCACGTGGTCGGCACCGGCCGGCACCACACCGAGCGGCTGGACAACCAGTTGCGCGGCCGGGCCGGACGCCAGGGTGACCCGGGGTCGTCGGTGTTCTTCTCGAGCTGGGAAGACGACGTCGTCGCAGCCAACCTCGAGCGCAACAAGTTGCCGACGCAGACCGATGAGGACGGCAGGATCGTCAGCCCCAAGACCAGCGGCCTGCTGGACCACGCGCAGCGCGTCGCCGAGGGCCGATTGCTGGATGTGCACGCGAACACCTGGCGCTACAACCAGCTGATCGCCCAGCAGCGCGCCATCATCGTCGACCGCCGAAACACGTTGCTGCGCACTGCAACCGCGCGCGAGGAACTCGCCGAGCTGGCGCCGGAACGATACGAAGAGCTCTCCGAGGACCTGTCCGAAAAGCGTCTAGAGAAGATCTGCCGGCTCATCATGCTGTATCACCTCGACCGCGGCTGGGCCGATCATCTGGCGTATCTGGCCGACATCCGCGAAAGCATCCATTTGCGCGCACTGGGCCGGCAGAACCCGCTCGACGAATTCCACCGGTTGGCGGTCGACGCGTTCGCATCGCTGGCGGCCGACGCGATCGAGGCTGCCCAACAGACGTTTGAGACCGCAAACGTCGTCGAAGACGAACAGGGGCTGGATCTGTCCAAGCTGGCGCGGCCGACGTCGACCTGGACATACATGGTCAACGACAACCCGCTGGCCGATGACACGCTGACCACCCTGAGCCTGCCCGGGGTGTTCCGCTGAGCTGAGCCGTCAGGCGGACCGACGAGGAACCGGGCTGTGCTTGATTACCCGGCTCCACCTCGGTCCGCGCTGCGAACCGCATCGTCGCCGGGCTAAGGTCACGGCTCATGGAGCCGCAGCGTCCGCCCGAACGGGTGCTGACAGTACCCAACTTGCTGAGCGCCCTCCGCCTGGCGCTCATCCCGGTGTTTATTTACGTTCTGCTCGTCAAGCACGCCGACGGCTGGGCGGTGGCGATTCTGATGTTCAGCGGTGCCTCCGACTGGGCCGACGGCAAGATCGCCCGGACGCTGAACCAGTCTTCGCGGTTGGGCGTCCTACTCGACCCGGCGGTCGATCGCCTCTACATGGTGACGGTCCCGATCGCGTTGGCGCTGCGCGGGATCGTGCCGTGGTGGTTCGTCATCACACTGCTGGTACGCGACGCTCTACTGGCGGCGACGCTGCCGGTGTTGCGGAGTCGCGGACTGTCGGCGCTGCCGGTGACCTATGTCGGTAAGGCCGCGACCTTCTGCCTGATGGCCGGCTTTCCACTCGTCCTGCTGGGAACGTGGGACGCATTGTGGAGCCGGGTGGTGGGGGCCATCGGTTGGGCGTTTTTGGTCTGGGGTATGTATACGTACCTGTGGTCGCTCGTCCTGTACCTGGTGCAGATGACGCTGGTGGTGCGCCGGATGCCCAAGGTCAACCACAAGACCGGTCAGCGGCTCCCCCCCAAAGCGGGTGAACATGGGTGAACCCGACCGGCTGCTCGGCGGCTATGACCCCAATGCCGGCTACAGCGCCCACGTGGCAACGCGACCCACGCTCATCCCGGTGCCCTCACTGCTACGCGCCCTGCTGTCGGAACATCTGGACCCCGGTTACGCCGCGGCGGCCGCCGAACGCTCGGCCACGCCGCCAAGCACGCGAGCCCGCGCTTTCGGTTGGTTTTGGCAAGCCCTGGCCGCGACGCTGGTCGCCACGGTATTTGCCGCCGCGGTCGCGCAGGCCCGCTCCGTTGCCCCCGGGATGCGGACCGAACAGCAGCTGCTCGCAACAAGCGTGCGTTCAACCGAAGCCGCCGCCGCCAAGTTGGCTCAACGGCGCAGCGTGCTCACCGGGCAACTCGACAACGTACAACGGCGCGCGCTCGCCGACGATGCCGAGGGGCAGCGGCTGCTGACCCGCCTCGACGCGCTCAGCCTGGCGGCGGCCAGCACAGCCATCACTGGGCCGGGCCTGACGGTGACCGTGACCGATCCCGGTGTGAGCCCGAATCTTTCCGACGTATCCAAGCAGCGGGTTAACGGCAGCCGGCAAATCATTCTGGACCGCGACCTGCAGCTCGTCGTCAACTCGTTGTGGGCGAGTGGTGCTGAGGGCATCTCGGTCGGCGGCGTACGGATCGGGCCGAACGTGACCATTCGGCAGGCCGGCGGCGCGATCCTGGTTGACAACAACCCCACCAGCAGCCCCTATACGATCCTCGCGGTCGGACCGCCGCACGCGATGCGAGACGTCTTCGACAACAGCCCCGGTCTGCAGCGTCTCAGGCTGCTGGAGGTCTCCTACGGCGTCGGCGTCAGCGTGAACATCGCCGATGGCCTTTCACTGCCTGCCGGCTCCATCCGGGATGTCAAGTTCGCCAAACAGATTGGGCCCTAGTGAGAGAATTCGCTGTAACGATGGTTCCGGTGCCCGTCCGGCGAACGTGGACGGGAATGCGGCGAGCATGATCGGTATCGCGGCGCTTGCCATCGGGATCGTGCTGGGCTTGGTTTTCCATCCCAGCGTGCCCGAGGTCATCCAGCCCTATCTGCCGATCGCGGTGGTCGCCGCCCTCGACGCGGTGTTCGGCGGGCTGCGCGCCTACCTCGAGCGGATCTTTGACCCGAAGGTCTTCGTGGTTTCGTTCGTGTTCAACGTCTTGGTCGCTGCCCTTATCGTCTACGTCGGCGACCAACTAGGCGTTGGCACGCAGTTGTCCACCGCGATCATCGTCGTGCTGGGTATCCGCATCTTCGGCAATGCCGCAGCACTGCGGCGACGGCTGTTCGGGGCATGACGGGGATGAGGTCACGATGAGCCAAGATCCCTCAGAACACGCCGGGCCCCCAGAACCGGAAAGTCCTGACGCGCCAACCCAGCACGGTCACTCCAGTGAGCCGCGTGGCCGCCACGAGCTACCCAACGATCTTCCGCGGCCGGAGATCGGGCCGCTACGCCGTACCGGACTGTCGGGACTGCTGCGAGGCGGGCGATCTCGTTTGGTGTTCGGAACACTGGCGATCCTGTTGTGCCTGGTCTTGGGGATCGCCATCGTCACCCAGGCCCGCCAGACCAGGTCCGGTGACTCCCTGGAAACCGCTCGTCCGGCCGATCTGTTGGTGTTGTTGGATTCGTTGCGGCAACGCGAGGCCACGCTGAATACCGAAGTGACGGATCTTCAGAACACGCTGAACTCGTTGCAGGCGTCAGGCAACACCGATCAGGCCGCCATCCAAAGCGCTCAGGCCAGGTTGGCTGCGCTATCCATCCTGGTTGGTGCTGTGGGCGCCACTGGGCCTGGTGTCACGTTGAAGATCGAAGATCCCGGACCTGGGGTGGCACCAGAAGCGATGCTCGACGTGATCAACGAATTGCGTGCCGCGGGCGCCGAGGCGATCGAAATCAATGATGCACACCAGTCGGTGCGCGTCGGCGTCGATACCTGGGTGGTCGGTGTTCCCGGCTCCCTGACCATCGACAATAAGGCGCTGTCGCCGCCGTATTCGGTTCTGGCGATTGGTGATCCGCCGACGCTGGCCGCTGCGATGAACATTCCCGGTGGCGCGGAGGACAGCGTCAAACGCGTTGGCGCGCGGATGTCTGTGCAACAGGCCGACCGAGTGGACGTGACCACCTTGCGGCAACCAAAACCGCACCAATACGCTCAGCCCGTCAAGTGAGCACCGACCAGAACAGGATCACCGTGAGCGATATCCCGCCCGATCTGCATTACACCGCCGAACATGAATGGGTTCGCCGCAGCGGGGGAGACACCGTGCGGATCGGGATCACCGACTTCGCGCAGTCGGCACTGGGTGATGTCGTTTTTGTCCAGCTGCCCGACCTGGGCGCTGAGGTGACCGCAGGCGAGTCCTTCGGCGAAGTGGAGTCGACAAAATCGGTGTCGGACCTATACGCGCCGGTTTCGGGCAAAGTATCAGCGGTCAACAGCGATCTGGAGGGCAGCCCACAACTCGTGAACTCGGAGCCGTATGGCGCGGGCTGGCTACTCGACGTGCAGGCCTCCGATGTCGCAGCTTTGGAGTCTGCCCTTGCGGAGCTGCTTGACGCTGAGGCCTACCGGGGCACACTGACCGAATGACGGTTGCTAAGGTGCCTGCCAGCGCCGCGCGGCGACGATCCGGAACGGTCAGCGCCCCTGACTGCGGTGGCAAGCACAATGCGGACCACCGCGCGGTACGGTCAAGGAATCAGCATTGGAGGCACTAAGAAGCTAGTAATCGGCAGTACAAGGCGGAGAATCTAGTAGGAAGCCGGCCGAGCGGCCCGGTCAGACAACGCCACAGCGGCCAGAAGGAGCAGCGGGTGACGGACATGGACAACGACCAGACTTCTGACGAAGTCACCGTGGAGACGACCTCGGTCTTCCGCGCCGACTTCCTCAACGAGCTGGATGCTCCGGCACAGGGGGGTGCCGAGAGCGCGGTATCCGGGGTCGAAGGGCTCCCGGCGGGTTCGGCGTTGCTAGTCGTCAAACGGGGACCCAACGCTGGGTCGCGCTTCCTGCTCGACCAGGCCACTACCTCCGCCGGCCGGCATCCGGACAGTGACATCTTCCTCGATGACGTCACGGTCAGCCGTCGCCACGCCGAATTCCGATTGGAAAGCAACGAATTCCACGTTGTTGACGTCGGCAGCCTCAACGGCACCTACGTCAACCGCGAGCCGGTGGATTCGGCGGTACTGGCAAACGGTGACGAAGTGCAGATCGGCAAGTTCCGTTTGGTGTTTTTGACCGGACCCAAGCAAGGTGACGACGACGGGGGAACCGGAGGCTAGTGAGCGCACCCGATAGCCCGGCACTGGCCGGGATGTCGATCGGGGCGGTCCTTGACCTGTTGAGGCCGGATTTCCCCGATGTCACAATCTCCAAGATTCGCTTCCTGGAGGCCGAGGGACTGGTGACGCCGCAGCGCGCAGCATCGGGGTACCGGAGATTTACCGCGTACGACTGCGCGCGGCTACGCTTCATCCTCACCGCCCAGCGGGATCACTACCTACCGCTAAAGGTGATTAGGGCGCAGCTGGACGCCCAGCCCGACGGTGAGCTACCGCTATTCGGATCGCCTTACGGCGTACCGCGATTGGTCTCGGTAACGGACAGCGGGGCTGGACGCCAGGCCGGATCAGACACCTCGGCGGCGTCGCCGACCCCTATCCGGCTGAGTCGGGAAGACCTCTTGGAGCGCTCAGGAGTCCACGAAGACCTGCTGACGGCGCTGCTCAAGGCCGGGGTGATCACCACCGGGCCGGGCGGTTTCTTCGATGAACACGCGATCGTGATACTCCAATGTGCACGGGCCTTGTCCGAGTACGGCGTCGAGCCGCGTCATCTGAGGGGGTTCCGCTCAGCGGCCGACCGGCAGTCCGACCTGATCGCTCAGATCGCCGGGCCGTTGGTCAAAGCCGGTAAGGCCGGCGCCCGTGATCGCGCCGACGACCTGGCGCGCGAAGTCGCGGCACTAGCTATCACTTTGCACACCTCGTTGATGAAGTCTGCCGTTCGCGACGTTCTGCATCGCTGAGGATTAGACTTCGTTGGACAGCTTGGTGTTCGGCGGCATGCGCGGAGGGCAGACGCAGATGGGTGAAGTTCGTGTTGTCGGCATTCGTGTCGAGCAGCCGCAGAACCAGCCGGTGCTGTTGCTGCGCGAAGCCAACGGTGACCGGTACCTGCCGATCTGGATAGGCCAGTCGGAAGCCGCCGCGATCGCGCTGGAGCAGCAAGGCGTCGAGCCACCCCGCCCACTGACGCATGATCTGATCAGGGATCTCATTGCCGCGCTTGGGCATTCGCTCAAAGAGGTGCGGATCGTCGATCTGCAGGAGGGCACTTTCTACGCCGATCTGATCTTCGACCGCAACATCAAAGTGTCGGCGCGCCCCTCGGACTCGGTGGCGATCGCACTGCGGGTCGGCGTCCCGATCTACGTCGAGGAGGCGGTGCTGGCACAGGCTGGTCTGCTGATTCCCGACGAAAGCGACGAGGAGGCTAGCAGCGCTGTGCGTGAGGACGAGGTGGAGAAGTTCAAAGAGTTTCTTGACAGTGTGTCGCCGGACGATTTCAAGGCCACCTAGCCCGGCGACGATGCAGCCGTCTATATCACGGATGCGTTTCATATAGCACCGGGATGCGACACGCCTCGCGGTTAGCGCCCACTGACCCAGGCGACGGCCATACTTGATTACGACTTAAGGCACGGCAGCTATCGAACAGCAGTAAGCTCTCTAGCACTCGGGCCTGACTAAAGGTGGCTGTCCCGGCAGCCAGAGCCGCAGCTAGCGACAAGAGCGCGATCGGCGAGAGGAACCACCGTGAGCGACCAGCCACGTCAAGGTCAACTGGACCTTGCTGACCACGCGGACGGCGCGACCAGTGGTGGCGGTGGCCTCAATGGCCCCACCGCACCGCGTGGACCCGTGCAACCCGGACTGTTCCCCGACGATTCCGTGCCCGACGAGTTGGTTGGCTATCGCGGGCCGAGTGCCTGCCAGATCGCCGGCATCACATACCGCCAGTTGGACTACTGGGCACGCACCTCGTTGGTGGTCCCGTCGATTCGCAGCGCGGCAGGTTCGGGCAGCCAGCGGCTCTACTCGTTCAAAGACATCCTCGTTCTCAAGATCGTCAAGCGCTTGCTCGACACCGGTATCTCGCTGCACAACATCCGGGTTGCGGTCGACCATCTGCGCCAGCGGGGTGTCCAGGATCTGGCCAACATCACCTTGTTCTCCGACGGCACCACGGTGTATGAGTGCACGTCGGCCGAAGAAGTTGTCGACCTGCTGCAAGGCGGGCAGGGCGTGTTCGGCATCGCCGTGTCCGGCGCGATGCGTGAGCTGACCGGCGTTATCGCCGACTTCCACGGTGAGCGCGCTGACGGCGGCGAGTCAATTGCCACCCCGGAAGACGAGCTGGCTTCCCGGCGCAAGCATCGCGACCGCAAGATCGGCTAGCTGAGAGTTCCCACCGCGAGCTGGGGGCACTCCCGCGAGCAGACACAGAATCGCACCGGCGGCTGCCGCGCGTGCGACTTTGCGTCTGCTCGGCAGTAAACTGGACCACGCATCGCACTTGCGCGGGAGAGTTCTGTGGCCGCCAGCTACAGACGCCGAAGGAGCAACACCTCTCCGTCAACCTCTCAGGCACCCGGACCGCGCTAGATAACGATGCCTCTGGAAAGCGGTGGAGACCTGTATCGGTCCACACCCGCCGATGGGGAAAGGCGCCGGACCGTACCGGCGCTGAATCTCTCAGGCGCCCGATGGACGGGCGAAGACAGAGGGAGAGGACCCTAGTCCTCTCCCTGTGTCAGGAGTTCGCCAGTGCCCGACCAATCAACCTTCGCAGACCGGCATATCGGCCCGGACAGCCAGGCCATCGCCACCATGCTCGCGGTCATCGGTGTCGACTCGCTCGACGACCTGGCGGCCAAGGCGGTCCCGACGGGCATCCTCGACAAGCTCACCGACACAGGTAACGCACCGGGCCTGGACCACTTACCACCGGCCGCCAGCGAGGCCGAGGCGCTGGCCGAGCTCCGGGCGCTCGCCGACTCCAACACCGTCGCGGTGTCGATGATCGGGCAGGGCTACTACGACACGCTCACACCCCCGGTGCTGCTGCGCAACATCATGGAAAACCCGGCCTGGTATACCGCGTACACGCCCTATCAGCCCGAGATCAGCCAGGGTCGGCTGGAAGCGCTGCTGAATTTCCAGACCGTGGTCACCGACCTCACCGGCCTCGAGATCGCGAACGCGTCGATGCTCGACGAGGGCACCGCGGCCGCCGAGGCCATGACATTGATGCATCGTGCGGCCCGCGGCACCGCGAACCGGCTGGCCGTCGACGCCGACGTATTCACCCAGACGGCAGCGGTGCTGGCCACCCGCGCCAAGCCGCTAGGCATCGAAATCGTCACCTCCGACCTGCGTGACGGCCTGCCCGACGGCGAGTTCTTCGGCGTCATCACCCAGCTACCCGGGGCCAGCGGCCGGATCACGAACTGGACGGCTCTGGTGGCTCAGGCGCACGACCGCGGCGCCCTGGTCGCCATCGGCGCCGACCTGTTGGCGCTGACGCTGATCACACCGCCAGGCGAGACCGGCGCCGACGTCGCCTTCGGCACAACCCAAAGGCTCGGCGTGCCAATGGGATTCGGCGGCCCCCATGCGGGGTACCTGGCCGTGCACGCCAAGCACGCCCGTCAGCTGCCGGGCCGACTGGTCGGCGTGTCCGTCGACAGTGACGGGTCGCCGGCGTATCGCTTGGCGCTGCAGACGCGCGAGCAGCACATCCGCCGCGACAAGGCGACCAGCAACATCTGCACCGCACAGGTGCTGCTGGCGGTGATGGCCGCCATGTACGCCAGCTACCACGGCGCCGAAGGGCTGACCGGAATCGCGCGCCGCGTGCACTCGCACGCCGAGAGCATCGCCGCCGCGCTGGGCGACGCGCTGGTACACGAGAAGTACTTCGACACGGTGCTGGCCCGGGTGCCGGGGCGCGCGGATGAGGTGCTGGCCGCGGCCAAGGCGAAGGGCATCAACCTTTGGCGCGTCGACGCCGACCACGTGTCGGTGGCCTGCGACGAAGCCACCACCGACGCTCATGTCGCGGCGGTTCTGCACGCTTTCGGAATCTCCGCCGCACAGCCGGTCGGGAGCGATATCGCGACCCGAACCTCAGAGTTCTTGACGCACCCCGCGTTCACCCAATACCGCACCGAGACGGCGATGATGCGCTACCTGCGTGCGCTGGCGGATAAGGACATCGCCTTGGATCGCAGCATGATTCCGCTCGGCTCGTGCACGATGAAACTCAACGCCGCGGCCGAGATGGAATCGATCACCTGGCCCGAATTCGCGCGTCAGCATCCGTTCGCCCCGGCATCGGACACCCCGGGGCTGCGTCGCCTCATCGGCGAGCTGGAGAGCTGGCTGGTACAGATGACCGGCTACGACGCCGTCTCTCTGCAACCCAACGCCGGCTCGCAAGGCGAGTACGCGGGCCTTTTGGCGATCCATGACTACCACGCCAGCAGGGGCGAACCGCGCCGCGACATCTGCCTGATCCCGTCCAGCGCGCACGGCACCAACGCCGCGTCGGCGGCGTTGGCCGGTATGCGGGTGGTGGTGGTTGGCTGCCACGATAACGGCGACGTCGATCTCGACGATCTACGCGCCAAGGTCAGCGAACACTCCGACCGGCTGTCGACGCTGATGATCACCTATCCGTCCACCCACGGTGTGTACGAGCACGATATCGCCGACATCTGCGCCGCCGTGCACGACGCGGGCGGCCAGGTGTACGTCGACGGCGCCAACCTCAACGCGCTGGTGGGCCTGGCCCGCCCGGGGAAATTCGGCGGCGACGTCAGCCACCTCAACCTGCACAAGACGTTCTGCATCCCGCACGGCGGCGGCGGTCCGGGGGTCGGGCCGGTGGCGGTGCGTTCGCATCTGGCGCCGTTCCTGCCGGGTCACCCGTATGCTCCTGAGTCCCCCGCAAGCGGGTGCGGGTCCCTCCCACTTGTGGGGGCGTGCCCCCAGCCCCAGGGCCATCCGGTCTCGTCGGCGCCCTACGGGTCTGCCTCGATTCTGCCGATCACCTGGGCCTACATCAGGATGATGGGCGCCGACGGTCTGCGGGCGGCGTCGCTGGTCGCGATCACCTCGGCCAACTACATCGCCCGCCGGCTCGACGAGTACTTCCCGGTGCTGTACACCGGCGAGAATGGCATGGTCGCCCACGAGTGCATCCTGGACCTGCGCGGGATCACCAAGGCGACCGGCGTGACCGTCGACGACGTCGCAAAACGCTTGTCGGACTACGGCTTCCACGCGCCCACCATGAGCTTCCCGGTGGCCGGCACGCTAATGGTGGAGCCCACCGAGAGCGAAAGCCTTACCGAAATCGACGCATTCTGCGAGGCCATGATCGCCATCCGCGGGGAGATCGACCGCGTCGGCGCGGGGGAGTGGCCCGCCGATGACAATCCGCTGCGGGGCGCGCCGCACACCGCTGAGTGCTTGCTGGTCACCGACTGGGATCACCCGTATACCCGGGAAGAGGCCGCCTATCCGCTCGGCGCGGCCTTCCGGCCCAAGGTGTGGCCGCCGGTGCGTCGCATCAACGAAGCCTACGGCGACCGCAACCTGGTCTGCTCGTGCCCGCCGGTGGCGGCGTTCGCCTGAACCGGCCCGCTGATCAGCCGAAGCGCTGCAGGATCGCCGCGGCAATCTGGTCGGGCGCATCCTCCTGGATGAAATGCTTGGCGGTGGGCAACTCGACGAGGACGTGGTCGGGAAACGTCTGGCGCATCCGCGGGAGCGTCGGGCCGGGCCTGAATGCGAAATCTTTCATGCCCCAGACGAATAGCGCGGGCTTGGCGCCCAGCTTGGCCGGCACCGCCTGGCCTAGCCGTTCCAGCAGGGGATGGGCGGCCAAGAGCTGCTTGGGCATCTCGGCCACACCCAACCGCGCGGCCGGGCTGGGCTGCACCGCCCGGTAGTGCTCCATCACGACGGCGCTGGGCCGGCGCTCGGTGCC
Organism: Mycobacterium sp.; assembly: GCA_035569455.1. GTDB lineage: Bacteria > Actinomycetota > Actinomycetes > Mycobacteriales > Mycobacteriaceae > Mycobacterium. The sequence continues at coordinate 20,825 of DATMMZ010000198.1, read as the reverse complement.
TGCGGGGATCAGCTGCTCGACGAAGAAATTGCGTTGCAGAATCGCCCACTGCATCGGCGGACTGGACATCACCCGGCTGAAGATCTTGGTCGTCAGCACGTCGGTAGGCCAGAACCACGTGTTTCCCAACACGACGCCGCGCACCCGATCGGCACGCCCCACGGCGACCGCCATGCCGATCGGCCCACCCCAGTCCTGGCCCATCGTCAGGTAGCCGTCGAGGCTGAGGTGATCGACAAATTCGCCGACGACTTGGGCGTGCTCGTCGATCGTGTAGCCGAATCCGGCGGGACGCTCCGACAGCCCGAACCCGAGATAATCCGGCGCGATGCAACGGAATCGGTCGCGCAGCCCGACGATGATGTCGCGATACAGGAAGCTCCACGTCGGGTTGCCGTGGCACAACAGGATTGGCGGGCCGTCACCCTCATCGATGTAGTGGATGCGACCCCGCGAGCTGTCGAACCAGCGCGACGCGAACGGATACAGCTGTGGATCAGGTGTGAAATCAACCTTCATCGCGCTCCTTCGATAGCGCCCATGATGGTATGCCCGAAGTGTGACAAGTCGCCGGGATGCCGACGGCAGTAGCTGTCAGCTCAGGTACGTATTCATCGCCGTGGCGAGGTCGGGGGTGGCCGACGTCGCCAAGTTCTGGTAGCTGCCTCCGCTGAGCTGAGCGACGGCTTCCCAGGTTGCCCGGTCGGGGTCAGCTCCGAAATCGATGACGTTGACCGCGATCGGTTTCGCCGGATCGGCGCTGCGGCGGATGAAGTCCTGCAGTCCCGGCCCGTCAAGGGTTTGGTCCGAGTGGGGCCCCGCTGTGATCACCAGCACCGAATTCGTTTGGCCGGCACGGTAATTGGTCAGCATGTCCTGGTAGATGATTCGCAGTGTGGTAAACGACACAGCACCGCCGTTCGATGAATACTGCTTGTCCAGCGCGGCCAGCAGAGCCGCCGTGCGCGGCTGGCCGTTGACCGGGTCGGTCAGTGGCCCGGTCGCCACCTCTGATCGACCTTCGTGGCCGTCGAACGTCCACAGCCCCATGACCGAGTTGGGCGGCATCGCCTTGATCCTGTCTCCGAGCGCCGCGATGACGTTGGCCAGGCGGGTCTTGCCGCCGTCATCGGTGGACAGCGACTGGTCGAGCATGATGGTCGTTGCCACCCCGTTAGACGGTGCGCTCATGGCGTCGGCCAGCGTGGCGCGCATGGCATCGTCACCCACCGACAGGGCGGGGGCCAGCGCCGCGAAACTGGTGACGGGGCTGCTCGGCGGTTTGACGCCATTAACACGGAAGCCGGCTTTGGCCAGCTTCGCCAGTTGCTCGGGCTTGCGCATGAACCGGGCAAACTCGCTGGCCGCCTCGCTCTGCTCCTTGGACACCCACGAGCCGCTGAGCAGCACCGTGGGATAGTCGGCGACCGGCACCGGTCCGGGTGGTTGCCAGGAAGCCAACGTGCTCTTGGCGTCTGACACCGACTGGCCGCGCTCGAACAGCTGCTGCTCGGTGGTAACCACCGCGTGCACCGGCGCCGTTGCGACGTCACCGGGCTTGAGCAACGTGTTCATCGCCTCTGTCAGCGTGTTGTCCGCCAGTTTGGGTTGTGCGGCCATCAGTGTGCGCACTGCGGCGGTGCCCTGGGTTGCCGGCGCACCCGCGGGCACTGACGCGGCTGCCACCGCCTCGCCGGCCAGAGATGCGGCGTCACCGTTGCCTTTGGCCGGCAGCGCAACTCGCAGTGATCCCCAGGCCGGTAAGTTCAGGCCGGCCAAAGAGTTCGGGTTGGTTTGCAGGCCGGGCAGTGCCGCCCAATTCTGATTTGCGAGCGCCGGCTGTAATTCGGGTCGCACAGCAAGCAGCACCGGCGACGTCACCAGCGAACGGCTGTCGCTGATGGTTTTCTGACCCGCGGCGCCGGCGAGCCGGGCCGCGGAGATCGAGCTGCTGGGTATCCACAGTGCCGGCTGGCCGCCGAGGTCGGCCGGCCATTTGCCGACGAAACCGTTCAGGACGGCGTCGGAGCCGGCGGGTTTGACACTCACCGCCATGCAGTGGTCGCCGACCGGCCCGGCCGATGAGTTGTAGCTTCCGGCGAATTCTTGCACCTGATCGGCCATCGACGGGTCGACGATGACGGCGACTGTCTCCTTGCCTCCCACGCAACGCGCGGCGGCCGTATGGCTGCGGTTGGACAGCGCGTCACCGAAGAAACTCCACAGGATCACCGTGCCCACGACCACGACCACCGCGACCAAGGCCACGATCAGGCCGATGCTGACTCCCCGTCGCCCGCCGGCGCTGCGGTGGCCACCCCGCCACTCACCGAGTCCGCCGTGGCCGGGGTGGAATGGATGCGATGGAGCGGCCGGCGGATCCAAGTCCGCCGCGCTCGCCTGCCGAGGCGGAAAATCCGGGTACTCGTCGGCGGGCTCGGCCGCAAATTCTCCGCGGGCAACGTCGTGGTCTTGGTCGGCGGGGAAGTACTCATCGTCCCCATAGTGGTGGTCATCCGCCCGGTCATCGGTGTGCGGCGGGAAGTCAGCCGCAGGGGCTACGTCGCTGTCCGGGCCGTGACGTATCTCGTCTCCGTCCTCGTCTCGGTCCGGGTCGTCCGCGGAGGATTTTTTAGACAGCGCTTCGACGGACAGCGCGTCGGCGGAATTCTCACGGTCGGGCATTCGGTGCCTACCCATCCTGGTGCCCGCCGCCTTTCCGTCGAACCATCGCCTGACCTGCTTTGAAACCGGCGCCGAATCTAGTCATAAGACGCATTACCGCATGTCGAGCCGCGATCAGGCACCGGATCGGGTTTTGAATTCACGACGACGGCGGTGCAGGATCGGCTCGGTGTAGCCGTTGGGTTGCTGCGCTCCGGACAAGATCAGCTCCTCCGCGGCCAGGAAGCCGATGCTGTCGTCGAAGTTGGGCGCCATTGGCTGATACGTGGCGTCGCCAGCGTTTTGCTGATCGACCATCGGCGCCATCCGTTCCAGGCTGGCCCGCACATCGTCGCGGGTGATGACGCCGTGTCGCAGCCAGTTAGCCAGCAGCTGGCTGGAGATCCGCAGCGTGGCGCGGTCCTCCATGAGAGCCACGTTGTGGATGTCAGGCACCTTTGAGCAACCGACTCCCTGGTCGATCCAACGCACCACGTAGCCGAGGATCGACTGACAGTTGTTGTCGACCTCCTCGCGGATCTCCTCGGGAGCCCAAGCCAGTTCCTTGGCCAACGGAATGGTCAGCAGCTGGTCGATCGTGGTGCGTTTGTTGCCCTCGAGCTCCTGTTGCACCGCGGCCACGTCGACAAAGTGGTAGTGCATCGCGTGCAGGGTGGCCGCGGTGGGCGAGGGCACCCAGGCGGTGCTGGCGCCCGCGCGCGGCTGCGCGATCTTCTGCTCGACCATGTCGGCCATCAGCTCGGTCATCGCCCACATGCCCTTGCCGATCTGGGCGCGGCCCCGGAAGCCGGTGGCCAGGCCGGTGTCGACATTGCTGTCCTCGTAGGCCAGGATCCACGGCTGGCTCTTCATGGTGCCCTTGCGCACCATCGGGCCGGCCTCCATCGAGGTGTGGATCTCGTCGCCGGTGCGGTCCAGGAAACCCGTGTTGATGAACACGATCCGGTCGGCGGCAGCCTTGATGCATGCCTTCAGGTTGAGGGTGGTGCGCCGCTCCTCATCCATCACGCCGACCTTCATCGTGCCCTGCGGCAACCCCAGCACGTCTTCGACCCGGCTGAACAATTCAACGGTGAACGCCACCTCGGCCGGACCGTGCATCTTGGGCTTGACGATGTAGATCGACCCGGCGCGGCTGTTCCGCAAGGGGCCATTGGCCCCGTTATTGTCCGAGCCGGATTTCAGCCCGTGGGTCGCGGTCAGGCCGGTGAGCAGGGCGTCCATGATGCCTTCGAACACCTCGTTGCCGTCCGCGTCGACGATCGCGTCGTTGGTCATCAGGTGGCCGACGTTGCGCACGAGCATGAGACTGCGGCCGGGCAAAGTGAGCTCGCTGCCGTCCGGCGCGGTGTAGTTCCGGTCCTGATTCAGCACCCGCGTGAAGGTGTCGCCATCCTTGTCCACCCCGGCGGCCAGATCTCCCTTGTTCAGGCCGAGCCAGTTGCGGTAGCCCAGCACCTTGTCGTCGGCGTCGACGGCGGACACCGAGTCTTCGAAGTCCATGATCGCGGTGATCGCCGATTCCAGGATCACGTCCTTGACGCCTGCGCGGTCGGTCTTCCCGATCGGTGAGTCCGGGTCGATCAGGATCTCGACGTGCAAACCGTGGTTAACCAGCAAGAGCGACGTCGGCGACTCGGCCTCGCCGGTGTAGCCGGCGAATTGGCCGGGGTCGGCGAGCCCCGTGGACTCCTCGGGCAGAGCGACCAGCAGCTGGCCGTCCTCGACCTTGAAACCGGTGGCGTTGGCGTAAGAACCCGACGACAGCGGCACGGCTCCGTCCAGGAACTTGCGCGCGTACGCGATCACCTTGTCGCCGCGCACCTTGTTGTAGCCGGAGCCCCGTTCGGCGCCGTCCTTCTCCGAGATTGCGTCGGTGCCATAGAGCGCGTCGTAGAGAGAGCCCCAACGAGCGTTGGCCGCGTTCAGCGCGAACCGCGCATTGAGCACCGGCACCACCAGCTGCGGGCCGGCTATGGTCGTGATCTCGTCATCGACGCCTGACGTGGTGATGGTGAAGTCGTCGGGCTCGGGCTGCAGGTAGCCAATTTCGGTAAGGAACTGCCGGTAAGCGTCCATGTCGAGGGGCGCGATCACCCGTTGCCTGTGCCACTTGTCGATCTGGGCCTGCAGCTCATCGCGACGGTTCAGCAAATCCTGGTTTTGCGGGGTGAGGTCGGTGACGACTTTGTCGACGCCCGCCCAGAAGCTGTCCGGGTCAATATCGGTGCCAGCCAGGGCCTCTTTGTTCACGAAGTCGTAGAGCACTCGGGCAATGCGCAAGTTCCCCACCGACACGCGATCGGTCATGATTCTCCTCCATTTTGCCTACTGGCAATTACTCCAGCCTACCGACCAGCGGCCTGACGAGCCTATCCGGCGACCCGCAACAGCAGGTCACGACGCGCTGACGGCTTCGCCCGCACCGAAGCGGCGATCCGGGAATCGCCTTCTGGCAACGAGCGCACTTTGCCGACAGTTCCGAGTGGTCGACAGCCGCTCAGATCATACGGGCTTCACCTGGCTCTACTCTGCGATCGGCCTCATTGTGTCCCGCCGCGCATGGCGCCAACCAGGTCCTCCACCAGATCCTCCATCGCCACCATCGCAACCAGGTGGCCACTCTCACCACTGTCGGCGGTCACCAATGCCAAATGGCTGTTGCTGCGCCGCATCCGCGACAAGGCATCGGCCAGCGGCAGTGACTCGGGAACCCGCGGCAGCGGGCGCACCAGCGCCAGGTCGATGATGGTCCGCGGATCGTCACTCAACGTCAACACGTCTTTGATGTGCAGGTATCCGATGAAGTCACCATCGACGCCTACCACCGGGAACCGGGAGTAGCCGGTCTCGGCCAGGGCCTGTTCGACCGCGCCGACCGTCGGCCCCGAACCGGCCGCAATCACCCTCACCACCCGAATATCGGCGAGCGGCCGCGCGACATCGGCGACCACCCTGGTGCGAATCTGCAGCGCCCGGGTCAGCCGTGTGTGCTCCTCATGATCCAGCAGACCTTCGGATACCGACTCGGCGATCAGCTCGCTCAGCTCGACCGTGGAAACGGTGCTATCGAGCGCGTCCTTGGGCTCCACACCCAGCGCGCGCAATACCGCGTTCGCGCATTTGTTGTAGAACGCGATCAACGGCCGGGCCGCGCGCACGTAGGCCAGGTAGGGCGGTACCAGCAGCATCGCCGTCCGCTCCGGACCGGCGAGGGCGATGTTCTTTGGCACCATCTCGCCGAGCAGCACATGCAATGTCACCACCAACGCCAGCGCGATCACCAACGACAACGTGTGCACCAGCGCCGGATGCATACCGGTCAGACCGAGCGATGTCTGCAGCAGGTCGGCGACCGCCGCCTCGCCGATTCGGCCGAGCAGGATGGAGGCCACCGTGACGCCCAGTTGAGCGCCCGCCAGCATCGACGAGAGTTGCTCACCGGCGCGGATCACCGTCACCGCGCTGGCCCTGCCCTGCTCGGCCAGCGCTTCGAGCCGATCGCGACGGGCCGAGATCAGTGAGAATTCCGCTCCCACAAAGAACGCGTTGGCACCGATCAGCAAGATCGCCACCAGCAGTCCCAGCGCGTCGGGCATCAGCGGCCCAGTCCCGAGCCGGGTTCCGCGATGCCACCCAGTTGCCCGCCTGGTTGACTGCCCAGTTCGGTCAGCTCGAGCAGGTCGATGCGGCGGCCGTCCATCTGAACCACCGTTGCCTGCCAGCGCACCGAGTCGTTGGGCAAGCCGTCCGGATCCAACGCGGGCAACTCGACGGTTTCGCCGGCCACCGGGATGTGGCCGAGCTGTTGGAGCGCCAGCCCGCCGATCGTCTCGTATGGGCCCTCCGGGGCGCGATACCCGATTTCGGTGGCCACCTCGTCGATGCGCAGCAGGCCCGACACCCGCCATCCGCTGCCGGCTGCCACCACATCCGGCGTGGCGTCGTCGTGTTCGTCGCGCACGTCGCCCACGATCTCTTCGATCAGATCCTCAACGGTCACCATGCCCGCGGTACCGCCGTACTCATCGACGACCAGCGCGGTCTGCAGGCTGTTGGCGCGGATCTCCGCCATCACCGCATCGCCGTCCAGCGTCGACGGCACCACCGGGACGGGCTTTACCACGCTGGTGAGCAGCGTGTGCGCGCGTTCGGCGGGCGGAATTTGGAACACCTGCTTGACGTGCACGATGCCGACGGTCGAGTCGAGGTCGCCGTCGACGAGCGGGAATCGGGAGAACCCGGACTCCGCTGCGGCCGCGATCAGGTCGGCGACGGTGTTGTCGGTCTCCAGCGTCACGATCTTCGAGCGTGGCGTCATCAGTTCCTCGGCGGTCAGGGTGCCGAACTGCAGCGATCGCCGCACCAGCGATGCGGTGCCCAGGTCCAGGGAGCCGCTGCGGGCCGAGGTCCGCACCAGCGACAGCAGCTCCTGCGCTGAGCGGGCGGACCGCAGCTCCTCGGCGGGCTCGATGCCCAGTTGGCGCACGATCCAGTTCGCTGCCCCGTTTGTCAATCGGATGGCCGGGGTGAGCAACAGCGAGAACAGGAATTGCGGGCCCACGACGGCGCGGGCGGTCCGCAGCGGGCGGGCGACCGCGAGATACTTCGGGACCAGCTCGCCGAACACCATCGACACCGACGTGACGATCACCAGCGCCAGGAATGCCATGAACGCGTCGGCCACCGGGTCGGGTATCCCCATCGCGTCGAACCATGGATGCGGCAGGTCGGCCACCATCGGCTCGGTCAGGTAGCCGGTTGCCAGGGTGGTGATCGAGATGCCTAACTGAGCACCCGACAACTGGAACGACAGCCTGTGCTGGGCGCGCTGGATTAAGCGGTCGCGTCGCCTACCGCTGCGGGCATTGGCCTCGACCGTGCTGCGGTCCAGCGCCGTCAGGGAGAATTCGGCCGCAACGAACAGCGCATTGCCGAAGATGAGCACCGCGATGGCGAGCACGCTGACGGCGGTGACGGAGAGGCTCACGGCCGGCTCGCTCCCTGCCGCGGTGGGGGATCCGGCGACGATGCGGGTGGCCGCTCGTCCCGGAAGGCCCGCATCGCTGGGGCCTCGGCGGGTGCCTGCGGCACGTCATCCCTTTCGCTCGATGCAGTCGATTCCCAAGCAGTTCTTTGCTACGGGATTGAATTTCACATGGTAGCGAAGACGTCTAGTGCCGCCCGCGACGGTTTCACCAGCCGGAGGGCAGCGGATGGCCCTCGGCGTAGCCGGCCGGAGACTGCACGCCGACTACGGCCCGCTCATATAGTTCCGCGAGGTTCGAGGCACCGACATAGGTGCAGGTGCTGCGCACGCCGGAGGTGATGTGGTCGATCAGGTCCTCAACACCGCCGCGGTCGGGGTCCAGACCCATCCGCGCCGTCGAAATGCCTTCCTCGAACAACGCCTTGCGGGCGCGATCGAATGCGGTCTCGGCGCCGGTGCGGGCGACCACGGCCCGCTTGGATGCCATGCCGTAGCTCTCCTTGTATGGCTGGTCGTCGCGGTCACGCATCAAGTCCCCGGGGGACTCATAGGTGCCGGCGAACCACGACCCGATCATCACGTTCGACGCCCCGGCGGCCAGCGCCAGCGCGACGTCGCGCGGGTGGCGGACGCCGCCGTCGGCCCACACGTGCCCACCGAGTTGCCTTGCGGCACTGGCGCATTCGAGCACGGCGGAGAATTGCGGGCGACCGACACCGGTCATCAACCGGGTGGTGCACATCGCGCCCGGACCGACACCGACCTTGACGATGCTCGCCCCCGCGCCGAGCAGATCCCGAGTGCCCTCTGCCGACACCACGTTGCCCGCGGCCAGCGGTACAGCCAAGTCCAGCGATGCGACCGCCTTGATCGCCTCCAGCGTCTTGACCTGGTGTCCGTGGGCGGTATCGATGACGAGCACGTCGACGCCGGCCTCGGCGAGGGACTGGGCCTTGCCGGCGACGTCGCCGCCGATACCGACGGCAGCGCCGACGCGCAGTCGCCCGCCGGCGTCGGTGGCCGGGGCGTAGATCCCGGCACGGATCGCTCCGGTGCGGGTCAGCACGCCCGCCAGGGTGCCGTCGGCGCTGGTCAGCACCGCGACGTCGACCGGCGCGTGCTCGAGCAGGTCGAAGATCTTGCGCGGCTCGGTGTCCGCCGGGGCGGTCACGAAGTCGGTCGTTGCAACATCGCGCACCCGGGTGAAGCGATCCACGCCCACACAGGATGATTCGCTGACCAAACCGATCGGGCGGCGCTCGAAAACCATCACCGCGACTCCGTGGGCGCGCTTGTGGATCAGCGCGGTCGCGTCGGACACCGAATCGTCGGGCTCCAGCACCACCGGGGTGTCGAGAACCAGGTCACGGCTTTTGACGAATTCCACCGTCTGCTGCACCGCCGTGATCGGAAGATCCTGCGGCAGGATGACGATGCCGCCGCGGCGCGCCACCGTCTCGGCCATCCGCCGCCCGGCCACCGCGGTCATGTTGGCGACCACCACCGGAATCGTGGTGCCCGAGCCGTCGCCGGTGGACAAATCGACGTCGAACCGCGACGCGACGTCGGAGCGGTTCGGCACGATGAAAACGTCGTTGTAGGTCAGGTCGTACCCGGGCCGGTGCCCGTCCAGAAACCTCATCGCTGTCGCTGTGCCCCCTTTACTAGACCGGCACTTCGCTGCGGTCTCCACTCCATAGTGTGTGGAATTTGCCCGGCGCGTCGATGCGCCCGTAGGTGTGCGCGCCGAAAAAGTCCCGCAGGCCCTGGGTCAGCGCCGCAGGCAGCCGCTCGGTACGGAGTGCGTCGTAGTAGGAAAGCGCCGAGGAAAAGCCAGGGATGGGGATGCCCAGCGCAGTTGCAGTCACCACGACCCGCCGCCAGCCGTCGATGGCCGATTCGATCGCGCTGCGGAAATACGGTGCCACGATCAACGTGGCGAGGTCGGGGTCGGAATCGTATGCCTCTTTGATCCGATTGAGGAATTTGGCCCGGATGATGCAGCCGCCACGCCAGATGGTGGCCAGATCGCCGGGCTTGATGCCCCAGTTGTATTCGGCGCTGCCGGCCTGAATCTGGTTGAACCCCTGGGCGTAGGCGATCATCTTGGACGCGTAGAGGGCTTGACGGACGTCCTCGACGAACTGCGCCGCATCGCTGGGCTTGGCCCCGAGGTTGCCCGAGGCCAGCCCGGTGGTGGCCTTGCGCTGGGCCACCGAACCCGACAGCGCGCGGGCGAACACCGCCTCGGCGATACCGGTGACCGGCACACCGAGGTCCAAGGCAGACTTCACCGTCCAGCGGCCGGTGCCCTTCTGCTCGGCCTCATCGAGGATGACGTCCACGAGCGGCTTGCCGGTCTTGGCGTCTTTCTGGCGCAGCACCTCAGCGGTGATCTCGACCAGGAAGCTGTCCAAATCGCCCTTGTTCCACTCGTCGAACACTTCGGCGATCTCGTCGGCGGTCTTGCCCAGCCCGTCGCGCAGCAGCTGGTAGGCCTCGCCGATGAGCTGCATGTCGGAGTACTCGATGCCGTTGTGCACCATCTTGACGAAGTGCCCGGCGCCATCGGGACCGATGTGGGTGCAACACGGCACGCCGTCGACGTGCGCGGAGATCTCCTCGAGCAGCGGGCCCAGGGATACGTACGACTCGGCGGGGCCGCCCGGCATGATCGACGGCCCGTTCAGCGCGCCCTCCTCGCCGCCAGAGATCCCGGCACCGACGAAGTGCAGTCCGCGTTCGCGCATTGCCTTCTCGCGCCGAATGGTGTCGGTGTAGAGCGCGTTGCCGCCGTCGATGATGATGTCGCCTTCTTCCATGGCGTCGGCGAGCTGATTGATGACCGCGTCGGTGGGGTCGCCGGCCTTGACCATGATGAGCACCCGCCGCGGCTTCTCCAGCGCGTCCAGAAACTCCTCGATGGTCTCCGACCGCACGAACTTGCCCTCGTCACCGTGCTCTTTGAGCAGCGCGTCGGTCTTGGCGACGGATCGGTTGTGCAGCGCCACCGTGTAGCCGTGGTGGGCGAAATTCCGGGCGAGGTTCGAACCCATCACGGCCAAGCCTGTGACGCCGATCTGCGCGGTGCCCGTCTTCGATTCCGACGAACTCATGTCCTGCCTCTCTGTTGGGCCTTCCAGGTTGGAGAACTGTTGCTGATGGTTTTTCGAAAGCTGTCCGGACACACTGTGGCACAGCGGACTTCTGGTCGTCCAAAGTGTTTGGGGTCAGGGCGGTACTAGACGTTGAACAGCCGTCGTAGCTCCGTGAGCCACGGTACGGCCAGCGCCACGGTGGGCACCACAAACACGGCTACCGCAGCCAGATACGCAGCGGCTGACAGCACCAGACTGTTGCCACGCCCGGACAGCCGGCGTACCCGCAGCACCGTGCTGGGACCCGCGGCGGCCAGCGCGCCCGACGGCGCCCGCCCGGACGCGCAGGCAACCAACGCCCGGGCCAGGGGAGTTCGCCCTGTAGCGCGCACCGCAGCGTCGTCGGCCAATAGCTCGACGAGCAGTCGCACCGCGCGCAGCGCGTTGGCGCTGCGGACGAGCCGCGGAAAAGCGGCGTGCACCGCGGTGAACGCTTCCAGGACCAGGTCGTGGCGGGCGCGCAGATGTGCTCGCTCGTGGGTGAGGATGGCCGCGACTTCAGCGTCGGTGAGCGTCTTGAGGGTTCCTTCGCTGACAACAACCCGGCTGCGCATACCGGGCAGACAGTAGGCGAGCGGTTGCGGAACGTCCAAGATACGCAGGGCGCGCGTGCCGGCACACGGCTGGGCGAGGGCCGCATCGTGTCCGACCCCGACCAGATCGACCACCATCCGGTGATGCGCCCGCCGTCGCCGATTGGCGATGGCCACCCGCACCGCGGCGATCATCAGCCGGGCACCGACCAGCACCGTCAGTGCCAAGACCGCGATGTATGCCGTCCACAGCGGCCAACCGAGCCGCCCGGCGGCGCCGATGATGCTGGCGGTGGGCCGACCATCAGGGCCGGGCATGAGCACCCGGGTGGCGATCGCGATGCCGGCGCTGAATGCCGAAAGCACCGCGGCCAGCGCGATGGCCTGCCACAACACCATCGCGGCGCGGGGGGCGCGCAATGGCCACGTCGCTCGTGCTAGCAAGGCCGGTGCCGGACCGGCCAGCAGCACCGCGAGGACGGTGAAGGCCAGCGCGGACACGCTGCTAGTCTCCCTCAGTCCTCCGCCGTCACGCCAGTGGACGGTGTACAACGTTGGGGTGTAGAACGTTGGTTTATTTCCAACTCGGCGAGTGCGCGCCGCAGTGCGTCCGCCTCGTCGGCACCAACACGCTCGACGAAGTGCACCAGCGCGGCCTGCCTGCCCCCGGAGTCTTCGGCCTGGGCCAGCGCATCGACCATGAGCCCGGCCACCAGTTCGTCGCGGCCATGCACGGGCACGTACCGGTGGGCCCGGTCGTCGCGGATCTGGGAGACCAGATTCTTTTTGGCCAACCGTTGCAGCACGGTCATGATCGTCGTGTACGCGAGGTCGCGTCGCGCCGATAACGCTTCGTGGACCTGTCGAACGGTTTGCGGTTCCGGCGTGGACCACAAGTGGTCCATCACGGCGCGTTCTAGATCCCCCAGCCGCGTCAGCTTGGCCATAGTTCGTTCCATCTCCTGAGCGTTCAGACCAGACTACTCCGGCTTACTACCGACCGTCGTATGAGCAGCTGGTCTGTCGCCCGTGCGGCCGTCGGCGCCGGCGACCAGCCGAAGCGGTTTGCTGGCAGACGCCGCCTGCCCGACTGTTTGTGTGACCCTGGTAACAGCACCCGTACCAGGCCCGAGTGAGCGACACGTGCTCAACATTACCCGCTTAACCGCTTGCGAAATTAGGGCAGCCTTGCCTATTCTGTGTCTGGTCGAGCGACAATGACCGCGACGGAGTCCTGAGGGCTGCAGTGACCCCCGGTCTACTCGATCGGCGAGCCCCGTGCCTTGGTGCACGGGGCTCGCCCGTTTCGGGGCGCCGATGGTGTAGACACAAGGACGTGCAACCGCAAGACACGGTCGTCCCGCCCAATTTCAACGCGCCGTTCGACGACGAGTTGGGACTGCGGTTCACCGAACTCAGCCCCGACGGTGCGCGCGCACAACTGGAGGTCAAGCCCAAACTGTTCCAGCCGATGGGCCTGGTGCACGGCGGTGTCTACTGCTCGATGATCGAGAGCATGGCCAGCGTGGCGGCCTTCACCTGGCTGAACAATCGCGGGAACGGCGGAAATGTTGTCGGTGTGAACAACAACACCGATTTCCTGCGTTCCATTAGCTCGGGGATCGTGTACGGGACCGCCGAGCCAATCCACCGCGGCCGGCGTCAGCAGCTGTGGTTGGTCACGATCACCGACGACAGCGACCGGGTGGTGGCACGGGGTCAGGTGCGACTGCAGAACCTCGAGCCGCAACCTGACGACGGCTGACGACAGCCTCGGTTAGCTCGCCGCCCTGGTTGCCGTTGAACCGCGCGCCTCGGCGGCCAGTTCGGCCAGCTGTTCGAGCCGCGTTCGCGCGAAGGCCTGCTGGTCGGTGATGGTCAGCTGGCCGCGCCGAGTGCTCAGGAAGGTCACCGTCCACGACATCAACGTGGTGATCTTGGTCTTGAACCCGATCAGGTACACCAGGTGCAGCACCAGCCAGATCAGCCAGGCGATGAACCCGCTGAACTCGAGCGGACCGATCTTGGCCACCGCGGAAAACCGCGACACCGTGGCCATGGAGCCCTTGTCGAAGTACTGGAACGGCTCACGTTGCGTTGGGTCGGCTCCGTGGAGCTCGGCTTTGATCGTGTTGGCGGCATACTTGGCGCCCTGGATGGCACCCTGCGCTACCCCGGGCACGCCATCGACGGCGGCCATATCGCCGATAACGAACACGTTCGGGTGCCCGGGGATGGACAGGTCGGGCAGGACTTGGACCCGGCCGGCCCGGTCGAGCTCGGCCGACGACTGCTCGGCGAGATCCCTGCCCAACCGGCTGGCTTGTACCCCGGCGGACCACACCTTGCAGGCCGACTCGATGCGCCGCTCGGTGCCGTCGGAGTCTTTGACCGTGATGCCGTTACGGTCTACGTCGGTGACCATCGCGCCGAGCTGGATCTCGACGCCCATCTTCTGCAACCGGGCTGCCGCTCGCTGACCCAGTTTCTCGCCCATTGGCGGCAGCACCGCGGGGGCGGCGTCGAGCAGGATCACCCGGGCACGAGTTGAGTCAATGTGCCGGAAGGAGCCCTTCAGCGTGTAGTCGGCCAATTCGGCGATCTGCCCGGCCATTTCGACGCCCGTGGGGCCCGCGCCGACGACGGTGAAGGTCAGCAGCTTCTTCCGCCTTTCCGGATCGTTTGACCGTTCGGCCTGCTCAAAGGCGCTCAAAATCCGGCCCCGCAACTCCAGCGCGTCGTCGATCGACTTCATGCCGGGCGCGAATTCGGCGAAGTGATCATTGCCGAAGTACGACTGACCGGCACCGGCCGCGACGATCAGCGTGTCGTAGGGGGTTTCGTAGCTGTGGCCGAGCAATTCCGAGACGACGCTCTGGTTGGCCAGGTCGATGTGGGTGACCTTGCCCAGCAGCACCTGGACATTGCGCTGCTTGCGCAGCACGACACGGGTCAACGGGGCGATCTCCCCCTCGGAGATGATCCCGGTTGCCACCTGGTACAGCAACGGCTGGAACAAGTGATGGGTGGTGCGGGCGATCAGCTTGATGTCGACGTCGGCCCGCTTGAGTTTCTTTGCCGCATTGAGTCCGCCGAATCCCGATCCGATGATGACGACGCGGTGCCGACGCTTTGGTTCAGCTGTGCCTTCTAGCTGGGGGCTCATCTTCCGCTGCTCCTGACGAGGGCTCCTGGACGTGCGACTTCAGTTAGCTACCACGGTAGTCAAACCGACCCCCCGAAACCCAGGCGCGAGCCTGTGTAATCAGCCACACCGACAATCGCGCCTGGTCGCTGAAGCGTGACGCTCGTCATGCCCGCCGCCGGTTGCGCCTACAGGCCGACCAACGGGCGCAGCGCCTCAGCGGCGGTGGTGATGACGCCGGGCGTATAGCCGTGCGCGGCTAGGCTGAGGATCACACCGTCCACGCCGACGTCGAACACCTTGGCCTGGACTTGCTCGGCGATGCTGGCCGGGCTGCCCGCCACCACGTATCCGGGCGCGTTGGGAATCTGATTAATCTGCTCCGGCTTGATGTCCTCGTTGATGATTACCGTCACGTAGGCGGTGGTCTGCAGCGTCGACCTGTCGCGGCCGGCCTCGTCGCACCTCGCGGCCAACGCCTTCATCTTGCCCGGCAGCTCATCGAGCCCCGCGATGATGTTCAGGTAGTCGGCGCAGCGGGCGGCGATCGCGAAGGTTTTCTTCTCGCCGCCGCCGCCGATCATGAGCGGGATGTCGTCGCGGTACCGCGGATTCGCCATCGCGGATTCGGTGTTGTACCACTTTCCGGAGAACGTCGGCCGTTCGCCTTTGATCATCGGCTGCAGGATCTGCAGCGCCTCTTCGAGCCGGTTGAACCGATCGGTGAAGGTGCCGAACTCGAAACCGAGCTGGTGGTGTTCGAGCTCAAACCAGCCGGCGCCGATGCCGAGGATCGCCCGACCGGCGCTCACCACGTCCAGCGTCGTGATGATTTTGGCCAGCAGTGTCGGATTCCGGTACGTGTTGCCGGTCACCAGGGTGCCCAGCTGCAGACGTTCGGTGGCGGTGGCCAGCGCGCCGAGGGCCGTGTAGGCCTCCAGCATCGGCTGGTCGGGCGATCCCAACGCCGGCAGCTGGTAGAAGTGATCCATGATGAACAGCGAGTCGTAGCCCGCCGCTTCGGCCTCGCGCGCCTGGGCGATGACCGACGGGAAGAGTTTCTCTACCCCGGTGCCGTAGGAGTAGTTGGGGATCTGCAGACCAAGCCGAATAGCCACGGTATCTACCGTAGCGACCGGCTGCGAAAGCGAAAGAGGCTCAGCCGAAGTGGGCCAGCGCGCCGTGGCTGACGTGCAGGGTTTGGCCGGTGATGTGGCGAGCCGCGGGCGTGGTCAGGAACAGCGCCAGCCGAGCGATCTCCGCCGCAATTGTGGGTGGCGTGCGGGAGAGGCCGTCGTAGCCGGCCTGGACGCCGCGCCCGCAGGCGACGGCATTGACCGTGATCCCACGGGTGCCGTAAATGGCCGCCTGCCCGGCGACCCAATTCGACAAGGCGGCCTTGATCGCGGCGTCGACGCTACCCGCAGACGGGTTTTCGGCCATCACACTGATGATGGAGCCGCCCGAGCGCAGGTGATCACCCACCGCCTGCGCCGTCAGCACCGCCGAAAGCAGCGTCGCGCCCAACGCGTTGCGCCACGCATTGGCGGTGTCGGACAGTGAGTAAATGCGGGGGTCACCGGCGTCAAAGCTCGGCGCCGGCACATTGACGAGGGTGTCCAGGTGATGAGGGAACAGCCCGCGAACTTCGCTCAGGCTGGCCGGGTCGATGGTGTCGCAGACGATCGCGTCCACGTCGAGTTCCTTGGCGACGACCTCCAAGTCGCCACGGCGGGCACCTACCAGGGTTACTTTGTGACCGTCATCGCGGAAGCCTTCGGCTACTACGCGCCCCAGGTCGGTGTCGCCGCCGGTGACCAACACCTCCACTGCCATGTCCTCCTCGTGTTCAACGTTGAACCCAGACTCTGGCAGTTCACCGGTGCTTTTGCTTCACACTCGGTGCAGCGAACCTGGCTCTGATGGTGGCAACACCACGGGCCACCACAGGACCAATGCCTGGGATCTCAGCGTGTTACGGCATCAATCGCCGTCGATGTTACTGGACAGTAGCTATTCGGCGAAATCCCAATCGACACGACGCGCGGATGATTTTCGTAACTATTCAGCCATGGCATTGTCGCCGTGTTTGCGGAGGCGACTCCTACGTCGTCCGGTTAGGGTTTGACCCATGCGTCGGATCGGGGTGCTGGCCGGTTTCGTATCGATGATCCTGGCGGCGGGCTTGCTCGCGGGAACGGTCGCGTGCAGTTCGAAATCGCCGTCGCCGTCGTCGCCGTCGCAGTCGTCGCAGGCCTCAGGGTCGATCGTGGTGTTCGCCGCGGCCTCGCTCAAGCCCGCGTTCACCAAGATCAGCCAGCAGTTCAAAACGGACAATCCCGGCAGCGGCGTCGACTTCGACTTCGGAGGTTCCTCGGATCTCGCGACCCAGTTGACCCAGGGCGCGACCGCCGACGTCTTCGCCTCGGCGGACACCGCCCAGATGGACAAGGTCACCAAGGCCGGACTCCTGGCCGGCAACCCGACGAACTTCGCCTCCAACACGCTGGTCATCGTCACCGCCGCGGGCAATCCCAAGCAGGTCGGATCCTTCGGCGACCTCGGCAAGCCGGGGCTCAGCGTGGTGATCTGCCAGCGGCCGGTGCCATGCGGAGCGGCGACCCAGCGCCTCGAAGACAGCACCGGAGTGCACCTCAACCCGGTCAGCGAGGAACTCAACGTGACCGACGTGCTCAACAAGATCACCACCGGACAGGCCGACGCCGGGCTGGTCTATGTCACCGACGCGCGTAGCGCCGGAGACAAGGTGACAACCGTCAACTTTCCCGAGGCCGCCGGTGCGGTGAACGTTTACCCCATCGGGGCGCTGAAGAAGGCACCTCAACCCACGTTGGCGCAGAAGTTCGTTGCCTTGGTGACGTCTGACACGGGCCAGAACATCCTGTCCCAGTTCGGTTTCGCGAAGCCCTGAGCAACGCTGATCGAAGAACCGTGCACCGGCCTACGGATCTACCGCGGTGGGTCTATATCCCCGCCGCTGTGGGGACGGTCTTCGTGGTACTGCCACTGGCCGCGATCGCGATCAGGGTCGATTGGCCGAATTTCTGGTCGTTGATCACCAGCCCCTCCTCCAAGACGGCGCTGTTGCTGAGCCTGAAGACGGCCGCGGCCAGCACCACGCTGTGCGTGCTGCTGGGGGTTCCGATGGCGCTGGTACTTGCCCGCAGCCGGGCGCGGCTGGTGCGGTTACTGCGACCGTTGATCCTGCTGCCGCTGGTGCTGCCGCCGGTGGTGGGCGGCATTGCGTTGCTCTACGCGTTCGGCCGCCTCGGATTGATCGGGCAATACCTCGAGGCTGCCGGTCTCAGCATCGCGTTCAGCACCACTGCCGTGGTGTTGGCGCAGACCTTCGTCTCGTTGCCGTTTCTGGTGATCTCACTCGAGGGTGCCGCCCGTACCGCGGGGGCCGACTACGAGGTGGTCGCGGCGACGCTCGGGGCGCGGCCCAGCACGGTCTGGTGGCGGGTCACCCTCCCGCTGTTGGTTCCGGGCATGGTGTCAGGGGCTGTGCTGGCGTTCGCCCGATCGCTGGGAGAGTTCGGCGCGACACTGACGTTCGCCGGTTCCCGGCAAGGGGTCACCCGCACCCTGCCGCTGGAGATCTACCTGCAGCGGGTGGACAACGCGGACGCGGCTGTGGCGTTGTCCATCCTGCTCGTCGCGGTGGCGGCGCTGGTGGTGCTGGGTCTGGGTGCCCGCAGGCTGACCGGGACCGACACGGGTGGCCGGGTATGAGCGAATTGCAGATTCGCGCGGTCGTGGCAGATCGCCATCTGGACGTGGAATTCTCGGTGCCCGCGGGCGAGGTGCTGGCCGTACTCGGGCCCAACGGCGCGGGCAAGTCCACCGCATTGCACGTCATCGCGGGGCTGGTCACTCCCGACGCAGGTCTAGTGCGCTTGGGGGATCGGGTGTTGACCGACACGAAGGCCGGGGTGAACGTCCCGACGTACGACCGCCGGGTCGGGCTGCTCCTGCAAGACCCGTCGCTGTTCCCGCACATGAGCGTCGCCGCCAATGTGGCATTCGGACCGCACAGCCGACGTGGGATGTTGCGCATGTTCTGGTCCGCGCGCGCGAAGGAGAAGGCGACCGCGCTGCGCTGGCTGCGCGAGGTGGACGCCGAGCAGTTTGCCGACCGCAAACCGCGGCAACTGTCCGGCGGTCAAGCCCAGCGGGTGGCGATCGCGCGGGCGCTGGCGGCCGAACCATACGTGCTGCTGCTCGACGAGCCGCTGACCGGACTCGACGTCGCCGCGGCCGCGGCTATCCGGGCGGTGCTGCGCTCTGTGGTCACCCGGAGCGGCTGCGCCGTAATCCTGATAACCCATGACCTGCTGGACGTGTTCACTCTGGCCGATCGAGTGCTGGTGCTCGAGTCGGGAAAGATCTCCGAGATCGGCCCGGTCGCTGAAGTGCTCACCGCACCACGCAGTCATTTCGGAGCCCGCATCGCGGGCCTCAACCTGGTCAACGGCACCATTGGGTCCGACGGCGCGCTGCACGCCCGGTCTGGCGCCCACTGGCACGGGACCCCGGCGCAGGAGCTCGGCCAAGAGTTTGCCAAGGGTCAAGACGCAATCGCGGTGTTCGCACCTACGGCGGTGGCCGTGTATCGAGACCCGCCGCACGGCAGCCCTCGCAACACCGTCGAAGTGACCGTCGCTGAGCTGGACACCCGCGGACCCGCGGTCCTGGTGCGCGGCCCGGAGCAGCCCGACGGCGCACCGGGACTGGCCGCGGAAATCACCGTCGACGCCGCCGCCGAGCTGCGGCTCACGCCCGGAGAGCGCGTGTGGTTCAGCGTCAAAGCGCTCGAAGTGGCGTTGTACCCGGCACCGCAGCGATGAGCGGCGGCGGCACGCGGCGCGCCGCACTCCGGCGAACCGGAAAAACCCACACCACATCGTTAGCAATGGGTCCTTGCGTCACAGCCGTAACACGGTAGGTTCGTCGCCATGGATGAGTTGGACCCCAACTCGGCACGTCGCAAGGGATTGTGGGCGACGCTGGCGATTGCCGCGGTGACCAGCGCCAGCGCCGTCACCATCGCGTTGCCGGCGACCTCGAAAGCCGATCCGGAGCCCGCGCCCCCGGGCACCACGACGGCGGCCCCGCCGCCCTCGACACCTGCGGCGTCACCCGCACCGGCCACCACGACGCCACCCCCGCCGGGCGCCCCGCCCCAAGTCCCACCGGGCGACCCCAATGCGGCGCCGCCGCCACCCGTCGATCCGAATGCGCCGCCCCCACCGGTCGTCGACCCGAACGCCGGCCGCGTGACCAACGCCGTCGGCGGATTCAGCTTCGTCGTTCCCCCGGGGTGGGTGGAGTCAGACGCTTCCCACCTCGACTACGGCTCGGCGCTGCTGAGCAAGGCCACCGGGCAGCCGCCAATGCCCGGGCAGCCGCCGCCGGTTGCCAACGACACCCGCATCGTGCTCGGCCGGCTGGACCAAAAGCTCTACGCCAGCGCCGAAGCCAACAACGTCAAGGCCGCGGTCCGGCTCGGCTCGGACATGGGTGAATTCTTCATGCCGTACCCGGGCATGCGGATCAACCAGGACAGCACCCCGCTCAACGCCAATGGGGTGGCCGGCAGCGCGTCCTATTACGAGGTCAAGTTCAGTGATCCGGCCAAGCCGAACGGCCAGATCTGGACGGGTGTCATCGGCTCGCCCGCGGCGGCCACAACAAACGCCGGCCCACCGCAGCGCTGGTTCGTGGTGTGGCTCGGGACCTCGAACGACCCGGTGGACAAGGGCGCGGCCAAGGCGCTTGCCGAGTCGATCCAGCCGTGGGCCCCGCCGCCGGCCGCGGCTCCGGCTCCGGGAGCTCCGCCGGCCCCGGGTGCTCCGGCTCCGGCTCCGGCACCGGGTGCTCCGGCTCCGGCTCCGGCTCCGGCTCCGGCGCCGGGTGCTCCGGCTCCGGCACCGGGCCAGGCCCCGGCTGGTGATGTCACACCTACCCCTACGCCAACGCCACGACAGACCTTGCCCGCCTGACCGGTCTCTCTGGGGTAAGACAGCGGTCGCCGATTAGGTGCTCATTGTTACTCGGACGATGTATACCGAAATTACGGTCCAGCATCTGAGCTGGGCTTCGCCAGCGATCGCAAGGAGACCCGCATGGACGTCATGGCAGCCACCCAGTACCTGGCCTTCGCCCCGCCCACTGCAGTAAGTTGGCTCGCCTACATCATCATTGGCGGCATCGCCGGCTGGGTCGCCGGCAAGATCGTCAAGGGCGGGGGCTCCGGCATCCTGCTGAACATCGTCATCGGCGTCATCGGC
>DATMMZ010000197.1:0-5514 GCA_035569455.1 Mycobacterium sp. | reverse complement strand
GGAAGGCGGCCGCCCACACGCTGACCGCGCGGCGTCCTGAACCGCCCGTCACTGTGGCTGCACACGCGGTCGCCGCTCTGGCTAACCTTCTGCGCCGAAGTGGGCCAGACATTTCGCCGGCGGCTTTTGGCGCTGATCAGCGCGGGCCGCGCGTAGGCAAAACCCGGCCCGGAAGAGGGGGGACGTTGGTACGTTCTGGGAATGCTCTTCGCGGCCCTGCGCGACATGCAATGGCGAAAGCGGCGCCTGATCATCGCGATCGTCAGCACCGCGCTGATCTTCGGGATGACGCTGGTCATGACCGGACTGACGAACGGCTTCCGGGTCGAGGCCCGGGACACCGTCGATTCCATGGGTGTGGACGCGTTCGTGGTAAAAACCGGCGCGGCCGGACCGTTCCTGGGTTCGACACCATTCCCCGGCGTCGACCTGGCCCGGATTGCCGCTGAGCCCGGCGTCGTGGCTGCGGCCCCACTGGCTTGCGTGGGGACGATCATGCAAGAAGGCACCTCAACGCGGAACGTCACGGCCTTCGGAGCGCCTGAGCGTGGACCCGGCATGCCGCGCGTCTCGGAGGGTCGGGCACCGTCAAGACCGGACGAGGTCGCGGCGTCGAGCGCACTGGGCCGGCACATCGGTGACACCCTGCAGGTCGGTGCGCACGTATTGCGGATCGTCGGGATCGTGCCCAATTCGACCGCGCTGGCGAAGATCCCCAACATCTTCCTGACTACCCAGGGCCTGCAGCAGGTGGCGTACAACGGGCAGCCGATGGTCACATCGATCGGGGTCGTCGGCACACTCCGAGCGCTCCCGGACGGCTACCAGACCTACGACCGAGCGGGCGCTGTCCGAGACTTGGTGCGCCCGCTGAAGGTTGCAGTGACTTCGATCTCGATCGTGGCTGTCTTGCTGTGGATCGTGGCGGCGTTGATCGTCGGATCGGTGGTCTACCTCTCCGCGCTCGAGCGGGTCCGTGACTTTGCGGTGTTCAAGGCGATTGGCACGCGGACGCGCTCGATCATGGCGGGACTGGCCTTGCAGGCGCTGGTCGTCGCGCTGCTCGCGGCGGCGGTGGGCGTCGGTCTTGCGCAGCTGATGGCACCGTTGTTTCCGATGATCGTCGCGATACCCGTCGGTGCCTACGTGCTGCTACCGGTGGTCGCGATTGTGATCGGCCTGTTGGCCAGCCTCGCCGGACTCAGGCGCGTGGTGGCCATCGATCCGGCGCTCGCGTTCGGAGGTCCCTAGCGGTGGGCGATCTCAGCATTCAGAACCTCGTCGTGGAGTACTACAGCGGTGGTTACGCTCTGCGGCCCATCAACGGTTTGAACCTCGATGTGTCGGCAGGCTCGTTGGTGATCCTGCTCGGGCCGAGCGGCTGCGGGAAGACGACGCTGCTGTCCTGCCTCGGCGGAATCTTGCGGCCGAAGTCTGGGGCAATCAAGTTCGATGACGTCGACGTCACGACTCTCGATGGTGCCGCGATGGCGAACTATCGGCGCGACAAGGTGGGCATCATCTTCCAGGCATTTAACCTGGTGCCCAGCCTCACCGCCGTCGAGAACGTCATGGTTCCGATGCGCGAGGCCGGAATGTCGCGCCGGGGCGCGCGCAAGCGCGCCGAGGAATTGCTGACGCGGGTCAACCTTGAAAAGCGAATGAAACACCGCCCCGGCGACCTGAGCGGGGGGCAGCAGCAACGCGTCGCCGTCGCTCGCGCGATCGCGCTGGATCCACCGCTGATCCTCGCCGACGAACCGACCGCGCACCTCGACTTCATCCAGGTGGAGGAGGTGCTGCGGCTGATCCGCGAACTCGCGGACGGGGATCGCGTGGTGGTGGTCGCCACCCATGACGGCAGGATCCTGCCGATGGCCGACCGCGTCGTGGAGCTGACACCTGATTTCCCTGAGACGAACAAGCCACCGGAAACGCGGGAGGTGAAGGCCGGCGAGGTGGTGTTCGAGCAGTCCACCATGGGCGACCTGATCTACGTGGTATCCAAGGGTGAGTTCGAGCTGGTGCATGAATTGGCCGACGGCGGTGAGGAATTGGTCAAGATCGCGGGGCCGGGGGACTACTTCGGCGAAATCGGCGTGCTGTTTCACATGCCGCGTGCGGCGACCGCGCGCGCCGTCACCGACGGGACACTCGTCGGCTACACGGCGCTGGCGTTCCGTGAGCGGCTCGGTGCGGGGGGCGTGCGCGATCTGATCGAGCACCGCAAGCTTGCCGGCGGCACCGATCCGCGCCTGGCTGGCGATGTGAACGAATTTCGGCGCTGAGTCGTGGTGCGGGTGGTGTGCGTTGGCCACTGTAAAGGAGCGCGCCGCGTTAACCCGTGCGTAAGTTGCTTTGCCTAGGTTTCCAGACTGCGCGGCTCGGCACGAAAGGACGAGAGGATGGTGGGCATGGAGCCTGGCGACCACGGTGGTCATGATGACGTGCACGACGACGAATCCGCTGGAGCGAAGCGCACTGAGCCTCCCTGGCGCACAGCGCTGACTCGCCGGGGCGCGTTGCTGGGGATGGGCGCGGTGGCAGGTATCGCCGCGGTGGATGTGGGCGGGTTTGCTTATGCGGGCGGGTGGCTGCGCCCCGACGCGCTGACCCCACTTCTCCCTTCAAGGTTCGCCGATCGTTTCGAACACGTCTACGGCCGCCATGACGGGTTCCGCCGAAATCATGCCAAAGGTCTCAGCGCTACGGGAACTTTCGCGAGCACCGGGGCGGCCGCGGCCATATGCCGGGCGGCGGTCTTCCAGCAGGGAAGCGTTCCGCTGATCGGTCGGTTTTCGCTGGGCGGCGGTCTGCCGGATCAGGCCGACAAGCGCGACACTGTCCGAGGTCTGGGGCTGCTGCTCGAGGCGAACGGCCAGCAGTGGCGCACGGCGATGGTCAACGTCCCCGTTTTCACCGACAGCACCCCACAAGGGTTTTACGAGCGTTTGCTCGCGTCCAAACCCCTGCCCGACACGGGCAAGCCCGACCCACAGAAGATGGCCGCATTCCTCGACCGCCACCCCGAGACCGCCGCGGCAATGAAGATCATCAAGCAATCGCCGCCCACCTCCGGGTTCGCGGACAGCACGTTTCACGGGCTGAATGCTTTTTACTTCACCAACAGCGCGGGCGCGACGGTTCCGGTGCGCTGGTCTGCCATTCCGCAAGAAGCACCGGCAGCCCCGCCGGCCCCGGCGTCGGCGTCGGCGTCGGCGTCCGGCAAGGATTACCTGTTCGATGACCTCATCCGCGCGGTGGCACAGCGGCCCTTGAGTTGGCGGCTGGTTATCACCATCGGCGAGCCGGGCGATCCGACCAACGACGCCACCAAACCCTGGCCGCAGTCGAGGCGGTCCATCGAAGCCGGCGCCATCACCATTGCCGCGGTACAAACCGAGGAGGCCGGCAACGCGCGCGACATCAACTTCGACCCGCTGGTGCTGCCGGATGGCATCACGGCGTCCGATGACCCAATTCTCGCTGCGAGATCGGCCGTTTACGCGCGCTCCTTCACCCGCCGCGCCACGGAACCCAAGACCCCCAGCGCGGTCAACGTCAGCCAGGTGCTGCGATGACTAGCGAAACAACCACCGCTCCAACGCGTTTCGCCCTCCCATCCCGGATTCTGCATTGGTTGATGGCGCCCATGGTCATCGCGCAACTGTTGATCGGCGTGACCATGATCGCTTCTTTGAGCTACTACCCGCTGCTGCTGGCGATCCACCGGCCGTTGGGGGTGTTGATCCTGGTCTTCGCCGTGGTGCGACTGGTGAATCGGCTCACCCACAAGCTACCGCCGTTTTTGGCCACCATGAGCCGCGCCGAACGCCGCATCGCGTCGTGGTCGGAATACCTGCTTTACGCCCTGCTACTCGTCCAGCCCCTGATCGGGTGGGCCATGCTGTCGGCGGCGAGATTCCCCATCACCCTCGTGGGGCCAATTCATCTGCCCGGTATCGCACCGCACAACATCGACGTCTATGGGGTGCTCCGGGAGTGCCACAGTGTTTTCGCATTCCTGCTTTTCCTGACGTTTACTGCCCACATCTGTGCGGTTCTCTTTCACACGCTCGTTCTGCGCGATCGACTCCTCGATCGCATGGCACTGTGGCCCACCAAACCCGCATCGCCGCAACGGGACGAAACGGTCTGAGACTAAGCCGGACTGCGACGCGGTGTTGTACGTTGACGCCGTGGCAGCAGACCCGAACCACCCGGACCTCGAGGCATTAGGGTTGCTTGACGACCTGCAGGGACCAGCGCGCCAGGAACGTGTCGACCTCATTGGATGGTTGCTCGCCCGCGGCTTTGATGTCGAGCAGATCCGCAGCGAATTCAGCCCTATGCTGCTGCCGGCCATTCGCATGATTGGCGATGACGGAACGTTGGTCTCACCGCGAGAAATATCGGAGTCCAGTGGCGTGAGCCTCGAACTGCTGCAACGACTGCACCGCGCCGTTGGCCTGGTTCGGGCAGAGAACCCCGATGCGCGTCTGCTGTCGCGCGCGGATGCCGAATCCGTCCTAGAAGCTGCGCGGTTGGTCGATCTTGGGCTCGACCCGGAACAGGTCGTCTTGATCGTGCGACTGCTGATGGACGGCCTCACGGGTGCGGCGGTGACGATGCGGCAAGCCGCGTTGCACGCATCGCTGCATCCAGGCGCCACGGAACTCGAACTGGCCCAAGCCATTGAAGTGCTGGCGCACGGTGCCGACCCAGTACTTGGCCCGATGGTTGACGCTTTGTTGCGGCTGGCCTTGCGGCATTCAGTTGAAACCGAGGCGATCAACGCGGTCGAGCGCTCCGCCGGCACCCTGCCGGGAGCGCGGGAAGTTGCGGTGGCTTTCGCCGACCTGGTGGGTTTCACGCAACTCGGCGAGCAGATGCCGCCAGAAGATCTGGGACTGGTCGCCTTTCGGCTGGCGGATCTCGCCCACGAGGTTGTCGCAAGTCCCGTCCAATTCGTCAAGACCATCGGCGACGCCGTGATGCTGGTCTGCTCGGACCCGCTCAAGCTACTGCGGACAGTGCTGGACCTCGTTGACGCCGCGGCCGCCGACGATTTCCCGCGACTACGAGTCGGACTTGCCTTCGGTCACGCCATCAACCGCGCCGGCGACTGGTACGGCAGCCCTGTCAATCTCGCCAGCCGCGTCACCGGCGCGGCACCGGCCAGTACGGTGCGGGTGACGGAGGCTGCGCGCAAGGCGATTGGCGATCCAGCCGGCATCGAGTGGTCGGCCCCGGAAGCGCGGCATCTCAAAGGGATACGTGGTGACGTGCTGCTATATGGCGCTCGCCGACATTCCGCCGCTGAGGCGCCGTGAAGCCGAAATGAGATCTATTAATCCAGTTCCGCCAGCATGTTCGTAGCCGTGCGGTGCGCGAGAGCCATGACCGACAGCATCGGGTTGACCCCGGAGCAGCAGGGCATCCCGCTGGAGTCGGCGATCCAGACCCCGGTCGTGTCGTGCAGCTCGCCATTCGGTTTCGCGACGCACGTCTGCG
>DATMMZ010000196.1:0-6498 GCA_035569455.1 Mycobacterium sp. | reverse complement strand
CACTGGTCGAGTGGACGAAAGAGCTTGCCGCAGTGGCTGCGACGAGTGGCGTTGTCGCGGGTGTGGCGGTCGCAGCAGAAGACGAAGAGACCGATGAAACGGCCGCCGATGGCGAGGCCGAACCATCCGACGGCGACGCTGCCGAGCCCGCTGAGGAGGTGGAAGAGCCAGATTCTGCAGGAGCCGGCGAAGAAGAGGTCGCCGAGGCGGCGGAGATAGAGGCGGAACCCGCCGAGGCGGCCGCCGAGGCTGAGGCTGAGGAAGCCGCGGTAGCGGAGCCCGAGGCTGAGGCTGAGGAGGCGACCGAGGCTGAGGAAGCGACCGAGGCTGAGGAAGCCGCGGCGGGAGAGGCGCCCGCGACTGAAGCTGAGGGGGCTGAGGCGGAGGCCGAAGAAGCCGCCGAAGCGGAGCCTGAGGCATCCGAGGTGGACGCTGAGGAAGTCGCCGAGCCGGAGGATGCAGAAGCGCCACACGGGGAGGGCGAGGAAGCCAGGGCAGCGGAGCCCGAGGCTGAGGCTGAGGTTCCGACGGAGAAGGTCACCGCCGAGTCGGTCGCAGGGGTGGAGCCAGGCAACGAAGAGGCCGCCCCGACGGAAGAGGTCGTTGAGGAGCCGGAAGGCGAGGCTGAACCCGCTGAGGCGGAGGCCGAAGAAGCCGCCGAAGCGGAGCCTGAGGCAGCCGCGGTGGAGGCTGAGGAAGCCGCCGAGCCGGAGGATGCAGAAGCGCCAGACGGGGAGGGCGAGGAGGCGGAGGCAGCGCCGAAGCCAGACTCTGCCACGGAGTCGAGCGAAGAGCGGGTTGAAGACGTGGATGCGGCCGACGCCGAAGCCGTCGACCCTGAGTCCCGCCGAGCCGAAGAGGCCGGTGAGGTAGAGGCGCCCGAGTCACCCGAGGTGGCCGTTGACCAGGCGGCCGACGAGGCGGCACCTCCATCGGATCACGACATCGCCGCAGCCGCGGGCACTCAAAGGCGACGGTGGAGCTTGCCAAGGTTCAGAAACCGCCGAACGTAGTTCGTCGGGTGGAGCACGACTATACGAAAGAACCTGGGAGCAAAGCCCGATCCGTGACTCCGGGCAGTCGCGTGCCCTCACTGGTAGGTGCTCAAAAGGCTCCGAAATGTTAGCTGGAAGTGGATGATGGTGCGTGTTCTGTGCTGGGAGCTGATCGGGGTCGGGAAGGGCGTCACTGGTGGAGGGCACTCCGTTTGGTCGCTACCGGTTAATCGAGTTGTTGGGCCGCGGCGGCATGGGCGAAGTGTGGCGCGCGTATGACACGGCGACCAACAACCGAACTGTTGCGATCAAACTGCTGCCGCCCAATTTGGCTCAGGACGACACATTCGTGGAGCGGTTCCGCCGGGAAGCCGATGCGGCCGCACGGCTGAACAACCCGCACATCATTCCCATCCACACCTACGGCGAAATCGACGGCAGGTTATATGTTGACATGCGGCTCATCGAAGGCCGCGACCTACAACACGTGCTGGCCGACGGGCCGATGGAGCCGGGGCGGGCGGTGCGGATCGTCGAGCAGGTGGCCAAGGCGCTGCACGCCGCGCACAAGATCGGTCTGGTGCACCGCGACGTCAAGCCGTCCAACATCCTGGTCGACGAGGACGACTTCGCTTATCTAATCGACTTCGGCATCGCACGCGGCGTCGACCAGACCGGTCTCACGGGCACCGGCACCATGATCGGCAGCTGGCACTACATGGCGCCCGAGCGATTGAGAGCGCACGAGGCCGATGCCCGCGCCGACATCTATGCGTTGACGTGTGTGCTCTATGAGTGCCTGACCGGCAGCCGCCCGTTCCCGGGCGAGACCTTGGAAAGCCAAGTCGCCGCGCACCTCACCGATCCGCCACCACAACCCTCGACCAGCCAGCCCAACATTCCCAAGCAGGTCGACCAGGTGATCGCCACCGGCATGGCCAAAGAACCCGGACAGCGTTATGCCACCACCGTCGAGTTAGCCAACGCCGCCCACGACGCCATCACCACGCCGCTGGCACAACCCAGCGAACCCATCCTGCTAGCCGAGCAGCCCCCGCTGGCACCGGGACCCCTTCTCGTCGACGATCGGCTGCGACCCATGCGGCCGCCCGCGCTGAACGCGGCCTGGCAACTGCCGGCCAACCCGCACCCCGCCGCGCCCCAACAACGCCCACCCGGCTGGCCGTCGGTCCCACCAGCCCGGCCCGCTGACTGGCCGCCCCCTCAGATCGGTACCCCGCCGCCGTGGGGACATCAGCCACGTCAGCAGCTGATATTGCCGCTGATCGCCGCGACCATCGTGATTTTGGTGGCCGCCGCCGGCATCACGGTCTACCTGCTATGGCCACACTCGCCGGCATCCGAAACCCCCACCGCGCAGTCCGCACCGCCTTCGCGGCAAACTGCGCAGCCCGCGCCGCCTTCGCGGCAAACCGCGTCGGCCACGTCGAGAGCCTCCACCACCGCGGGTTCCGGGCAGGCGAAGGTTCTGATCGACGGCCAGGACCAAGGCTTCACCGGCCAGCCCTTCTGCACCACGTCGGGCGGGCAGGTCAACATCTCCCTCGGGCAGGGCGGCAACGGCTACGCAGTCACCATGAGCGACGCCAATCCACCGCAGGTCAAGTCCGTTGGGCTGGCGCAGGTCAACGGACTAGACCTGGCCTACACCGCGGGCATGGGCCAGGGCAGCGCCGTGGCCACCAAGAACGGCAACTCCTACAACATCACCGGCACCGCGACCGGCATAGATACATCCGCGGGGATGCAGATGGTGACCAAGCCGTTCGAGATCGATGTGACCTGCCCATAGGGTTGTCGTGACTCGTTTCGCCGCACGCATTGCGCGCGAGGCTGCAGGGCCAGTCCGACCGAGGCAACGTGAAAGACCAAGCGCTGCGGACTCGGGGGTCGGGCGTGGTCATTGTGCCCTCCTGTGCACCAAGGGATCTCACACCCTTGCACCATGGGTCTTACCAAAGTTCGGGAAGCCAGCCCAAATCCGGTGGTGCCGCGCCACCGCCCGAACAGGATGCCGAACAACCGCCCTTCTAGCGGTGAGTGGCATGCTGAATGGGTGACCGATCTCGGCACCGGATTCACCAGACGGGGAAAGACCTACACCGCACTGGCAGCCGGTGCTGCGGCTGCGGGCGCTCTCGCCTACGTGGGCATCGCCGACCCGCACAACCGCGGCTCGCTGTTCCCGCAGTGCCCGTTCAAACTGCTCACGGGCTGGTACTGCCCTGCCTGCGGTGGCTTACGAATGGCCCATGATCTGCTGCACGCCAATCTGTCGGCCGCGGTCGTCGACAACGTGTTCCTGCTCGCCGGAATCCCGGCATTGCTTGCGTGGTTCTTCTGGCGACGCCACACCGGAAGGCCGCCGGTGACGCGAGCAGCTGTGGTCGTGGTGATCACGGCCACAATCGCGTGGACCGTGATTCGCAACGTGCCAGGCTTTCCGCTGGTCCCGACGCTTTACGGCGGGTAGTAACGGCCCTGCGCTGATACACTCGATATTCGGCGCGCGACCATCTGCGCGCACGCGAATACGGGCCGATGCAGTCCCACCCAACAACTGTGGACTGCGGCCGAACCTCCACCACCACATCGGTGCCGCAGTCCTGCTGCGGAGGTGTGCAAATGCTGTTCTCTGCGCTGCCCGAGCCGCAGGGACTCTACGACCCTGGGCACGAACATGACTCATGCGGTGTCGCCCTGGTCGCCGATATCCGTGGCCGGCGATCTCATGCCATCCTCGCCGACGGTCTGCTGGCTCTCGCGCATCTCGAACACCGTGGTGCCGCGGGCGCCGAGACCAACAGCGGCGACGGTGCCGGCGTGCTCTTGCAGCTGCCGGTCGAATTGTTCGAAGATGTGGTCGAATTCGAGCTGCCACCACCCGCCCCGGACGGTTGCAACACGTACGCCGCCGGGCTGTGCTTCATGCCGCAGGATCCGGTGGCGCGTGCGACAGCACGCAGCCGCATCGAAAGCATCGCGGACGATGAGGCCCTCGAAGTTCTCGGCTGGCGCGACGTTCCGGTGGACCCTGACGGCGCCGAGGTCGGCATGACGGCGCTGGGTTGTATGCCCTACATGTCCCAGCTTTTCGTCGCTGCACCCGAACACGACGGCGTCCGGCCCGCCGGCATCGACCTCGACCGCATGGTGTACCCACTGCGCAAACGCGCCGACGCCGTCACACCCGAAATCGAAGCGTCCGGCACCGGCGTCTACTTTCCGTCGCTGTCGAGCCGCACAATCTCCTACAAGGGCATGCTCACAACTGCTCAACTGCCTAAGTACTTTTCCGATCTGCGCGACGAGCGGTGCATGACCGCGATCGCAATTGTGCACAGCCGGTTCTCCACCAATACTTTCCCGTCGTGGCCGCTGGCACACCCGTTCCGCTTCATTGCGCACAACGGCGAAATCAACACCGTGCGCGGAAACCGCAACCGAATGCACGCCCGCGAGGCAATGCTTGCCAGTACCCGCATCCCGGGCGATCTGAGCCGGCTGTCGCCGATATGCCCCCCGGAGTCGTCCGACTCTGCCTCCTTCGACCAGGTCCTCGAACTGCTGCACCTCGGGGGGCGCAGCCTGCCGCACGCGGTGATGATGATGATTCCCGAAGCGTGGGAGAACAACGACTCGATGGACCCCGCTGTTCGCGCGTTCTGGCAGTTCCACGCGTCGGTCATGGAGCCCTGGGACGGGCCTGCATGCGTCACGTTCACCGACGGCACTGTCGTCGGAGCCGTGTTGGACCGCAACGGATTACGGCCGGGGCGGTGGTGGCGCACCATCGACGACCGGGTGATCCTCGCCAGCGAAAGCGGTGTGTTGAACATCCCTTCTGCGGAAGTCGTCGCGAAGGGGCGACTGGAGCCTGGCAAGATGTTTCTGATCGATACCATCGCGGGCCGAATCGTCACCGACGACGAAATCAAACACGAAGTGGCGCAAGCCCACCCGTACGGCGAATGGCTGCACGCGGGGCTCCTCGATCTCATGGCTCTGCCGAACCGTACTCGCATGCAGCCCAACCACGAATCAGTGGTTCACCGCCAGATCGCCTTCGGCTACACGGAAGAGGACCTGAGAATCCTGCTCACGCCGATGGCTGCGGCCGCCGCGGAACCGGTGGGCTCCATGGGCACCGACACCCCGTCGGCCGTCCTGTCGCAGCGCCCAAAGCTGTTCTATGACTACTTCGTCGAGCTGTTCGCCCAGGTGACCAACCCACCATTGGACGCCATTCGCGAAGAGATCGTCACCTCGCTGGCACGGGTCATGGGTCCGGAACATAACCTCCTCGAGCCTACGGCCGCGTCATGCCGCCAAATCCTTCTGCGCTGGCCCGTGCTGGACAACGACGAGCTGAACAGAATCGTCCACATCAACGACGACTGCGACCATCCAGGCCTGAAAGCCACAGCGCTACGGGCCCTTTACGACGTTGAGCGGGGCGGCGAAGGACTCGCCGACGCGATCGAAGACCTGCGGCATCATGCCTGTGAGGCCATCGCCGACGGTGCGCGCACTCTGATCATCTCCGACCGCGATTCCGATCACACCCGGGCTCCGATCCCGTCGCTGTTAGCGGTCGCGGCCGTTCACCACCACCTGGTCCGCACCAAGCAGCGCACATCGGTCGCGCTCGTCGTTGAGAGCGGCGACGCGCGGGAGGTCCACCACATCGCGCTGCTGATCGGCTACGGTGCGGCGGCGGTCAACCCCTACCTGGCGTTCGAATCGATCGAGGACCTGATCCGCGAGGGTGAGCTCACCGGCATCGAGTGCGGCGCCGCGGTCCGCAATTACCTGATAGCGCTCGGCAAGGGCGTGATGAAGGTGATGAGCAAGATGGGCATCTCAACCGTGGCGTCTTACACGGGTGCCCAGGCGTTCGAGGCGATCGGCCTCGACACGGCGGTCGTTGACGAATATCTCGCGGGCACACCGAGCAAGCTCGGCGGCGTCGGTCTCGACGTCATCGCCGAAGAGGTCAGGCAGCGCCATCGCCGGGCATACCCCGACAATCCGACCGAACGAGTGCACCGTCGGCTCGAGGTCGGCGGCGAGTACGCCTTCCGGCGTGAGGGTGAGCTGCATCTGTTCACCCCTGAAACGGTGTTCCTGCTTCAGCATTCGACCCGCACCGGGAGAGAGGACATCTTCCGGCAGTACAGCTACGAGGTCGACCGGTTGTCCCGCGAGGGCGGCACGCTGCGCGGTTTGTTCGAATTCAGGAAGGGATTGCGTCCGCGGGTCCCGCTCAACGAAGTTGAGTCGATCGAGTCGATCAGCAGCCGGTTCAACACTGGGGCGATGAGTTACGGATCAATCTCCTCGGAGGCCCACGAGACCATGGCCGTCGCGATGAACAACATCGGCGGACGGTCTAACTCGGGCGAAGGCGGCGAGGACGTGGACCGCCTCTACGATCCGCGGCGGCGCAGTGCAGTCAAACAGGTCGCGTCGGGAAGGTTTG
>DATMMZ010000195.1:0-91683 GCA_035569455.1 Mycobacterium sp. | reverse complement strand
CGCCGCCTCCGTGGCGCGCGGGTCGCCGAGCCCACCAGTGTTCATGATCTCCGTCAGCTCGTACAGCCGGCAGCCGTCCTCCAGCGGAATGCCGAGCAGTTCGGCGATGACGTAGGACGGCAGCGCCCCGGCGACGTCGGTGACGAAGTTGCACTCGCCCCCTTCGATGACGCTGTCGACCACGTCGCGCGCCATGTCCGAGGCGCTCATTGAGCTTCGCGACCTGCCGCGGCGTGAAGCCCTTACTGACCAATGCGCGCAGCGCGGTGTGCCGCGGCGGGTCCATCATCAGCATCATCACGCCCCGCACGTCGACGAAGTCGTCGGGACCGGGCGCGTCGAAGTTCACCCCCGTCGCCTCCGACGACCACGTGGCGCTGTCGCGGGACACGGCGTACACCTCGTCGTAGCCGGTGAGCGCGAGGAACCCCGGTCCGTCCTTGTACGGGTGCCATGCGACCGGCGCGCGCTCGCGGAGCTTGCGGAATGCGTCGTACGGGATCCCCTCCGCGTAGACGCGTGAATCGGCGAGGTCGACACCGCCGATGCCGATGGCGTCTTCGGTCACGTCCCACCTCCCTGCGGCAGCACAAGCGCGCAACACGGTACGCGCGACCGATCGAATTTGCTCCCGATTCGGCACCTTTCATGTTCATTACATGAAAAGCGCGGACAAGCATTGGCCCCCAATCGGATCCGACCGACGAACAACTCGCAGACCCAGTGCCCGCGACGCTGGAACGTTATCTGCAAGCGCGCGACCTGATCTTGCCAAGCAGCGGCCTCACCCACCGATCAGCTCCGCCGCCCGCTCGGCGATCGCATAGACCGTCGCGGCAGTGTTGGCCGACGGGATCGACGGCATGATGGACGCGTCGGCGATCCGAAGACCGGTGATGCCGTGCACCCGCAATTCGCTGTCAACGACCGACATGTCCGTGTCGCCCATCGCGCACGTTCCCACGGGGTGGAAGTACGACTGGCACGCGGCCTTCGCGAAGCTTCCAAGGGTGTCGTCGTCGGCGGCGGCGGGCCCAGGCGCGGCTTCCGCTAAGCGCCACGGGTCGTAGGCGCTGGCCGCACCGATCTGGCGGGCCAGCCGCAATGCGGTAACCATTGTGCGCGCGTCCCTGTTATCGCCGAAATAGTTCGGATCGATGATCGGAGGAGCGCCGGCATCCGGCCCCGAGAGCCGCACGCTGCCGCGGCTGAACGGCTGCATCAACGCAGCCGCGATCACATACCCGACCACGCTGCCGTCATCTCCCGGCAGGCCGATGCCGGTGGAATCGATGAACAAGAGTTGGACGTCGGGTCCGTGGTCGGCGTACCGCGTCTCAAGCAATCCTATGGCCTCGCCGTGACCACTGCGGCTCGGCGGCATCGGGCGCGTGGAGCTGTACACCACGGGAGCCATCGGGTGGTCGTGGAAATTCGCTCCCACGCCCGGCAGGTCGAGCGTGACCCCGACACCGACGTCTCGAAGGTGTGCCTGCGGACCAACTCCGGACAACATGAGCAGCTGGGCCGAGCCAATCGTTCCGGCGGTGAGCACGACTTCACCGCTGCACCCGACCGAAATCGAATTCCCGTCTGCCGTGCTGTATTCCACGCCCCTGCAGTGGCCGTTCTCGATCCGAAGCCGGTGCACGGTAGCCTGTGCGACGAACTCGAGATTCGGCCGGCTCAACGACGGCAACAGATAAGCGTCGGCGGCGGTGACCCGCTTCCCGTCGGCGATGTTCAGAAAGGCCGGACCGAACCCGACTTCCCGCCCGCCGCTGATGTCTTTTGCTCTCCGGTATCCGCATTGCACCGCCGCGATGAGGCCGGCGGCGATGACCGGATGCAGCGGATCAGTCGCGGCTATCCGCATCGGGCCGTCGTGGCCGCGCAGCGCCGGATCACCCCCGACGGCGGTCTCACTGCGCTGGAAGTACGGCAGCAGGTCGTCGAATCCCCAGTTCTTGGCACCGACGTTCTCCCAATCGGCGTAGCTGGCCCAGTGTCCCCGGACGAACATCATGGCATTGGTCGCGGTGGATCCGCCGATGCCCCGGCCTCGTACCAGCCGCACTGACGACCCCGTAGCCGACTGCACGATGGTCGAATCGCCCCAGTCCGCGGAGCCACCGATCATGGTGGGCCACAGCGGTGGAACAGCACTGGCGGGTGGCGGGGTGGCGCTGCCCGCCTCGAGGAGCAGCACGCGTGCGCTCGGCTCCTCCGAGAGCCTGCTGGCGATCACGCAGCCGGCGGCGCCGGCGCCGACCACGATGAAATCGAACCCATTCGATGGTTTGGATCGTGTTGTCATGCGAAGTTTCCTTTGCGGTTCCTGTTGTTAACAGTGATATCAGCATTACGGTAGCACTGATTCGTATCACCGCAACCCGAAATTTGTTATCATTGGAAACGTGGAAGCTCACCGGACCCGGACGACGGGCGCCGAAACGGCAGAGAAGGTGTTGGAGGCCGCCGCCGACCTGCTTAACTCCGGCGGCGTAGAAGCCGTCTCGACCAGGGCCGTTGCGGCGGCGGCCGGCGTGCAGCCGCCCGCCATCTATCGGCAGTTCGGCGACAAGCAGGGACTGCTCGACGCCGTCACGGGATTTGTGCTGCATAACTATCTGCAGGACAAGCGCCGAGCTGTCGTCACGAATGACCCCTTGCAGGACATGCGCGACTCATGGGATCTTCATGTCGACTTCGGCCTCACCCACCCCGGCTGCTACATCCTGGCTTACGTCCAGCCCCAGCCCGGCACGATGCCGGCCCCGGCCCGCGAATCGCTCGTAATCCTGCGCCAGCTGATCGCGCGAATCGGCGAATATGGCCTGCTTCGGATGAGCGTCAAGCGTGCCACCGAAGTGATGCATGGCGCCGCAGTGGGCTACGTGCTGAGTCAGATTCGCGTCACACCCGAGGAGCGCGACCCGCAGTTGTCGGAGATCGTGCGGGAAAGCACCCTCGCCGCGATAGCGACCGTCGGCCCGCAGCATCCGGCCCCTTCGGAACTCCCCGGACGTGCCGTCGCGTTGCGCGAGTCGTTGCTGAGTGACGCCGACGGTGCGTTGACGCCGGCCGAAAAATCAATGCTGGCCGAGTGGCTCGACCGCTTAGCGGATCGGGCGGGCTCGTAATTCCACCAGCCCCCCAAGCGCCCTCATGCGACAATCCAGCCGTGGCTGAAGACGATCAAATCGCCCCGGAGCACCGTGAAAACGCTCGAAATGCACTGGCATTCCTGAACAGCCAGTTCATCGAGGGCGGACCTGGGGCGATGTCCACGGATGCTCTGCAGCAGATAATTGCCGACCATCCATCGCGGCCGATACAGGATTCCATGATCAATCTGATGGCGGGAATGACCATCGTCGCTCAGCTGCTCGTTCTGCTGCGCTACCAAGAAACCGGTGCCAATCCCGCGCAGACGCTCGAAGAGCTTGGTCGCGTGCTCGCTCAACCGGGTGAATAACGGCCTCATCTGATACCGGGAGAAAACCGTGAACGGGCTGCCCGTCAAGGTAACCCCCTCGGGCCAGCTGCAGCCGACAGATCTGGCCGCCCGTGCGTTGCTGGCAATCGCACGGCGCGTGGGTTAAAGAGCGTCAATCCCTTTGTAGAGCACCATTAAACCGATCACGATGAGGACTGCCGCGAGCAGCGCGGCATTGTGTTTCTGCATCCAGTCCTTGAGCCGGGCCAGCGCATCGTCGAGGCGGTGACCGGCAGCCGCGAAGGCCAAGATGGGGATCGCGACCGTAGACGCGGACACCGCGACGAATACCGCGGCGCATGTCCATTCGCCCGCGACGCGAAGCCCCGCGGTGCCGATCGCCACTCCGGCCGCCAGGCAAACGATCAGCACCTCGAGCCTCACCACCGTCAGCACCACGCCGGTGATCGCCGCGCGCGCCGGGGCGAGGCTGGAAAACGATCGCATCCAGCGCGGTGATTCGGTGCTGCCGTCTCGGGTGAACCACCCGTAGATGCCGAACGCGATGAGCGCCGACCCCAAGACCACGCGCAGCCACGATGCCCACGTCGGCGGCGATTTGTGCAGACCCCCGAGCACGCCGGAGCCCGCGACGAACAGCGCAGTCAGCGCGGTCAGTCCCAGCACCCAGCCGCCGAGGAAGGCGAGGCTGGTCGGCCGCGGCCGGGGCGTGTCCAAAACCAGTACCGCCGGGATGATCGACAGCGGTGAGAGCGCGGTAACCAGCGCGAGGGGAATAAGCCCGGTCAGCACTGGGCCCAAGCTTCCTGCCACGGGCAGCAATCTTCCCATTGACACCGGCGCGTCGCCACACGTAGCGCCGCGCTAGCGTTTCTGGCGCAACGTCCAGGCGGGTATCCAATGCGTCACGGTTTTCCGCTTGGACCCGTACGCGATCGGATAGGTCACCAGCCCCCACCAGTCGCCCTGCTCGCAGATGCCCCAGCAGCTCAGCCGCCCCTCCACGACCTTGTGCAGCTGAAGACCATTGGGCTGATACCGGCCCGAGCGGTGCGGCTCGCGCGGGAAGAGCACCGTCAGGTCAACCAGCACCGTGATCGGTGGGCGCACCACCCGAAACGGGCCGCGGACCGGCTGCCCGTTGTACCCGATCGACGCGAGCGGAGCCATTCATCGATCATACGTTCGAATCAATCGCCGGGGTGAGCCTGCTCAGCAGCGCACTTCCCACGATGCCCGCGACGATCGTGCTGATTCCGACCACGTCCGCTACCGCCCCGGCGGACCAGCCCAGGATTCCCGCGACGAGGACGAAGCTCGGCAGCCAAGATGCCTTGGTGCCGGCGCGTCCCGGATAGAACTCCGTGAACGCGGCCGCGAAGAAGATCGCCGCTAGCACCGAGGAGATGACGTAGTTGATCCGCAGGAATAGCGGCCTATCCCAGACCTCCTCAGGAGCCTCCTCTTTCGCGTAGGGATCGTAAACGGTTTGCGCACAATCAACGTCGCGATCACGAACGACACCAGCGAAATGTTGGTGATCTCGCCCGCCCACTCTTCGAGCCAGCGGGTCAGACCCGGCGAGGCTACTAAACCCAGTACAGCCAGCGCGGCGAAAACGGCCGCGCCGAACACGTCGAGGGCATGGATCGAGATGCCGCGAACCGACGCGAGCAACATCGTCAGCAGGGACACGCCCAAGGCGATGCAGGCGGCCCGTTCGAAGTGGCCGCGGGTGGAGAACACCGACAGCAGGACCCACGGTGCAAGGCCGGACAACGGTGACTTCAGGAAGCCGTCGATAAGGCTTCCCACCCTGCTGAAGTTAGGCACCGGAAGACCTTATTGGCGTGGCGGAGCCGAAATTCAGAGTTTCGGAAGTCCCCATACGATTCGCATATGGCCACCGGTAAATCCGTGCGCAGCGCGCAGAAGATCGTCGACGTGCTGTCGGCGCAGGGCGTCGAGTACATCTTCGGGGTACCCGGCGCGAAGATCGACGCCGTGTACGACGCCCTGGTCGACGGCGGGCCGCAGTTGGTGGTGTGCCGCCACGAACAAAACGCGGCGTTCATGGCCGGCGCGATCGGCCGCCTGACCGGTATCCCCGGCGTGGTGCTGGTGACATCGGGTCCCGGCACCACCAATCTGGCCACCGGCCTGCTCACCGCCAACACGGAACAAGATCCGGTGGTGGCGCTGTGCGGCGCGGTGCGCCGCGAGGACCGCCTCAAGCGCACCCATCAATCGATGGACGCCGCCGCGATGCTCAAAACGGTCACCAAGTTCACCGGCGAAGTCAACGACCCCGATAACGTCGCCGAGGCCACCGTCAACGCGTTCCGTGCCGCGATCGCCGAGCCGCGTGGGGCGACGGCCGTCGTGCTGCCGGCCGATGTGCTGGCCGCGTCCACTACGGCGGGTATCACGGCCCGGATGCCGATCCCCCGACTGGCCGCCGCCCCAGCCGAGGCGATCACGCAGGCAACCCAGCTGATCCGCGCCGCGCATCGACCGGCGCTCTTGGTCGGTGCCCGCGGCGCCGACCCGGAAAGCTGCCAGGCGCTGCGGACCCTCGTCAGTGCCAGCGGGTTGCCCGTTGTGGAAACCTTCCAGGCCGCCGGAGTGGTGTCGCGCGCGCTGGAAGACTACTTCCTCGGGCGGGTGGGGCTGTTCCGCAACCAGCCCGGTGACATCATCGTCGAGCACGCCGACGTGCTGATCGCCATCGGCTACGACGCGGTGGAGTACGACCCCGCTGTGTGGAACAGCAACGTTGGACGCACCGTCGTGCACATCGACTCGGTGCCCGCCGACATCGACAACAACTACCAGCCCACGCTGGAACTGCGCGGTGATGTCGCGGCTACCCTCACGGCGTTGACCGGCAGTCTGGCCGGTTTCACGCTGACACCCGAATACCAAGCCGAAATCGGCGAACAGCGTGACGCGCTGGCGGACATCGACACCGCCGCGCGCAACCGCACACCGGATGGCCCCGGCCTTGACCCGGTCGCTGTGCTGTTACGGCTGCGCGACGAACTCGACGACGACGCGACGGTCGCCTGCGACATCGGGTCGGTGTACATCTTTATCGCCCGGCACTTCCGGGTCTACGAGCCGCGCCGGCTGTTGTTCTCCAACGGACAACAAACCCTGGGGGTCGCGCTGCCCTGGGCGATGGCGGCCTGCCTAATACGACCCGGCACCCACGTCGTGTCCGTCTCCGGTGACGGCGGATTCCTGTTCTCCGCACAAGAACTGGAGACCGCGACCCGCCTCGGGTTGACATTCACCCACATCATCTTCCGCGACAACACCTACAACATGGTGGGCTTCCAGGAACTCCTCAAATACGGCCGTACCTCCGGCGTGCAACTCGGCGACTACGACATCGTCTCGTACGCAGCGGCGTTCGGCGCCCGCGGCCACCGAGTGCAGTCCATGGAAGAGTTCGGGACCACGCTGCGCCGGGCACTGGCCGAGGACGGACCCTCGCTGATCGACGTTCCCGTCGACTACAGCCACAACGTCGATCTCGCCGCGCACCTGCACGACGACCCCTTCGAGTAGTCCGGAAGGCACCACCACCTTGAACAGCACGCCCAGCACACCCAGCGCGCCCGAACGCTTCCGCCGTTGGGCGGCAGCACTTCTCGCTCATCGCAACGCGGAGGTGTATCAGTTCTCGACCATCAGCGCTTTGCTCGACGGCGTCTACGACGGCGATGTCACCGTCGCTGAAATCCTGCGACACGGCGACTTCGGCCTTGGCACGTTCAACCACCTAGACGGTGAAATGGTCATCCTCGAGGGAGTCTGCTACCGGCTGCGAGCGGACGGAACCGCCACCCGCGCAGCACAGGACGATCGGACACCCTTCGCGGCCGTCACCCGGTTTCACACCGACATCGAGATCGCGATCTGTGACCGCACCAACCGCGCCGACGTGATCGCCGCCATCGACCGCAAGCTCGCCAGCGCGAACCTGCTCTATGCGATCAAGGTCACCGGACGCTTCGCCGAACTGCACACCCGCACCGTGATGGCCCAGCAACAGCCCTATCCGCCGTTGACGAAAGCTACTGAGGATCAGGCTGAAACCCGGATAACGGATGCGACCGGAACCCTGGTCGGGTTCCGCACCCCTGACTTCGAACAGGGCATCTCAGTTGCCGGCTACCACCTGCACTTTCTCAACAACGATCGCACCGGGGGCGGTCACGTGCTCGACTTCGAGTTCGAGCATGGCCAGGTTGCCATCAGCGGTGCCTCGCAACTGCACCTGAGCCTGCCCACCTCGGGGGCCTTTCTGGATGCCCGGCTGGCCGGCGACGACCTCCACGAGCAGATCAAGAAAGCTGAAGGCTAGCGGTAAGTTCAGTTGGTGCGCGTCCCCGCTTCCGACCCGCTGATCGTTGGAGTGCTGGGCGCGGCAGTGAGTCTGGTCGGCGCCGGCCGGCCGTCTTTCTGGTACGACGAGGCCGCAACCATTTCGGCCGCATACAGTCGATCGCTGGGTCAGTTGTGGCGGATGTTGGGCAATGTTGACGCCGTCCACGGCCTGTACTACCTGCTCATGCACGGCTGGTTCCAAATCTTCCCGCCCACGGAGTTCTGGTCCCGCGCGCCGAGTGGTCTGGCTATCGGAGGTGCCGCTGCCGGAGTTGTGGTGCTGGGCAAGCAGTTCTCGTCTCGCACCGTCGCGGTGAGCTCCGGAGTGGTCTGCGGGATCTTGCCGCGGACGACATGGGCAGGCATCGAGGCGCGCCCCTATGCCATGTCGATGATGGCCGCCGTGTGGTTGACGGTGCTGCTCGTTGTCGCCGCGCGCCGTGAAAGCCGTTGGGTCTGGCTGTCATACGGGATAGCCCTGGCATTGTCGATTCTGCTTGACATGTATCTCGTGCTGGTGTTAATGGTGCACGTCGTTTTCATGTGCGCCTTCCAGCGCGGTCGAACGGTCCTGGTCCCATTCGCCATTACGTCTGTTCTGGCCGTTTGCGCCCTGGCGCCGTTTGCGATTGAGGTCGTCGGGCAGGTGCAACAGATCAAATGGATCGCACCGATTGGGCACCGGACGATCGAGGATGTGACGGTTCAGCAATACTTCGAACGAAGCCCACCGTTCGCGATCTTGTCGGCTCTGGTCGTTGCCGCGGCGATTGTCGTGTGGCGCTGCACATCCGCGAAACTCGATGAGACAGACCGGCAACTGTTGACCCTAGCGGTCGCATGGCTTGTGGTACCGACCGCCTTGATCGTGGTTTGGTCGGCGCTGGTTCACCCGATCTATACGCCGCGCTACCTGTCCTTCACCTCACCGGCAATGGCACTGACCCTGGGCGTCTGCATCGGCGCTTTGGCGGTCAAACCATGGGTGGCGACGGCTCTGGTCAGCCTCTTCGCTATCGCCGCAGCTCCGAATTATGTTCGGGCGCAGCGTAACGCGTATGCCAAGTACGGAATGGACTACAGCCAAGTGGCTGATTTGATCACGGCGAAGGCAGCACCCGGTGAGTGCTTACTTGTCAACGACACAGTGACGTTCATGCCCGCGCCGATGCGTCCGTTGATGGCGGCGCGCCCCGATGCCTATCGGAAGTTGATCGACCTCACCCTTTGGCAACGAGCAACGGACCGCAACGACGTCTTCGACACCAACCTCATCCCAGAGGTTGTCGCCAAGCCGTTAAGTCGGTGTGGCGTCGTGTGGATCATCACCCAGGCCGACAAGTCAATGCCCGCTCACGAGCAGGGTTCGGCGCTCCCGCCCGGCCCGCTCTACGGAGCAACGCCCGCCTTCGCGGTTCCGCACGACTTGGGCTTCCGGCTCGTCGAGCGCTGGCAGTTCAACCTGGTTCAGGTCATCAAAGCGCAGCGATGAAGGCGATGAATCGCCTACCAGATACGGATGTAGTCGATGAGCATGGCCGCCGGAAAGGTACCCAGGGCTGGATCGCCGGCGCCAACCCCACCGACCGCCAGCGTGAACATGGGAGTCATCCAATAGCCGGGATTGTTGAACGGCCACCGCAGGTCACCGGGGTTGCCGTGGACCGCTATCGGCTTCGGCGGAACGCTGAAGTACGGCTTCGCGCCGTCAACGTAGTCCCGCCAGAATTTGAATCCATCCTCATCCCAACGCATTCGCCAGGTGTGCCAACCGCCGTCGACCAACCCCGGAATCGATCTCCCCTCCCATGTCTTCCCGTTGGACGCCGCGTGGACCGTGGTTCCCGGGGGCCACGCGCCGTTGCCGTACCACTCGAAAACGTCGACCTCGCCGTCCGGCATGGGATCCTCGTTGACACCCCAGAACGAGGGCCATAGGCCGGGGAACAAGCAGTCCAGCTTTATCCGCGCTTCCCAGGTCTGGTTGATCATGCTTCGGAAGTTGCCTCGCAGTTTGCCGCTGTAGTAGTTGCCCATGTCCTGGGTGGCGCAGAGGACGAGATTGGACTTCCCGTCGAGGAACACGTTTCGGCGATCGTCGCGGTATATCCCCGCGACCGGCGGGAACACGTCGTCCTGCCAGGTCTGCACCGTCCACTTGCCCGGATCGGGACCTGAGCCCGCGGGGCCATCAAACTCGTCCTGGAAAATGTAGGGCCCGGCGCCACCCGCCGACGGCGCGGCCGGCGGAGCCGGATGTGTGGGGTCTGCGTGGGCGTCCGGGACGCGGACCGCAGCAGCCAGCATGCCCATCCCCGCCATCATCAACATGCTGCGACGATCCATCTCAAATACCACCAATCGTTAAAACCCGGAATCTCCGACTCGGCGCCATCCCCCTAGCCAAGTTTCCGCCAAACGGTCCTATGAAACCATGCGGTCGCGCAGTGCGCATCCCGCATCGCCGGACGATATCAGCCCATGCCGAGGGCGCTGTGTGTGGCCGTCGCTCCCGGTGAACGGCCACCATCAAGTTCGTTGACATCGGTGGAGTCAGTGGTATCAAGGAAGTTGATACTCCGAATGGAAAGGAAACGACAAGGATGTCTGGTGGAGGATTTTTCGGTGGCTTCGGCGGGCCCGGCTTCGGTGGCCCCGGATTTGGCGGCTTCGGTGGCCCCGGGTTCGGCGGCTTCGGTGGCTTCGGGGGCGGTTTTGGCAAACACGGCTGGGGTGAAGGTGGGCACGGCGGGCCGGGATTCGGTGCCGGCGGTCGGTGGGGTCTCAAGCGGGCGGCATTGGGGACCGCCGCGATGCTGCTCGACGGGCCGGCTGACGCCGCGCAGGTCGTGCAGCGGGTTTCTGAAAAGACCGACGGCGCATTCACCCCTCCGCAGGAGATGGCCGAGCTTGCCATTGGACTGCTCGCGGGCCGGGGCATGGTAACCGTCGACAACGGCGTGGCCACCCTGACCGAGCTGGGCCAGAACCTGCTGGCCTGGCGGGGCATCAGCAGCGAGACTGCGCGGGCGTTTTTGGCGCGGGCAGCTCAGTTCGGCGACGTGTTCAAGATCCGCAGGGAGCTCTTCGAAGTCGCCGGACTGGCTCGCACGATCGCCTGGACCGGCACTGACGAGCAGAAGCAGCAGCTCGCCGAGACCCGAACAAAGGTCCTGGAGGCCCTGACCGAAGCCAAGAAGGCGCTACACCGCTCCTTGGGTCAAAGTTAGCGAAAGCTAAACCTCAGGCGGGCGTGGGTTCGCTGAGCTTGACCAGCATCTTGCCGATGTTGGCCCCGGTGAACAGTCCGTTGAGGGCGTCGACGCACGACTCGATGCCGTCGAAGATGGTCTGCCGGTGTTTGAGCCGACCTTCCGCCTCCCACTGACGGAGTGCGGCGAACGCCTCGTCGAAGCGGCCCCACTCCTCGAGCGCGTTGAACCCCTGCATCAGCGCTGACTTCGCCAGCAGGCTCACGTAGTTAGCCGGACCCGGGTGCTCGCCCGTGAGGTAACTGGAGATGACGCCACACAGCACGACCCGTGCCTTGTGCGCCAGCCGGCCCAGCACTGCGTTGAGGATCGGCCCGCCGACGTTGTCGAAGTAGACGTCGACCCCACGGGGGCAGTGCGCCTTGAGCGCCGCGGGCAGGCCGTTCTCGCGGTAGTCGATGCATGCGTCGAACCCGAAGTCCTCCACCACCG
Source organism: Mycobacterium sp. (assembly GCA_035569455.1). Taxonomy (GTDB): domain Bacteria; phylum Actinomycetota; class Actinomycetes; order Mycobacteriales; family Mycobacteriaceae; genus Mycobacterium. The sequence continues at coordinate 80,124 of DATMMZ010000195.1, read as the reverse complement.
CGCGGCACTTCTCCGGCCCGCCGGCGATACCCACCACGCGCGCGCCGGCGATCTTGGCGATCTGCCCCGCCACCGACCCGGTGGCGCCCGCAGCGGCCGACACCACCACCGTTTCCCCGGGCTGAGGCCGGCCGATGCCGGTCATCCCGAAATACGCTGTGGCGCCGGTTGGGCCATACACCGACATCACCGCCAGCTGGTCAAGCCCCCGCCCGGGAACCGGCGTGGTGAACACGTCGTCGCGGACGATCACGTACTCCTGGAAACCGGTCAGCGTGGTGACCACGTCGCCGACGGTATAGGCGCCGCAGTGCGATTCCACCACCTCGCCGATCCCGGCCGCCCGGATGACGTCGCCCAGCTGCACGGGCGGGAGATAACCCGGTTGCCCGTCGAGCCAGGTGCGGGCGGCGGCGTCGATCCCCACATAAGTGGTTCGGATTAGCGCCTCACCCTCGGCAGGCCGGGGTGCCGGCAAGGTCACAAGCTCGGTGTCATCGGGCTGTACCAGCCCGGTCGGGCGGCGACGCAACAAGATCTGGCGGTTCGGCAAGTCGGGCACGCTACAGAAACTACCGAAGGAACGTGGGAGCATCTGTGCATGAACCCAGAAGATGACCCGGAACGACGGATCCGCGAACTGGAGCAGCCGCTGGCTGACACGGCGCGCGCGTCCGAACTCGGCGGCGCGCAGCCGCCCGGTGGCTACACCTATACGTCCGGGCCATCGGGGCCATCAGACCCATACGGCTCAGCGTGGGTTGGTGCCCCGCCGACCCCGCCGCCGCCCCCGTTGAGCTACGGCGGCCCGTTCCCCGGGACGTCACCGCGACCGCCGTCGGGCACCCGTGTGTGGTGGATCTTGGCCGCGGTCCTCGTGATTGGCGTTCTAGTTCTCGTGGGGGGCATCGCCTTCTTTGTCGCGCACCGGCTTTCCCACGTCGGCTCGATCACCGTCTCACCCCGTCCCAGCATCTCCCAGGGCAACACGTTGCCCAGGAAAACCCCAAGCAGTCCGGCCCCTTCCAGCACTGCGACTCAAACACCTGGCGCCACCGGGCAATCGACGCCACCCCCCGGTGGCAACCTCAGCGTCGCCGGCATCAACGAGAATCAGACGATCGCGTGCAACGACAGCATCGTCAGCGTCAGCGGGGTTTCCAACACGGTTGTGATCACCGGCCATTGCGCAAGCCTCACCGTGTCCGGCGTGCAGAATTCCATCACCGTCGATGCCGTCGACACCATAGAGGCCGCCGGCTTCAACAACCAGGTCACCTATCACTCAGGCTCGCCGAAGATCAGCAAGTCCGGCGAATCGAACGTCGTCCAGCAGGGCTGACGGGGCTGGCGGGGACACTGCAGCGTGCTAGCTCATCGCTTCGGCCTGCGCCAGATATCCCTCGAAGTCGGCGTCGGCCGCCTGGGCCCGGAAGCGTTCCAGGAAAAGCTGATAGCCGGGCTCGTCGTCCCGCGCCCGCGCCAGCAGGGCCCGTAGGCGCAGCAGCGGAAGCTCGTGCAGCACAAATCCCGGTTCGGTCGGTACTGCCGCCAATCTGTCGATCGCGCGCTCGGCTTGTTTGATATCGGCGGCGGAGCCGCGCGACAGCAGGGCCTCGACCAGCACCGTGGTGGCGGGCCCGCGGAAGATCATCTCCCCGGTGTCGAACTGCTCAACGAGAATTGTTGTGGCCAAATCGATCGCGCCGTCGAGATCCCCGGATCGCGCACGCTCCCGGGCAACTTCGATATCCGACATTCGTCGCAGCGTCACGATGAGGTGTTCGTTCACGATCATCTCGCGCCCCTGCGCCAGAAATTCCAAGCCGGCCGCCGTGTCTTCCGAGTCGTTGTGGATCAACGTGGTCGCTCGATTGAGCAGGGCGTACGCCACGGCGGTGTCATTCCCGGACCGCTGTGCAATTTCCAGAGTTTCCGCCGCCTGCGCCACGTCTTGCGCAGCGGGCAGTACGGCGCCATTCTGCGTCGCGGCCGCGTACCTGTACAGCTGCACAAAGGACCGGGTGGCCTTGCCGCCAACCGACCGGGCCAGGGCAACTCCTTCGTCGAGGTGGTCGCGCCATGCGCGCCGTCCCAAGGACATTCCGGCCGCTCCCTTGACCGCGAGCGCCCATGCAAGCGGAGATCCGACCACCAAGCTACCCATGGTGGGGTCACCGTCAACGATGTCGATGATGCGCTGAGCCAACCGCAAACTCTCGGCCGCTTCACCGACTTCCCACTTGGCCTGGGCGGCCGCATAAAACAGCCCGGCCGTCATCTCCGGCTCATCAATCGACTCGACGAGCGCGGCGAACTCCGACGCCATGCTGGCCGCTTCGGAATGATGCGCGTTGAACGTCAGCGTGGTGAGGTGACCCGCCATTCCGATGGCCAGTGATTTCTTATCGCCGGCCTCGGCGGTGAGCGCGCGCAATTCGTCGAAACCGGTGTCGGCGGGCGTGCCGCCCACCTGGAAAGTGCTGCCACACAACAGCGCTCGCGGGGCGATCCGCATAGTCAGCCGGTCGGGGTCGTCGTCGGGCAGCCGGTCGGCGGCCCGAACCGCCTGCTGCCAACTCTTCCGGGCCGCCGGGATGTCGCGCGCGCCATACCAGGTCGCCGCCTGCATGTGCCAGTCGTATGCATCTCGCAGATCGCCGGCGGCCGCGTACTGGGTGGCGACGATGGCCGCCTCCTGGCCGGTGAACCCGCCGTGTGTTCGTTGCATCACCGCGGCGACTCGACGGTGCAGCTCCGAGCGCCCGGCCTTCAATTGGGATTCGTATGCCACCTGCTGAATGAGCGGATGGCAGAACCCGTATGTCCCGTGTGGCGCACAGCCGACCTGTTCGACGAGTTGCGCCTCAATCAGCGGGGCCACATCGATTGAGTCCAACAGAGACTCCAACAATTCGGTATCGAACTGTGCACCAATGACAGCCGCCGCGCTCAACGTGCGCTTCGCCGTGGCGGTGAGCCGATCGATGCGGGCCCCGATGATCGCTTGCAGGCTGGCCGGTACATGGATGTCGCGCACCTCCCGGACGCAGACGTAGGCACCGGGATCGCCCTCGAGTTCGCCCCGCTCGGCCAGGTCGCGCACGATCTCCTCGGCAGCGAACGGTAAGCCCGCCGCTCGGTCGGCGATCACCGTCGACAGTCCCAGTACCGACGGATGCTCGCCCAGCAGCCCCTTGATCAACTCGGCGATGTGCGAACCACTCAGCGGCGTAAGCGTGATGAGATGCGCCCCAGCGATGCGCGACAGAGTCCCCGAATATTGGGGCCGGTATACGACGAGCAGCGTTGCCCGCAGTCTGGGTACCGCCGCCGCGAAGGCGGCGAGCAGCTTCTCGCTGACGCCGTCAATCCATTGAGTGTCCTCAACGATGTAAACCGCCGGCGCCGGGCGTGCCCGCGACACGGTTTTGATGAGCTCGACAAGACGACGGCGCCGGGCGTCCGGATCGACGTCAGGACACGGGCCGCCGCAGATGCCGAGCAGGTCATCGAGCAGAAGCAAATCCTCCGCAGCGGCGTCGGGGATTTGGCTGCGGACCCGTGCCCGAGCTTCCTCAGGTGTGAGACCGACGATGCCGAAAATCGCGCGCAACAGCCGGGAGATCACATGCATCGGGACGTCGCGGGTGTGGGATTCGCAGTAGGTGACGAATACCTCGAAACCACGACTGGTCGCCGTTGCGGCCGACTCACGAACCAACCTGGTCTTTCCGACACCTGGCCGGCCAGTCACCGTGATAACCGTTCCCTCGCCGCGACCGGCATGCTCCAGTAATGCCGCGACCGCGTCCTTCTCCGATTTGCGTCCGACCAGCCGGGACTCGTGAAGGGCTTTCCGGCGATGCTCGCTATCGACGCCCAGCAGCCGACGCGCCGGCACGCCCACGTCGACGCCCTTGATGTGCACCATCTCGCGCTCACCCAGGACGACTCGATCCTCGACGAGCCGTGCGGTCGACTCGCTGAGCATGACACCGCCCGGCGGTGCCGCCGATTCCATCCGCTGCGCCATTCCCACCTGTTCACCGACCGCGGTGTAACCGAGGTGGGTGGCGCCGACCTCGCCGGCGATCACCTGACCGGAATTCAGGCCGACGCGCACCCGCAAATCGAGCCCGTCTCGGCGTGCGACCTCAACAGCCACTTGCCGAGAAACTTGCTGTATCTCCAGAGCCGCGAGGCACGCGCGATAGGCGTGGTGCTCCAATGCGAGTGGCGCGCCGAAGAGCGCCATGATCCCGTCGCCGGTGAACTTGTCCACGGTGCCGCCATAGCGCTGTACCGCCGCCACCGCCCGGTCGACCAGCTCGGTCACCACCTCGCGCAGCCGCTCCGGGCCGAGAGCCGCGGCGATATCCATTGACCGCACCACGTCGGCGAACAGGACCGTCACCTGTTTGTATTCGGCCGGGTCAACGACCAGCGTCAGTGCAGAGCCGCAGGCGTCACAGAACCGCGCACCCTTGCGCGGCTCCGCCCCGCATACGTGGCACACCAGCGATGTTGCAGTCACTATTCATCTGAGTATGCCGCAAGTCGGGTTACGTCGGCTCTTCCGGATCGTCGAGGACGCTGACCGCAATGCCGTACGGCAGGAAACGCACCTTGCGCTTCGGATCAACATTGGTTTTGTTGGCCCGCAGCGCGTCGAGTTCGGTGGCATAGACCTGTTCGACGCGGGCGCCGCCGTCGCCGTCCACGGTGTAGATGGCCCACACCCCATCACCGGCCTCACCTGCGGTTTCCGGCCCGGAGCGCGGCCGGCGTGACAGGTCCTCGAAGAACGCCGACCAACCCGTCCGAGCGCCGGGACCACCGAAAAACCTGCCGATCCGCTCGAACGCGTCGCGCACTCCCTCGCTGCCCTCACGGATCACTCGATCGAAGTCCTCGGGATCAAATCCGAACGCACCGTACTCGCTCACGCGACCTCCCTGCAGCTAGTACCGATATTGCCCAGTGTGCGCTCAGTCGAAGCCATCCGCCACGCGCATTCGCCCAGGGCCTAAGACCCCGGCGGTTGGGCGGGCGCTAATAGCCCGGGGACTGGAACGGGTTCTGTACGCCGCCCGGATACTGCCCGCCCGGATACTGCCCACCCGGGTACGGATATTGCGGAGCCTGGGGAGGCTGATACTGCGGAGCCTGGGGGACCTGGCTCTGTGGCACGGGAACCGGTATCGGCACCGGGAGTAGCGGGACGCGGATCCACTCCGTCGTCATCGGCACCGTCGTCGTGGTGGTGGTCGGCGGCGGCGGAGGCTGTGAGGTAGGGGTCGTCGTCGACGGCGGCGGCGGAGGAGGCGTCGTCGTGATGGCCGTCGTGATCGGCGGCTGAGTCGTCGACGGCGGCGGCGGTTGATGCGTGTGGGTTACCACCGGCGGCGGCTCGGTGGTCACCACCACCGGCGGTGGCGGTGGCGGTGGCGGTGGCGACGGCGGTGGCGGCGGCGGCGGTGGCGGCGCACTGCTGGGGACCGGCGCGACACTGGGAACCGGCGCGGGTGACGGGGGCGGTGGGACGGGACTGGGCATTACGGAGCTGGCCGGCGGCAGCGGCACGGGCGCGATGGTGGGCACGACGGGGGCCTGGCGGTTTTCTATGCCGGCCAATGTGTATGCCACACCGCCGATCGCGGTCATGGCCACCAGGGCGCACAAGCCGACGACCAACTGCGACAGCCGAAGCCGGCGCCACGGCCGTTCTCGAGGTGGATCGATCAGGTTCAGGCGCATCGACCAGCTGGAAGGACCGTCTTCGTCATAGGAGTCATCGGCGAACCGCACCCGCACGTCGCCCGGAAATTCGGTCTGCGACCAGGCCAACTCGCGATCGGTCGCAGCATCGTGGTCGATCACCAGCACATCGCCGGCCGGCAGTTCGATGACGTCGCTGCCGGCGGCGGCCGTCAGCAGGCCGATGGACGTCCGTGTCCGCATATCCAGCGCTTCCCCGCGCGAGGCCAGCGCCAACGCGCCGGTCGCCGCCGCGAGCGCAGGCTGCGACACGGTCAAGACCGGTGTGCGGCCATGCATCGAAAGACGTTGATTGACAAGCGGAATACTGGCGCCGCCGCCGACCACCACCACTGCCGCGAGGTCCGCCCAGCACTTCTTGTTGCGCCGCAGCATGTCGTCAAACGCATAGATGAAACCCGTCAGCCGGTCCTGTATCAGGTCTTCAAGCTCGTCTCGAGTCACCTGCATGCTGCACCGGCGCCCCCCAAGCTCAGCGGCCAATTCGGTGGCGGCGTCCGTGGACAACCGCTCTTTAGCCGCACGGCAGTGTTCCCTAAGTTGGCGGAGTTCCCCGACCGCGGCGGTACTGGCTGGGTCGATACCGCTGCCGTGGCCCAGTTCCTCGAAGACACGAAGCAGCAACGCCTGGTCGATCTCGTCACCCGAAAATTCCACGCAACGCATTGTGGCGCTGACGGGTTCGAAATCGACCGCGATCTCCAGCAGGGTGGCAGACGTACCGCCGCCACCGAAGTCGAGCAGCCCGACCACACCGTCGTCGGGGAGGCCCAGCTCGGAGTTCGCCGCGGTCAGCGACGCGACCGCATCCGAGACCAGGCGCGGTGCCATGCCGCTGCGAACGAAGCCCACATGCGTCCGTAAACCGCTGCGCAGCGCCTGTATCGTTCCCGGTTTCCAGTACGCGGGAACGGCAATCGAGATTTCCGACGACCCGGCATCGCCACCGGCAGCGACCACCATCGCGTCCAGGGCCTCAACCATCAACAGGTCGGGGTCGTGAGCGGACCCGTCGCTAGACACCAGCGCCACCGAGTCACCGATGCGCTCCACGAAGCCGCTCATCAGCACGCCCGGCTCGGTCAGGCTCGGATCCTCTTCGGGCAGACCGATTTTCGGTGCACAGTGCGGATAAAGCGTCAGTACAGCACGGCGAGTAACCGGCGGAGTTTCAGTGCGCGCAGCGACCAGGTTCGTGGTCCCGATCGACAACCCTAGTGGGTCGTACATAGAGCGAATACTTTCGTCTATAGGGGTCGGTGGCCAGCGTTAACCATAGCCGCCGTCGGGCTGTATTCAGCCCGGTCACAACCTCATTGGTATCCGGTCGATACCGTGTCGTCATCGAAACGGTACCGGCATCTCCTTGACAGCGTGCGTCGAGTCAGACCACGGTCAGTGGCAGCGAACGCCTCGGCTCGAACTCGAATGTGGAGCCACGACTGAACTTCGCCACCTTCACCTCGGGTACTTCGGTTGCCACGGTGTCGCTTTCCACCAGCTCAGCGGTCCAGTCGGTATCCGTACCGCTGACCCGAACCTCGATATGCGGGTCGACAGCGGTGGCGATCGCCTGCAACGGTTGCACGGATTCGGGTGAGCACAGCGAAATCCACGCGCGGTCGTCATGGGCCGGCGACCGGTGCACGATCACCCGGCCCGATTCCGTCTCCGCCACCACATAACCGGCCGGGTTGAGTAGCGGGTGCAACTCGAACGCCCGCAACACGCCATCGATTCCACCGGGCAACCCCAACGCGCGCTGAATGCGTTCCGCGCCAAGCCCGGCCACGCCGGTCAGCTGGCGCGTGTTTACCGAGACGGCCAATTCGGCGTCGGCGGCTCGCTCCCGGACCGCGATCGCGAACGACAAGTTGAGCAGCTGCATCTGCAAGCAGACCTCGTCCGCCATCCGGACCAGCGCCGAGTGCGAGAAAGCGCCGAAGTCGAAATCGGACAGCACGGGACCCGAGTAATCCGCCTGCCCCTCGCCGGACCGGTCGACGGGATCGAGCTCCCATGTCGCAGCTTGTGTTTCACGAACAAGGTCCAGCGCAGGGATGCCCTTGACCGCTGGGTAGGACTCATCGATGGTGACGGTCCAAGCACAGTGCGGATGCCGATCCGCCGGCGTCCGCGGCGGCCGGTGGATGGGACGCACCTGCGCGTGCGGATTGGTCGCCACCGCGGTGGCGTCGAACGTCGGATCCTCGATGGTGTGGCACATGCCGAAGACGTAATCGTCACCCATCGGCTCGACGTCGACCAGCGCGCCGCAGTGGTCGAGGTGGAATTCGCCGTGCCAGCGGTCGTGGATGGTGTACCGAAAATCCATGTATTGCGGCGGAGCACCGATGTCGAGCTGGAGGCCCTTGAAGATGGTGGGCACATCGTCACCCTCGAAGTTCAGCGCCCGCTGCATGCGCCTGGTGTAGACGGGGCTGGCGCCCGCCCACTCCTCGATGGCGATCTGCAGCATCTCGGCGTGGCCGAACTCCTTGATGCACCAGGCCATGCCGGAGCGGTCGATCATTTGCCCGATCAGCAGCAGTTCGGGTACCAGGACGGCTAGCTCCGGACGGGACAACCGCGCGTACCGGGATGGGCTCACGGCTCCAAAAATAGTCGCGACTATGTTATAAAGTCAACAATGTCTATCGCTCCCACCCGGCGCACCAGCGCTCCGCGCAAACGCGGTGATGACACGCGGGCGAAAATCATCGACGAGACGGTCCGCTGCATCATGGAGGAAGGGTTCGCCGCCGCGACCGCCAAGCATGTGGCCGAACGCGCGGGCGTGACGTGGGGAGTCATCCAGTATCACTTCGGCGACCGCGACGGCCTGCTCAAGGCCGTCGTCGACGCCGGGGTGGCCGGGCTGGTCAACAGCCTGTCGTCGGCCGACGTCAGCGAACTACCGCTGCGAGAGCGCATCGAGGTCGTCGTCGACAAAGCCTGGAGCTGCTATAGCAGTCCGACCTCGATGGCGGCCTTCGAGATCCTGCGCGCCACCCGCGGCGGCCCGGGCGAGTCCTCGCGGCGCCATCTGCTCGAAATGAACTCGGCGATCGGCCAACTCGGTCGGCTGATAACCGAGGATCCGTCGAAAGCTGGTGTGGCCGAGGTAATCTGGGCCACGTTGCGGGGTGTGGTGCTGGCGCAGATGATCACCGGAACCGCCATCGACTGGAGCCGGGAACGACGCGCGCTGATCGACATGGTCACCCGTGTGCTGCAATGACGGTCGGGAACAGCGCGACACATAAACCACACACACGACACGCCGGAGAACGTGACCCTGGTTTATATCTCGGCGGAGGCCCAAACCGTCCGACTGACCGCAGCTGACCTTTTCCCGTGTGCTGCAATGACGTGATGAGCCCCCATGATCACGCCGCCGATATCGAAGCGATCAAGCGACTCAAGTACCGGTACTTGCGCGCGCTGGACACCAAACACTGGGACGACTACGCCGACACGCTGGCCGAGGACATCAAGGCCGACTACGGACCCTCGCTCGGTGAGGAGTTGCACTTCACCAACCGTGCCGACCTGGTCGACTACATGCGCAAAGCTCTCGGCCCGAACGTCATCACCGAACACCGGGTGACCCATCCCGAGGTCACGGTGACCGGCGACACCGCGTCGGGCAGTTGGTATCTGCAGGACCGGGTCATCGTTGCCGAATACGACTTCATGCTGATCGGCGCGGCCTTCTACCGCGACCAATATCGACGCACCGACGCCGGTTGGAAGATCAGCGTCACCGGCTACGACAGAACCTACGACGCGACAATGTCGTTAGCGGGCATGGACTTTAAGGTCAATCCCGGTCGCGCTTTGGCTACTTGGTAATCGCGATCACCGCACCGGGTTGCAGCCAGCGGATGACCTGCACCAGCGTGGCATCGTCGATCGCCACGCACCCCTCGGTGGGGCCGCCGTCGGTGGTATGGAAGAAAAATGCCGCACCGCCGCCCGGAACCTTGTTCTTGTTGACGCCCATCACCACCGCGTGCTTGTACTGCGGGATCTGCAGGTTCTCGCTGTCGGCCGTGCTGAACGGGCACTGCGAGCTCTGGCATACCTGCATGGTGTTGAAGGTGGGGCTGTGGTCGTCGCCGCTCCACCAGTGGTTCGGCCCGACTTGGGTGTACGGCAGTCCGCCGCCGGGATTCGGCGCAGTGCCGAAGGCGGAGTCGAGGCTGTAGACACCCATCGGGGTGGCCGGGACCCCGCTCTTGGCCTGCGGCGCCATGCCCGCCGAACCGACGTGGGTGGGAATCCCGGTCTTGAGCGCCTGCCAGCCGGTGGCGGTGCGCTGGTAGATATCCATTCTTGCGTTCGATCCGCCGGTGCTCACCACCGAAACCACTTGCGTGGCATTGCCAACCGAGTTCGCGAACCACGGGCTGCCGGCAGCGCCGCTGGCCGGAGCGAGCGCCACCGACGCGAAACCCAGGCACGCGGCAGCGCACAGCAGAGCAACCAATCGGCGCATCGTTCAATCGTCGGACCGATCTCACGTCGGGGTCAAGTAAAGGTTCAGACCCGGTTAGGTCACCGCACCGTGATGACTGACGCACCGGGCATCGGGCCCGCGGTCATACTGGCCTGATGGCCGTCTTTGTTCGCAAGTTGTTCGGCATCGGCAAGCTACCCGCCGACCTGCGTGTTCAGGTCGAAGCCGAGGGACTGATCTATCTTGCCGAGTACGTCGCGGTCACCCGTCGGTTCAGCGGCGTCATCCCCGGGCTGCGGGCCTCGCACAGTGTCGGCAGCTACGTGGGTTCGCTGGCGTTCACCGCACAGCGAGCGCTGGCGACGCTTTCGGTGGTGCCGAAGTTGGCCGGCCGCGCCATCGACGTGCGCTGGGACGAGGCGCAGGCGGGTGCCGCGACGGCCGAGATCTCGGCGACGGGCCTACAACTCGAGCTCGACGTCGCCAACGTCGACGCGAAGTTCAGCGGCCAGCTCTCGCTGCACTACAAAGACGCCATCCCCGAAGATGTACTGAGCCGCCTGCCGAGCCGATCACTGGCCTTCGATGTGCCCCCGGAATACGTCTTCCGCGCGGTCGGTGTCACCTATAGCCCGTGATCGTGATCCGCGGCCACGGCGGCTGACGGAGCACCGCCAGGCTGGCTATCACCGCGGCCAGCAGGCCGGTGAGCACGCCGATCAGCGCAATCCGGTTGGCATCGAAGGCCGGCACCCAATGAGCGTCATCTCCCTGGACGACGAACACACCGATCGGCACCCCGACGAAGCCGTAAGCCCGGTCGGCGTCCTCACCCTGGGCACTGCCGGGTCGACGCTTCCCCCGGCCTTCCTTGATTCCGGCGACCGGGATCACGGTGACGCCGTCCGGCGTCACATGGGGCTCCCCGTAGACACGCCGCACAGTGCGGTCGTTGGGCAGCTGGTCGAGTACTTCGGGAAATTTCACCGGACACTCCCCATTCCTCTTGTTCTCTTATTCGCAAAGTCGACACGATTCACGCTAACGGCAACCTCGGCTTTCTACGATGGCTGTGTGACCGACCACGTGTTCACGCCGCAAGAGCGCCGGGCGGTGTATCGCGTGATCTCCGAACGGCGAGACATGCGCCGGTTCGTGCCCGGTGGTGTGGTGCCCGAGGATGTGCTGGCGCGCTTGTTGCAAGCCGCGCACGCCGCTCCCAGCGTCGGTCTGATGCAGCCGTGGCGCTTCATCCGGATCACCGATCAGCAGCTCCGCGGCCGTGTCCACGCCTTGGTCGACGAAGAGCGCGCCCTCACCGCGCAAGCGCTGGGACCGCGCGCCGAGGAATTCTTGCGGCTCAAGGTCGAGGGCATTCTCGAATGCGCCGAGCTCCTCGTGGTAGCGCTGTGCGACGACCGCCAGAGGCATGTCTTCGGCCGGCGCACGCTACCGCAGATGGACCTCGCGTCGGTGTCCTGCGCGATCCAGAACCTGTGGCTGGCGGCACGGTCCGAAGGTCTCGGGATGGGCTGGGTGTCGCTATTCGACCCGCGACAGTTGGCGGCGCTGCTCGCCATGCCGGCCGATGCCGACCCGGTGGCCATCCTATGTCTTGGCCCGGTGCCCGACTTTCCGGATCGGCCGGCGCTGGAATTGGACGGCTGGGCCTTCGCGCGACCGCTGGCGGAATTCGTCACCGAGAACGGGTGGGCTCAACCAACGCTGGATGGGGCGCCCGGCCACCCCGACGAAGGGGCGGGCCCGGAAACACTCACCACCATGCCGTCCCATTCGGTGTAATTCATCAAATGTCGCGGCCCGGGCCAATGCGCGGCGGCCACGAAGAGGGTGGAGCCGTCCGCCCCGCCGAGCATGCAGGCAAACGCGCCGCGATCGAGTTCGACCCGCTGCAAGACCTCGCCGCCCTGGGCGACCCGCACACAGCAGCGATCGCCCACGTCGGCGTACCAGGCGGCGCCGTCGCGGTCGAGGCAGATGCCGTCGGGTGAGTGCCCACCCACCTCTGCCCAGACCCGCCGATTCGACAGCGACCCGTCGGCACCGATGTCGAAGGCGGTCAGCCGGTGCCGGTAGGACTCAGCGACGATGAGCGTGGCGTTGTCCGCGGTGACGGCCATCCCGTTGGGAAACGCCAGATCGTCGGCGACCAATTGAGCGCGTCGATCCGGTGTGACGAGGGCCACAAATCCGGGTGCGTGGGCACCGGCGGGCGGCCCCGCAGCGAAGTCGAAATTGACGTTGTTGACGTAGGTGTTGCCACGGCCGTCGATCACGATGTCGTTGCAGCCGTACGGCGATAGCGCCGACAGGTCGGCATACCGGGTCAGCGTGCCGTCCTCCGACAGCCGAAGCAGCGCCCGCTGAGAACTCGACGTCAGCACCAAACCCTCGTTTGCTGGCAGGTGCGGCAGGAAGTCGAAACACATTGGCAACGAACGGTGCTCAAGCACGACCTCGACGGAACCCGTGGGGCGAATCGCGCGGATCAGCCCGGCCGTCCAATCCGCCACCCACAGCCGCCCGTCGTGCCAACGCGGCGACTCCAGCAGCCCCAGACCAGTTATCACCGTGTCCATACCGTGTACCTCACCATCGCGTCCAGCGATTGTCTCAGCCGCCGCGTCAATGCGACGCACGTGGCATTCGGCTGCGGTATCGTCGCCGATCGGGGTGACGGAAACGACGGTGAAGGTGTGGCAAAGGACTCACAACAGAACAACAAAATAGAAAATGTGCTGATCGTCCACTGGCACGACTTGGGACGCTATCTCGGTGCCTACGGCCACCCGGACGTCTGTAGCCCGCGGCTGGACCGGCTTGCCGCCGAGGGCATCTTGTTCACCAGAGCCCATGCCACCGCGCCGCTGTGCTCACCGTCACGCGGATCACTGTTCACCGGTCGCTACCCGCAAAGCAATGGGCTCGTCGGCCTGGCACACCACGGCTGGGAATACCGTGCCGGAGTGCGCACCCTTCCGCATCTATTGTCCGAATCAGGTTGGTACTCAGCTCTTTTCGGAATGCAACACGAGACGTCCTACCCGAAGCGGCTGGGATACGACGAGTTTGACGTGTCGAACTCCTTCTGCGAATACGTGGTGGACAAAGCCCAGCGGTGGCTGCGGGAGGGCGCCCCGCAACGTTGCGGACGCCCATTCCTGTTGACGGCCGGGTTCTTCGAAGTCCACCGGCCCTACCCGCACGAGCGCTACCAACCGGTCGACAGCACGGCCGTCGACCTTCCTGACTACCTGCCCGATACTCCCGAGGTGCGCCAGGATTGGGCCGGCTTCTACGGGTCCATCGCCACGGCCGACGCAGCGGTCGGCCGGCTGCTGGACACGCTGGCGGAGACCGGACTGGATGCCACTACCTGGGTGGTGTTCCTCACAGATCACGGCCCGGCGTTCCCCCGCGCGAAATCCACGCTGTACGACGCCGGAACGGGCATCGCCATGCTCGTCCGTCCGCCCACCAACCGGACGGTGGCACCTCGCGTCTACGACGAGCTGTTCAGCGGCGTCGACCTGGTCCCGACGCTGCTGGACCTGCTGGGAATCGACGTGCCGGCGGACATCGAGGGTGTGTCGCATGCGCGCCGCCTGCTTGCGCCGGATACCGAAACCGATCCGGTGCGCGATCACGTGTACACCACGAAGACCTATCACGACGCCTTCGATCCCATTCGCGCCGTCCGCACAAAGGAATACAGCTACATCGAGAATTATGTGCCCGGCCACTTCTGGACCTGCCCTGGGACATCGAGAAAAGCCCGTCCGGCCTGGCTGTCGCGCCGTCCGCCAAGTCGCCGCGTCCGCAGCGCGAACTCTACGATCTGCGAACAGATCCGACCGAGACCAACAACCTGCTGGCCGGCGCCCACGGCCAGGGCATAGCCGCGATCGCAGTCGAACTGGCGCTCCGGCTGCACGACTGGCGCCACCGGACGGGCGACGTAATACCGTCGGAGTTTGCCGGTACCCGTGTCGCGAAGCGCTATACCGAAACGTATCTACGCATCCAGCACACCGCGCCGACCAGCCGGTCGGCGCTTGCCGTCGACCGCGGCGTCGAGGAGTGAATTCGCGAGCAACAAACGCTTGTGTTCAGCGTGAAGCTAATTCATACGAACGCGACCACGCTGACTTGCGGTTAGGCTCATCCGGTGTCCTGTCCTGCGACGTCGTATCTGGTAGTCGCCACGCAGCGCAGCGGCAGCACCTTGCTGGTGGAGTCGCTGCGCGCGACGGGATGCGCCGGGGAACCACAAGAGTTCTTCCAATACCTGCCGGACACCGGAATGGCGCCTCAGCCGCGGGAATGGTTTGCCGGCATCGACGACGAGTCGATCTTGCGATTGCTCGATCCGCTGGAGCACCGCGGTACGCCGGACACCGCGACGCCGGTTGTCTGGCGGGAGCACATCCGCAGTTCCGGCCGCACCCCCAACGGTATCTGGGGCGGCAAGTTGATGTGGAACCAGACGGCGCTGTTGCAGGAGCGGGCGTCGCAACTGCCCGAATGCTCTGGCGACGGCCTGCGCGCGGCGATCCGCGCTGTGATTGGCAGCGAGCCCGTGTACGTGCACGTCTACCGGCCGGACGTGGTGTCGCAGGCGGTGTCGTTCTGGCGCGCCGTGCAGACCCAGGTTTGGCGGGGTCACCCAGACCCTGAGCGCGACTCGCAAGCCGTCTACCACGCCGGCGCCATCGCCCACATCGTCAAGAACCTGCACGATCAGGAAACCAGGTGGCGCGCTTGGTTCGCCGAGGAGTCCATCACACCGATCGATATCCCATACCCCGTGTTGTGGCGCAATCTGACCGCGATCGTCGGCCACGTTCTTGAGGCACTCGGGCAGGATCCGAAGCTGGCGCCCCCACCGATGCTGGAACGGCAGGCCGACCAGCGCTCCGACGAGTGGGTCGACCGATACCGCGAGGATGCGCGGCTGCAGGGGCTACCCACCTGAGCGGCGTGTGCCACCGACCTCGGCGACGATGAACACGCGCCGGAAGGGGAAGATCGTCGTACCGTCGGCCCGAGCCGGGTAGGCGTCGTCCAGCAGCGGGATGAGTTCCTGGCGAAACTGCTCCCAACCTTTATCGTCGAGCCGCTCGCGGACCGGGACCAGCGCGGTTCCGGTGATCCATTCCAGCACCGGGTGCTCGCCGGTCAGCTGGTGTAGGTAAGTGGTCTCCCAAACGTCGACCTTGCATCCGGCATCCATCAGCAGGTTGGCGTATTGGGTCGGCGGATGAACCACCGCTCCGACTCGGAACGGTATGTCGCGCATGACCTTTGCGTATGGTTCACGGCGGGCCAACGCGCGCACCGTGGCGTGCGACGGCGTCTCGAAGTTGCCCGGAATCTGGATAGCCATCCACGATCCGGGTGCCAGCTCCCCGGCCCACCGGACCAGCAAGTCGGTGTGCTCGGGCACCCAATGCATGGCCGCGTTGCTGACCACCACGTCGGTATCGGGCTTGGGCTTCCACGTCCGCAAGTCACCGACGGTGGCGTCGATTCCGCGTTCGCGGGCGGCGGCGACCATCTCCGGCGAGCTGTCCATTGCCTCGATCACCGCGTCCGGCCAGCGTTTTGCCAGGTACTTTGTCAGGTGGCCCGGGCCGCAACCGAGGTCGACGACCCGGCGTGCCCGCTCGATACCCACCCGTGACAACAAGTCGTAGAACGGACGGCTGCGATCGTCGGCAAAGGCCAGATAGACGTCGGGATCCCACATATCGATCCTCCTGATCAACACCGTCGCGAGTCCGCTGATATAGACAAACCGTATTACGCCTGGTTCCCGGGCGCTGGCGGGATACCATCGGCGTTCACAGGCTGTGCTGCCGATGGCAGTGTCGTGGGACCGCCCCGCCAGAAAGGCCGAGTGACGATCATGTCGGAGATGTCGATTCCCGTCCCGGACGTACCGGGTGCCCTGGGTGCAGATGTACCGGCCGACGCTCAAGTATTACCCTCCCGTTCGGCCCTATCGCCCCGTCAGCGCGTGGTGGTCGACGTATCCGCGATCGGCGATCTGGCGCTGCGGACCGCGGCCGCATCGGTGCTCTCCACGACGGTGGCGCCGGCCGTTGTCGCCCACGCCATGCGTCACCCGGGCGGCGAGCGCCGCAATTTGGGCTTCTACGCCGAGCTGGCAGCCGAGCACGATGTGGCGAAGTCGTTTCCGGCTCCCGCCGAATTGCCCGATGTCCGGTCACGCCAGGCCAGCCTGCTCGCGGAGTGGGTCGCCAACGGGACCGTCGACAACATCGCGTTCCCCAGCAGCTTCACCGCGATCAACCCCGCGATGCGAAAGCAGTGGCGCGCATTTACCTCCAACAACATCGTGCGTGCGCAGCACTGGCGCCATGACGACGGACCACGTCCGACGCTATGCGTCATCCACGGTTTCATGGGTTCGTCGTACCTGCTCAACGGCCTGTTCTTCTCGCTGCCGTGGTATTACCGGTCGGGCTACGACGTGCTGTTGTACACGTTGCCGTTTCACGGGCGACGGGCCGAAAAGCTCTCGCCGTTCAGCGGTTTCGGCTACTTCGCCAGCGGGCTCAGCGGTTTCGCCGAGTCGATGGCCCAGGCCGTGCACGACTTCCGTTCCATCGTTGATTATCTGCGCCATACCGGTGTGGAACGCGTTGCACTGACCGGGATTTCGCTGGGCGGTTACACCTCCGCGCTGCTGGCCACCGTCGAAGACCGGCTCGAGGCCGTGATCCCGAACTGCCCGGTCGTCAAACCGGCAAAGTTGTTCCAGGAATGGTTCCCGGCCAACACGATGGTCAGGCTGGGCCTGCGGCTCACCAACATCAACAGTGGCGAGTTAAACGCCGGAATGTCCTACCACTGTCCGCTGAACTATCTGCCGGTGGTCCCCAAGGACCGTCGGATGATCATCACCGGCCTGGGCGATCGGATGGCTCCACCGGACCAGGCCGCAATGCTCTGGGAGCATTGGGATCACTGCGCACTGCACTGGTTCCCGGGCAGTCACCTGGTGCACGTGAGCCAGCTGGACTACCTGCGGCGCATGACCCCGTTCCTGCACGACTTCATGTTTTAGCCGCTTCGGTCAGCGGTGCCCGATGGGCCCCGGCGGGCGGAGTGGGCCAGTCCAAGCGCGTCAGCAAGTCGGCGGGCGCATCCATGTGTCCGTCGAGCCGTTGGGTGGACAACAGATCCATCGCCATCAGTGCCGGCTGGTGGTTTCCGCGTTGCGGGATCAGGCCGGGCAGCGGCGCCGCGGCTTCGGGCGGCGCATCGGTCAGCAACGCGCATGCGACGGCGACCGTATGGCGGGCTCCTGACCCCCCCGCGCCGGCGATCTCCAGCGCGGTCCAGGTCACGCGCGCCTGATGTGATCGGATCGCGTCCAGAGTGTCAGGCAGCGCGTCATCCGCGCTGACCCGGTATGCCGCAACGTAACCCGAGCCCTGCTGCACTCCGCGCCACGTCTCGCGTCCGGCGGGCTCGAGCAAACCGGGGACGTCGTCGGGCCCGACCATGCCAGCCTCCCAACCGATCTCGCGCAGGTGGTCGGCGAGCCGCCGCACCGCGACCTGGGTGGTCTCCTGCAACGGGATCCGCGCCGAGCGCGCCTGCAGCGCCGCCAGGTTTTCGGCGGCCGATACCGTCAGCGCGATCCAGGTCTGGCAAGCACCGAATGCGTTGGCGCGGCTGGTGATTCGGATCGAGTCGGCGCGAATGCCGTAGCAGTTCAGATACCCGGCGATCAGCGGCAGCGGGAGCACGTCCTGGTCGTCGGCCGGCGGCCCGACCCGAAGCAGCGCAGTGGTCCGCGCTGCGCGGCCGGCGTGAACGCCGGATTCGGGGACCCAGCCGCCGCGGCGGCGCATCATCGCCAGCCGGCGGCGCGCGATCGTCGTGAAGTGCAGTCCACCCCACCAGCCGAACAACAGGATCACAACGACCACGGCGATGCCGAGCACCCAGTAGTCGCGCGTCGACCGCCAGGGGTACGCCATCACCGCCGGCACAACGGCCAGCAGCGCCAGAGTCAGTCTCCCGCTCGTTGGCCAGAAAGGGCTGGGCGTCGATCGGTGCGTGCTCAAGAGGTGGGCTCCTTTCGCCGCCGCGCGGTGATCGCTACGGTCGCTGCAACGGCCGCGACAACCAAGGCCAGCACGGCGCTGCCGATGAACGCCACTGTCCGCGGGGTGTTGTCCTTCGGTGCCGGTGCCGGCGGAGGGACGACCGGCTTTGCCGGCACCATATTTGTTTCGGGGCTGGCGGGCAGCTCCCAGGTCAGGGCTGCCACCGGATCCACGGTGCCGGCGCCGACGACGTTGGAGGGCGCTCGCGCGCCGTTGTGCGCGGTGGCGGTGATCCGGTGCACCACCTGTGTGGCGGTCATCCCGGGATATTTGCTGCGCACCAGCGCCGCCACGCCCGACACGTAGCCGGCCGAGTAGCTGGTGCCGCTCAGGGGGATCTGTTGCTGGTGCTCGCCGGGCAGGCCGTTGGCCAGGCCGCCACCGTCGCGGTTGCTGGCCGAGACGATGTTTTCACCGGGCGCCGCGATACGCACCCACGGCCCGGCCATGGTGAATTTCGACGGCTGCCCATCCGGTGTCAGCGAGGCCGCCGACAACACGTACGGCTGCCACCACGACGGGATGGAGACCGACGTGACGCTCGCCCAGTTCCGCTGGTCGTCGGGGCGGCCCAGATCGGTGAGCGCGTTGGACTCACAGGACGTTCCGCCGGCGACCGATCCGGTCGGCCCGGTGTTGCCCGCGGCGGCCACGATCACCGCGTCCTTGTCCACCGCCGCGTATCGGATCGCCGCGCCCAGCGCGGCCTGATCGATAGGCCGATCGGCGGGCAGGCAGGTTATCGCGGAGATGTTGATCACCCGGGCGCCGGCATCGGCCGCATGCACGATGGCCCGGCTCAGAGTGGCCACCTCGAGGGACGCCTGCGCGAGCATCGGATCGCCGCCAGGCAGCCGTGGCGAGAACTTCGCGGATGTCACCCTGATCGACAGCACCCGCGCTGCTGGCGCGACTCCCGAGAACCCGTCCTCACCAGACGGGGCGGGCTGGCCGGCGATGATGCCGGCAACCAGGGTTCCGTGCCCGTCGCAGTCGGTCAGGCCATCGGTCGTCTCCACGAAATCCCCGCCGGGATCAACGTTGGGCAGTCGTGGGCCGGGCCGGACGCCGGTGTCGATGACCGCCACCAGCTGGCCATCGCCGCGGGAAAACTGCCACGCCGCCGGAAGATTCAGCATTGCTTGACTGGGCGTCGTTACGCCTGGATCGGAACCCGGGATGATTCCGGAGGTGTCGCACGGGCCGCGTTGTTCCATCGGCTGCACGGGGCCAGGGCTTCCGCTGGGCGGCGGCACGCCTGGGTCCACCGCCGGCGGGCTGATTGCGAGTGCCGGCGGAGCCGTCCAAACCGCAGCAGCGAATGCTGCTGTGAGGCAGGCCAACCCGGTTCGAGGCCCAGCTCGCATCATCGATTGAGTACCCAGCTGAACAGACCAACGAGATACGCCATGACGGGGATCAGCGAAGCATCGATGCCTGAGGCGAGAAAGCCCAGCAGCCGGCGCAGCGGCAGCGAATAGCTCTCCGGAGACGCGATGCGCGGGTTCAGTGCGGCCACCACCCATACCAGCACGAGCACGCTGAGCACCAATACCGCGCCCAGAGCAGCGGCGTAGCGCCCCGTCGCGGTGTAGAACACCAGCAGGACACCGGCGACCAGGTAGGGCTGAGCGAGCAGCCAAGCCTTGCACGCGGCCGAATCCCACACCCGGGCGCGCAGGATGGACGCAGCCGCGGTTGCCGCCACCACGTACCAGCCCACACCACTCAGCGCCTCGGGGCGCAGCGCGATCGCGACCGATCCCAGGACGCTGAGCACAACCGCGGCCGCGATGAAACCGCCCTGATGTGCGTCGCTGATCCGCACCCGCCGCGGGAAGTCCTCAAGCACCCGTAATGACGGCGCCGAGGGGGTGGGATCGCCGGGCGCCGGGATGACCGGCAACGGGAAGCGTGCCCACAGCGCGGACAGCTGAGCCGCCTGGATGGTAACCAGCAGAGCCGCCACGATCAGCCCGCAGCCGATGGTCAATATCGGTAGTTGCCAAAGCAGTTCGGCACCGGCGGCCAGCGCCACACCGGCCCCGACCACCGCGACCGCGGTGAAGAAGCCGACGACGCGCTCGCGTTCAGGGCCCGGAACCAGCAGGGCGATCACCGACCATGCGGTGACGCCGGCGGCGGCCAGCACCAGCTGCGCCGGGCCGAATCGTCCGGGTACCGCCAACGCCATGGCGGCGCCAATGGGCACCAACGCCGCGGCCGACAGCGCCATGCCGGTGCGTTCCGAACTCCGCGTGATGAACAATCCGGCGATCGCGGTGACCGCCGCGATCACGCTGACCGCGACCAGCCCGACCAGTGCGCCCGTGGTCACCCGGTAGGTGACTCCCAGGCCGGTGGCCGCGAGTGCCACGGCGATCGCCGCAGCGAGCGCCCCACGCTGGAGATGCGTTGTGCCCCATGGCTTGCGCCGGGAGGTCGAGAAGATCATCGCCGCGTCGGCGATGTCTTCGACAATGCCGGGCGCGGCCGGACCGGGGGGCACCGGCTGCAACGCAAGCAGGTCACCGTCGACGACTCCGACGGTGTCCAGGCTGGCGTCCAGGCTGAACGGCGACCCACCGATGGGCGCCAGGCTCAAGCGGGAAGCCGCGCCGCCGGTACCGGAGTCACCGTCATCTCCATTTTGGGCGGCGGGAACCACCAAACGCTCTAGCGCAGGCAGGATTTCGCGCAGCGGCAATTCTGTGGGAAGCGCCATCTCCGTCAACCTGCTGTCCGCGAGGATCGCAACGCGGACGATCGGCATGACAGCGCCGGACGTCACCGGGCCCTCGAATCCTGGAACATCGTGCTCTCTTCTCTATCTAATTTCTTCTCATATGGCTTGGGCAGAGAAATCTCGGGCCAGCCGTTGGCTGGGGAACCATTGGCCGTCGGGCAAGCCGGCGGTCAGTTGTTCGATCGCTACGGCGATGGCGAAGGGTGTCCCGGGGCTGAACGTTGACACCCACTCGCCGTCGAATGCCCGGGACGGGCTGACCAGTATCCGGCCCGCGCTGGTGTCGACAATGCTCATCCCCACCTCGGTGCCGGCATGCTGCCCGTCGCGGCGGCAGCCGGCGACGACCTCAACGTAGCTGCGAGGGCCGGAGAACACGGACTCCACCACCGGTCGTGCCGACGGCGGAATCCCCAGGTAGTCAAGGACTTCCCCCAGCGATGTGCCGGACCGCAGCCGCTCGTCGGCGCGGGCTCCCACGCGCGTCGGCATGCTGAACTCGTCGAACCGTGCCGGCGACCGCTGCGACAGCCCGACACAAAGGATGGGAACCAGCGCCCGGGGATCATCGATATCCATTGCGGTGAAGGTGATCAGCTGCGCGCTACGCAACGCGACCACTGTTTTGGGAGTCTTACCAGTGGTACCGCCACGCTGCGCAACGATGCCGCGCAGCAGCTCGCCGGCGCCGCTTGCCGAGGTGGGGCCGAGGTAGCGCAGCTCGAGCCATCGGTCCGGAAAGCACACCGCTCTGATCCAGTCGACGACGGCCGGGTTGATGGCGCCGTCTGCCGACAACAGTCCCATCCGGGCCAGCTCGGCCTTCTGACGTTCGAAGAACGCGTTCCGCTGCGCGGCATCGCAGTAGGGCGTGGTGATCGCCAGCACCCACGGAAAGCTGCCCGCCCCAACGGTTTCAGCGATGAACCACGCGTGATCGACGGTCAGCTCGACCGCGTTAGGTTCTGCGTTCATCTAAGGTCATCTGGGCACGGCCTAGCCGCCCCATTTGGCGGCTTCGGCCGAATCACGGGCCATCATGGCCATGGTGTTGGCTTCGTGGGTGTTGGCCATCGCCTGATAGGCCCGCACCAGGTCGTCCATGGCCTGGTTCCACTGCGCCTGCCAGGTCTGATACGTCATACCCGTATCGCCCTGCCAGGCATTGGACAACGCGGCCTGCTCGCTGGCGATATCGGCACCCAGCCCCTGCAAAGTGCCGGCATAGCCCGACATGTCCCCGGCGTGGCCGAGCATAGCCGGGTAGTTGTACATGATCTGCGACATCTTGAAGTCCTTTCGGAGTTAACCAGTTTGGTCGGGTCAGAACCCTCAGAAGCCGGTGTAGGTCGACGCCGCCGCGGCGTCGGTGGCCACATACGTACCTGCGGCGTCACCCAAATTCGCCTGCGCGATGTCCAGCAAGGTGTTGATCCTGGCCGCTACCTCGACAAAGCGGGCGTGGGCGCCCTGGAATGCCATCGACGACTCGCCGACGTGAAACGCCTGCGCAGACATGGCCTCCTGCTCGGCTTGGCTGATCGTACTGCGCATCAACCCCGCCTTGGCGGCAAACGCCGACTGCGCGGCTACCAGCTGCGGGATATGAGCATCTAAAAGACTCATAATGTTTTCTCTCCCTTCAGATTTCGGTTACTCATCAGCACGCTGCGAACTATCTTGCTAACCGTCCCGGCCCCCTCTCCCCGGCGCTACCGGCTCCTCCGGCCTCTCCGAGCCCGACTCCCAGGTACCCGGCACCATCGGCATCGCCGGCCCGCCACCGAACCCGTTGCCGGCCAACATCGTCAGCCCCGCCGCCCGCACTTGGCTGTCTTTGTGCGCGGTCCCGGCAAACCCAAGAGTCCCAGCCCCCTGATCCGAAGCCTGCGGGTCGTAATCGGGGACGACGCCGATGTCGGAATCCATATCCGCGAATTCGTCCCCATAGTCGTGCATTGCGGCCCGCCGACGTCGCCGCGCCCGTTCCGTGGCACTGATAGCGGCCACCGCACCCGGCGCCCGGATGGTCGCCGCCGGCGCCTTGACACCACCACGGCCGGCCACCGTTGGCCCGAAATCCTCCCCCGGATCGCCGCCAACGCCCACCACGTAGGCAAAACTCCCGGTGATCGGCGCCGGCGCCGGCGCGGCACCGGCAGCCGCGGCAGACACCGGCGCCGGTGCTCCTGATGCGGGACTTGCAACGGTCGAGCTGACTCCGGCCGCCGGCAAGCTGTGCTGCTCGGCGACCCCCGGAGTCGGCGCCTGCGCGGAAGCGACGTCGGGAATGGGGTCAGGTTGGATTAGACCTAGTAAACCCAGATTCGAGAGTCCGGTGACGAGTAGCGGTACCAGCCATGCGGGCGAACTCAGCAGGGTCCCCCACGTGCCCCATCCGACCGGCTCCCAGAACGCCTGATACCCCAGCGCGAAAAACAATGGTCCCCAGGTAACCAGCGCCGCGGCCGGGTTGGTCGAAAAATCGATGATCATGTGCTGAATCACGGTGCCCGGGTTCTGCAGGAAGTTCCAGATCGAGTCTCCGCCGGGCAACGCCTTTACGTAGGCCTCCAGCAATTCGGTGATGATGTTCGAGCTGTTCAGCAGCGAACCTGAGCCGGCGGCCGGTGCCAGCGCGCTGCTCTGGACCCCGCCGGCTGCCGCTTCCGCCTCGCCGGCCCCCGGTGTGAGCACAATCGGCGCCGCCGTGGTGCGCGGTGCCGAGGCCAGTGCCGCACCCGACACCGCGTGATAAAGACCCATGGTGGTCGCGGCCTGCACCCACATCCGCACGTAGTCAGCTTCGTTGAGTGCGATCGGGATGGTATTGATCCCAAAGAAATTCGTCGCTGTCAAGACCCCATGAATGACATGGTTGGTCGCCAACTCCACCAACGTCGGCATCGCTGCCAACGCGCTGGTGTAAGCGACCGCCGCGGCCTCGTGCTGAGCGGCCACCCCCGCGCTGTCGAGGCTGGCCTGCTGCAACCACGCGACATACGGCAGGTGCGCAGCCACATACCGCTCGGCACTCGGCCCCTGCCACGCCCCCGCCTGCACCGCCCCCAAAAGCCCACTGAGTTCCGCTGCTGCCGAGGCATATTCGGTGCTGAGCGAGGTCCATGCGCCGGCGGCCGCAAGCAGCGGCCCCGGTCCCGGACCTGAGCTCAGCAACGCCGAATGCACTTCCGGCGGCGAAGCAATCCAGATGGGCGCGCTCATCCTCAGGCGCCCGCGATCCCATACGTCGCGGCCGCTGCGGCGTCACCGGCGAGATAACTCGCGCCGGCCTCGCCCACACCCACACCCGCACGTCCCAGCTCTTCAACGCCCTGGGCCGCCATCGCCTCATGCTCCTCGCCCTGGGCGCTGAACCCGGCTGCGGTCTGCAGCGACACCGGATCCGTCGCAGGCGGCACCACCGCGGTAATCAGCGGAGCCGCAGCCGCGTGCGCGGCCGCCAGCCGCGCCGTCAGCGCCTCCACCGCCGCGCTGGTCGCGGCCAGGCCCTCGGGAACCACTCGCAACGTCATGACAACTACCCCTTCTGTTGCGTTTCGTTAACCACCGCGGCTTCATCGGCCAGCGGGTTTACCAACTGCACATACGTCGGACTATCACTGTCGCCCAACAGAATCGCCCGTCCGGCAGGCAACCGGCCAAATCGCTGCCCCCGGATCTTGCCGCTGTCGGCCGGATTGCCCGCCAACATCAACGTGGTCGCTTGCAGATCGTTGAACCGGCGCAACAACGGGCTAGTCATCAGCGCGTGCCCCGATCCACTGGCGCGCGCCGTGACGATCACCCGCAGCCCCAAATCGCCGGCCTGCGAGAGCAGACCGATGAGGGGAGACCATGGCCGCTGTCCGACGTACGGGCCGCTCATCATCGGCGAATCCGGTATCTGGTCGACGTCGTCGACGATCAGGTAGTGGGTGTGGCCCTGATAGCTCCACCGGGACAGCTCGGCAGGCGACAAGCCCGCCGGCGGGCGCCGCGACTCGATGAGGTTGGCCAGCCCGAGCATCGCCGGGATGATTCGGTCGACGTTTGGGGTGTATTCGTTGTCGGGGAACAAGGGCTCGTCGACGAGGTGTAACCGGCGGTCCAGCACGGTGAATGCCACCCGGTCGGGAGTGGAGTTCTCGCGGATGGTGCGGATGAGGTGGCGCAGCAGTGTGGTCTTTCCCGACTTGCTGTCACCGAAGACCATCAGCAGCGGGTTCTCGGCGAAGTCGAGTAGCACCGGCGCCAGATCTTCTTCGCGCTGGCCGATGACCACCCGGTCGGGGCCTCGATAGAGTGCGCCGACCGCTTCGGGTGCGAGGTTGGTGGGTAGCAACCGCACCGGCGGCGCGACCACGCCGGGGTGGCGGGCGTTGATCGCTGCTATTTGGTCCAGCTCGGGAGCCGCGAACAGGAAATGCTCTGCGGTCATGGTCAATCCGCGGCCCGGCTGGTCATAGGGGACGGATTCGGCCGGGCGGCGCAGCGCGCCGACCACCCGCACGTTGCTGTCTCGCGCGTCGTGCAGCCTTAGCTCAAGTCGCAGCCCCAGGCCGTCGCGCATCGCCAGCGGCACCTCCAGCCAGCTCGGCGTCGTGATGATCACGTGAATGCCGTAGGCCAGGCCTATGTTGACCAGCTCAGTTACCTTGGTCAGCAATGGATTGCGCGTATTGAACTGGTCGGTGTTGTCGCGGCCGAATGCGTAGAGGTTATCGACGACAAGGAACACCTCGCCGAAGCCATCGTCGGAAGCCGAACCGTTCCCGTGACCGTTGCCACCCCGGCCCCGGAATGCCTCACGTTGCTGCCGGGACAGCAGGAGTTGCTCCAGCTCGCCGAAGGTGCGGCGGATGCGTTCGGGTTCCAGTGCCGACGCGACGCTGCCGACGTGCGCCAGATCCTGCAGCACCCGCAGCTGCCCGCCGCCGTAGTCCAGGCAGTAGAACGTGACCTCGCGCGGCGAGTGCAGGCTGGCGGCTGACATGATAAATGTTTGCAGCGCGGTCGATTTGCCTGACTTGGCGCCGCCGTGGATGACCATGTTTCCGGCCGATGACGCCGCGTCGAATATCAGCGGATCGCGGCGCATCTCGAATGGTTTGTCGATCTCACCGAGTGGCCAGCGCCACTGCCGTTGCGGCAAACCGGCGCGAGCCAGCAGCGCGGTCAACGGGATCGGTTCGTCCAGCGGCGGCAGCCACAGCCGCGGTGCCCGTGGCCCGTAGCGTGCCAGTTGCTCGCCGATGGTTGCGATCAGCTTGCGCGGCGGTCCCGCCGATTCGTCATCCTCACCGCGGGGTATCACCGTGGGCTGATCCGGTTCCACCGCTGCCGCGGTGAACAGCTTTGGCTCCGGAATAGATTGCACCACAATCGCTTTAGCTGTCTGCGGAGGATCGTAGATGCCGTCGACATAGGTACTGCGGAACTTGATCGGCGTCGCACCGGGAGCGGGTACCAAGAAGCCCACGCCTTTGTGCTCTTTGCCGGACTCGATGTGATAGGCGTCCTCCACACCGATGATCTGGCGGGAAACACTGGGACTGGCCACCTTCAACCCGATCCGGTAGGAGGTGTTCTTGTCGATGTCTTTGATCTTGCCGACATCCAGCGTCTGAGAGGCGAACAGGATGTGGATGCGGAACGAGCGGCCTTTGCGTGCCACGTAGTCGAACAGCTCCGCGTATTCCGGGTGATCGGCCAGCATCAGGGTGAACTCGTCAGCGACCACGAATAGCGTTGGTATCGGCGGCAAGTCATGTCCCCCCGCCGCCGCATTCTCGTACTCGGTCACCGAGTTGAACGCGCTGCCCTGAACCCGGCGGCCCGCTTCGCGCAGCAGCACTTCGCGTCGGGCCACCTCACCGCGAAGGGTGTCGGCGAACCGTTCGGCCAGCGACTTCTTCTCGGCCATGTTCGAGATCACCGCGACAACCTGCGGGAAGTTCCGGAAGCTGTCGGCACCGGCCTCACCCTTGAAGTCGGCGTAGATGACGATCAGCCGCTCGGCCGAATGAGTTGTCAACAGCGACAACAGGATCGACATCAGCGTCTGCGACTTACCCGAGCCGGTCATGCCGATCATCAGGCCGTGCGGACCCATTCCGCCCTCGGCTTCGTCCTTGAGGTCGAACATGAGCGGCTCGCCGGTCGCGGTGACACCGATCGGTACGCGCAACTCGTCGTCGCGGCTACGCGGCGCCCATAGTGCGGGCACATCCAACTGCGACGCGTCCGGGATTCCCAGCAGCGTCGTGAAAGTGGCGCCGCGGGTAGCCGCCGAGCGCAGCCCCGTGTGCGTCGGGTTGGAATCCCACCGCGACAGCTGGCGGGCCAGATGGGAGGCCTCGTCAGCACCGAGCTGGTCGGCGGTGTCGATGTAGGGCTGCCAGCCGCCGGTCTGCCAACGTTCGATGGCACCGTGCGCGACGCGCAGCATCGGCTTTTCGGGATCCGAATACTGTTCGCGGTGCGGCGGTGTGTTCGAGCAATGCACAACGGTGACCCCGGCCCGGCCCAGCGCCAGCGTTGAGGCGTTCAGGTCGTAATCGGGGTCGTCGACGACGATCAGCAAGTGCCGCACCGCGTCAGCGGGGCCGCCGGTGAACGCCGGGCGATCAACGAGTGCCGAACCCAGCAGCGACACCAGCTCGTCGGGGTCGGTCGACAGGTAGCGGGCCGGGCCGACACCGTCGAGCCGGCCGGCAATGTCGATGTGCGGCAACCACTTCAGCCAGGACCAGTCCCGGTTCTCCAGATCGCGGGTGGCCAGCGCCACGCCCAGCACCGTCGGGTCGTGCCAGGTCACCGCCTGAGCGATCCAGGCGCGCAATGCCGCGCGCACCGCATCGTCCTCACCCAGGACGGTGATCCGCGAGACTTTGGTCACGTCGATTCCCGTCGGCACGTCGCGGACGGTGCGCTGGGTGTCGAGCAGACTGCGTAATGCACTGTGCGACACCGGTTCCAGGTCGATCTCGTCGGCGGTGTCGTTGACCCGCAACGCGGTGTCCAGGGGCACCTGGTGCCGCCCGAGGCGCAGCACCAGGAAGTCGGAGTCGTGCGGGTCACGCTCCCACTGGCGGCGGGATCCGGGCACCGATGCCAGTGCCGCCGGGTCGGGATGGGACCACTCCGCGGCCGCGCGCTGCTCGGCGGCCTGGGTCCGAATGTTGTCCCGGACCACCGACAGGTAACGCAGATAATCGGCCCGCTCGGCGTCGAGCTCCTCGGTCCGCATCTTGCTTCCGCCGCCGCGGTAGAGCGCGGTTGCCGCCAGCAGCAGCACGAACGGGAAGAACAGAGTCTGCGGGGAAATCACCCGCATCCCGGTGGCGACCAGCGCGACGACCATGCCGACGATGAGGATCACGATCAGGAAGGGCATCGCACGCCGCAGCAGCGACGGCGGAATCACCCGGGCCAGCTCAGGGGGCGCCTCGATGCTGATGGTGCCTTTGCGAGTACTTGGTCGCGCCAGCCGGCGGCGCGCCTCGAAGATCAGCCGGCTCATCGGGGCCCCCCTTCAGCCGCCGCCGGGTGGCCGGGCCGGCTGTCGGGCGCCAAGCCGTCGTGCGCCAGCAGCGCGTCGGCGCGCGATAGCGTCGGGCCGGTCGCGAACAGTGACAGCATCGACCACGGGATGGGCACCGCGGGCGGCGTCAGACCAAGGGCTTCAATCGTTTTGCCGTGTCCGGCAGCCCCCGGTCCATTCTCAGCTTCGGTGTCGATGCCGTAGCGCACCCCAGTGTCGGAGACCCAGAACAACGACCCGGCGGCGGGCGCGGACGCTCCGCCGCCCACGGTCTGAGTGAAGTAGCCGGTGCCCGGTACCAGGGCAACGCGGGCCGCTCCGTTGGCGGAGCCGACTAGGTCGAGGGTGTGTACCGCGTCGGGCACCGGCAGCGCGGAGCCGGAAAGCAGGCTCAGTGAACTGGTGGCAGCCCCTGCCGGCTTGCTCCAGTACGCGCAGGTGACGGGGTCGCGGGCGGCATCGACGAGACTGACCTGCTGGTCGGGATAACGTGCGGCATCAAGCATCCGCGACACCGGCAGCTTGGCGATCTCATCGGCACCGAGCCGCGGCGGCTGTTGGATGCCATAGGAATTGCTGTTGCGCAGGATCGCGGCGAGCACCGGCGAGATGGGCTGCAGGCCGTCCGGCAACACGGCGTAGTACTGCACCGTGTCGGATGAGTTCCTGTCCACGGCGGAGGACACAACCACCGCCCCGATCGGCGCCGGCACCGGGAAGCCCGGCGCGGCACCGGCGTTCGGGATCGCCGGCGCCGTCAGCGACGGCGCTTCAGGTATCGCGTTGAACAGCCCCAACGCGACGGGCCGCGGCGCGGGCACCTCAGAAACGCCGACACCCAATCCGAGCGCGTTGGTGACAGCGTGGTCGGCCAGGTCGATCTGGCTGCGCTTGCCGTCCCACAAAAGCCAAGTGCTGGCGCCGTTCTCGACCAGGACTCCCTGCGCGGATGCGAGCGCGGCGGCCCGTGCGCCGCGGCTGTCCGGCGGGCCCGCGATCAGTGTGACCCCGAGGCTGTGAGCGCCCCGCGAAGTCCCACTGACGGCGTCGCACACCGTCCAGGTCGCGTCGCGGGAGGTGTTCTGCGCCATCCGCTCCGGCGCGCCTGGGATACCGATCAGGTTGCCGCGCGGAAAGCGGTCCAGCTCAGTGCTTTTCACGGTAGTGGGGTTGACCGGCCGGCCGACGATCAGCCGGGCTGAGGTCAGATTGAGCACCGGGTGCAGCTCGTCGCCCACCCGGACGTAGAGCGCGGCAGTTGATCTATCGGCGAGCACCGTGTTGTTACCCGCCGACCCGCTGGGCCGGATCAGTGAGAACACGAAGCAGCCCACCAAGCCGGTGATCACGATGAGCACACCCATCAGCACCGCACGTGACTGGCTGCGCAGTGGGTCAACGAGCATCCTGGTGTCGTGCAAGGCAATACCGGAGGCGATCCGGCGCATCACGAACCGCCAGCCAGTCACCTGGTGGCGAGTGACGAAACCGCGGCGGTAGACCACCTGGTCGGGGTTGTCGTTGACGGGGGTTCGTGACGAGAACGATCGCCGTGCCGCTGCCCGTTCGCCGTCCGGCTCATTATCGGTCATGCCGGCTCCTGCAGCCCGAGGCCTTGCAGCAGCGGCGCAACCGAACTGCGCACGTCCGCAGCGGTGATCGTCATCAGCTCCTCATCGGTGAACTCGCCGGTTTCGGCATGCGCGGAGTGGTCCAATCGGAATTCGCGTTCTTCTTCGGACTTTTCGACCACGTTGCGGACGAACCGGCCGTTGCCTGCGATATCCAGGCCACGACGCTCAACCCCGACTGCGTCAGGTTTCGACGAGTTGGCCAGCTGCGCAAACAATGCCTCGAGGTCATCGAGCGCGGCCTGTTCGAAAACGCTGTCGCGCTTGGCGGCCATGAAGTTCGCGATCTCGATCAACTCATTCGGTTTGTATGACGGGAAGTCGATGCTGCGGGTGAACCGCGACCGCAGACCTTGGTTGGTGTCGAGGAACCGATCGAGGTCGGCGCGGTACCCGGCGACGATCACCACCAGCCGATCCCGGTCGTTCTCCATCCGGGCCAGCAGCGTGTCGATGGCCACCAGGCCGAAGTCGTTCTTGGCGCCGGTGGCCACCAGGGCGTAGGCCTCGTCGAGGAACAGCACCCCGTCCAAGGCGCTGTCGATGATCGCGTTGGTTTTGGCCTCGGTCTCCCCGATGTGTTGGCCAATGAGGTCGGCGCGGTGCACCTCTTTGATGTTTTCCCGCTTCAAAAGGCCCAGGCCGCAATAGATTTTCGCGACAACGCGGGCAATGGTGGTCTTACCCGTTCCTGGTGGCCCGGTGAAGACCAGGTGGTGGGTGCGCTGCGCCACCTCGAGTCCGCGGTGCTTTCGTATCAATTCCATGGCGACCGCGCTCTTCAACCGGGCCACCTGGTCTTTGACCTTGTCTAAGCCGATGAATTCATCGAGCTCGTGTTCGGCCTCTGCCAGCAGCACACGCTTGCGCTCCTGGCCTTCGGGGTCGACGAAATCTCCGGGACTGGGCTCGGTGTCGGGATCCCACGGGTCGGTGCGCGCGTCGATCCGCGCCGCGGTGGTGGTGACGATCCCGAAGCTGGGATCGGACAACGCATGCTCGATCTGCTCGTTTTCCGGGTTGGCCGCATACAGATCCTGCAGCACTTCGCTGGCCGACTCCTCGTCGACGTGGGCGCGCAGGACCAGCGCCTTGGCCAGCCCACCGTCCACCGCGGCGACGGCGACCGGACCGTCCGGTTCCTCAAGGTAGGACAACGCCGGGGCGAACATGCCCAGGCGGGCCAGCGCGATACCGAGCGTGACCTTGGCCGCGTGGGTGAAAGCCTCGTCGAGATCGGGGTCGTTGACGATCGGGGTCAGCAGCTTGACGACGTCCGACCAGCGCTCGGCGCGGTAATTGATAACCAGCCTCACCCAACGGGCTTCGCGCCAGCCAGGGCGGCGCTCGACGATGGGGGAAACCAATTGGTCGGCCCCGCCATAGTCCCCCGCCGTGGCCAGGGCGGCTGCATAGGCGAGATGGAAGTCATCCGGGCCGGTGGCGCGAAAACGCAAGTACAGCCCGGTGTCGTACAGGAACCCCAAGGCTCCGTGCGCCAGTTCCACCTGACGCTGCAACACACCCGCCGTGTCCACGGTGCGCGAAAGCGCCGCCAGCACAGCGGGCGACACGTCGCCGGCGGCGGCCAGCCCGGTCCAGGCGTCGCACTGGTCATGGGCGATGCGGGTAAGCGCGGTGAAACCCGACCGGGCGGCGGCCAGGTCGGCAGGACGCTGGCGCTCGTACACCGAAATGCCCAGCGCGCGGCAGCAGGTGGCAAATCGGCTGACGACGTCACCGTCGACCCTGCCGTCTACCCGAGAAATGACAGATTGAGCTGCAAGCATGCCAGCGTCACCGTGTTCCACGGCCGCTTCGACTCCCGTACGTAGTGTCCCCTAACCTAACCCGCCTGAAGTTAGCATTGCCTAATCTAGTTGTCGAGGCGGTCGGGCGTGGCCGATTCACGCCTCGGCTCCCGTTCCGCTGGCGCTGACAAGCGTGCTAAGGGAGATCATTGATCCGCCTTTCCGATTTGTGTCACTAGCGCACGTTCACAGCCCGCCGCCAGGCCTGGCGAAGCAACGCAGCTTATTGAATATGATTTTCAATATCTAAGCAAACCTGTTCAGCTGGTGCTCTCCCCGTCGCCGAGCTCACGCCGGTCAAGCTCCCAAGTGCCAGGCACCATCGGCAGTGAGGGTCCGCCACCGAACCCATCACCGGCCAGCGTCGTCAGCCCGGACGCCTCGACGACGGCTTCCTTACGCGCCGTTCCGGCAAAGCCCAGGTTCCCGGCACCCCGATCCGAGGCCAGCGTTGACCCCCCGCCCAGCGGGGCGTCCCATTCCGGTTCGACCTCGACATTCATATCCATGAACTCGTGGCGGTAGCCGCGATGATGGTCATTCATCGCCGCCCGGCGGCGGTGGCGCACCCTTTCCTTTTCCCGCGCAGACGCGGCAGCCGCCGCTGCCGCCGCAGCGGCATCCGGCTCCCTCGCCTTGCGCTGTGCGCTGGTACTCATCCCCGACCGGTCCCCCGTGGCCGGACCGCCCACCAGGTAAGGGAAGGCCGGGCCCGCGGGGCCCGCGGCCGGCGGGGGCGGGGTGGTGGCCGTAGCGGTGGCGGCGGGAGCGGACGCGGGAGTCGAAGCCGGGGCGGAGGCTGGGGCCGAAGCCGCGGCCGAAGCGGTGCTCACGACGGGGGAGCTGCTAGCCACCGGCAGACTGGGCGCCTCGGGCATCGGTGCGGCAGCCGTGGGGGCCGCGGCAGGCTGAATGCCGGTCAGCCCGGTCAGCCCTGCAAAGCCGGCCAGAAACCCGACGTTGGCGAGCGGTGCCACCGCAAGTGCATCAAATTGCAACGGGAACGCCTGGTACGCCTCGAGCGCGTGGCCGACCTCGTCGGCCACAAGCGCCGGAATATCTGACTGCAGCTGCGATATCGCTTGGGACGGATTCTCCGGAAATTCCTCCAGGTCCCTGCCCAGGGTTCGGGTGATTTCCAGGACCCGATTCGTCCACCAGGACAGTTCGTGTGGATTGCCGCCGTCATTGTCGATGATTCCGCCGTCACCGTCACCGTCATCGTCGTCGTGGTCGGCGTGCTGGATCTGTGGCGCCGGCTCGGCCCGCGGCGCTGATGCCACCGCCGCGCCGGAGACCCCCTGATAGGTGGCCATCGTGGTGGCCGCCTGGATCCACATCCGCACATAGTCGGCCTCGTTGAGCGCGATTGGGATGGTGTTGAGCCCGAAGAAGTTCGTCGCCACCAACACCCCATGGATCACGTGGTTGGCAGCCAGCTCCACCAACGTGGGCATCGCGGCCAATGCCGCCGTGTACCCGGCGGCCGCGGTCTCGTGCTGAACGGCCACCGAGGCGCTATCGGCGCTGGCTCGCATCAGCCACGCCAAGTAGGGCGCATGCGCCGACACGTACACCTCGGCGCTTGGCCCCTCCCACGCTCCGGCCTGCACCGACGCCAAGATCATGGTGAGTTCTCCGGCCGTCTCGGCATATGAAGTACTCAACGAATTCCACGCCCCGGCGGCAGCCAACAAGCTTCCCGGCCCGGGACCGCTGCTCAGCAGACTCGAGTGGATCTCCGGCGCCAAAGCCATCCACACCGGGGCCGTCATAGCCAGCCAACCCGCAGCGTCATCGGCAGAGACTCCTTAGCTGTCTGGGCGAACTCAGCGACCGCCCAGGGCTGATGGCGGCGGCACCACACGCAGCTAGTAGTCGGTGGGGAGCGCGGAAAAGTTCCCCCCAGCGCGAAAGTTTTCTAGTGGGGGCTCACGCCCGAACGGCGCTGACCAGGGTATTTCGGGCAATCATCGGCCCGGCTTCGATGTCCGGTCCGGGTACTGGCCGGCCGACTTCGCGCAAGTAATCGGCCAACGGAGTGCCGACCGCGGTCCAGCCTCGATTGCCGAACCATTCGGTGGCCGGCGCGTGCCGCTCGTTGTAGACCAACTGAAAGAACACACGCTGGTCGGGCGTTGCGCGTTCTTCCTCGAGCTTGGCCTCGAATTCGTCTTGGTTGAGCGGGGTGCCATCCTCCACGGCGACATGACTTCCCGGCCCGGCCAGCGAGTCGATGCCGGTGAACAACTGCTCCTCCGCGGCAGACGGAAGATAAATCAGCAGGCCCTCGGCAATCCACGCTGACGGCTTGGCAGCATCAAACCCGGTGTCCCGCAAAGCCTGTGGCCAGTCCTCCCGCAGATCAATCGCGACCTCACGGCGCTCGGCGCGCGGCTGGGCACCCTGGCCGGCGAGCACCTCACGCTTGAAATCGAGGACCTCCGGACGGTCCAACTCGAAGATCTTCGTCCCGTCTGGCCACGACAACCGGTAGGCGCGGGAGTCCAATCCCGCCGCCAGGATGACGACCTGGCGCACGCCGGCCTCGGCGACCCGGCGGAAATAGTCGTCGAAGTACTTGGTCCGCGCGCCCTGAAAGTTGACGAAATGCTCGCCCCAGTCGGCGGTCTTCAGCTCATGGTCGGGAACCTTGCCATCGAGGACGTCCGCCGCACGACCGCCAACGGCACGGCAAAACACCTCCGCATAGGGGTCGACGGCCAGCGGGTCGGGTTTCTGCGCTTCGAGCGCTCGCGCGGTCGCTACGAATAGCGCGGTCGCACCGACACTTGTCGTGATGTCCCAGGTATCACCTTCACTACGCACATAACCGACCCTACGCCGCGGCGCTGACGCCTCAATTGTTCCGACCGGAGCGGCGGGTCCAGAGCTGATGCCGGCTGAGTTGTCTTGGTACTGGTCTGTTTTCCCATTGACCGAGCTCGAGCCATTCCCGCAGGACCGCCGCCTCACCGTTGTCGGTGATGGGGCCAATCCAATGGGGTGGACCGCAGGCAACCCGGTCATTCGTACACGGCTGCACCACCGCCATGACGCCGCAACCCGTTGGGCGAGACGCACAGGTCAGTGGTCCGAGCATGCATTCGGCGGAGACCAGCATCGCGTGTGGACAGCGTCGGATGGTGGGACGTAGTTCGTCGATCACCGACAGGTTGTGGTCTGCCGCACAGGCGGCACAGACGATGACGGTGAACGGGCGGTCGGTGCCGCGGCGCGAGGAAGTCAACGTGTCGTGCCCGCCATCGGTCCGGAGTAGGGCAGTAGCGCCATCTCGCGCGCGTTTTTGATGGCCGTCGAAACCTGCCGCTGTTGCTGGACGGTTAGACCGGTGACGTGACGCGAGCGGATTTTGCCGCGTTCAGAGATGAACACCCGCAGCGCGGCGGTGTCCTTGTCCTCGACCACGCTGAGCCCGAGGCCGGCGAGCAGGTTCCTCTTCGCGGACCTCACGCCCGGTTGGGCGGCACGACGAGTCCGTTGAGGCTTGGGGGCCATCACCAACTGGCCTTCCGCACGCCGGGTAGCTGCCCGTCATGCATCAACTGGCGGACCCGCAACCTCGACAGCCCGAATTTGCGCAGATGTCCGCGCGGACGACCGTCGATGGCGTCGCGGTTGCGCACCCGCACCGCGCTGGCGTCGCGCGGCTGACGTGCCAACTCGCGTTGCGCCGCCGCGCGCCGTTCAGCCGTGCTCGACGGTGAGCGGATGATCTCTTTGAGTTCAGCGCGGCGTTGGGCGTAGCGCGCCACGATCTCGCGACGGCGCTCGTTCTTGACGATCTTCGATTTCTTGGCCACGCTCAGCGCTCTTCCCGGAAATTCACGTGGCGGCGGATGGCTGGGTCGTACTTGCGCAGCACCAGCCGGTCCGGATCGTTGCGCCGGTTCTTGCGGGTGACGTAGGTGTACCCGGTGCCGGCCGTGGAGCGCAGTTTGACGATCGGGCGGATCTCGTTGCGCGCCATCAGATCTGCTGCCCCTCGCGGCGCAACCGTGCCACGACGGCTTCGATGCCGTCGCGGTCGATGACTTTGATGCCCTTTGCGCTGACGCGCAGCCGAACCCGTCGGCCCTCCGACGGCAGGTAGTACGTCTTGAGCTGGATATTGGGCGACCAACGCCGACGAGTTCGGCGATGTGAGTGCGACACCGCGTTACCGAAAGCCGGTGCCCGGCCGGTGACTTGGCAATGGGCGGACACTACGAACCCTCCTTGACCTGGAACCAACTTATTGAAAATCATTTTCGACAAGCCTCGCCCGACACGGTACCGTACAACTGGCTCTAATGAAAATGATTACCAATAAGGAGGCCAATGCGGACGCCCGTCATCCTGGTCGCCGGCCAGAAGGACACCGACCCGGTCGTCGGGGCGCTGCTGCGCACCCCCGGGACGCTGGTCGTCGAGCACCGTTTCGACGGTCACGTGGTGCGCCGAACGACGGTGACCCTGCAACATAACGTGTTGACGTCCACTGAGACCGGCCTCGAACTGGCGCACGGGTGCGTGTCGTGCACCATCCGCAACGACCTGCTGGTGTTGCTGCGTCAGCTGCACCGCGGCGAGGACATCGACCGCGTCGTGGTGCACCTGGCGCCATGGCTGGAGCCCGAACCGATCTGCTTGGCCATCGACCACGTCCGAATCCGGGTGGCGCCAGGGTTCGTCGACGGGCCCGCGGCCCTCGATGTGTCGATCGCCGCGGTGGTCACCTGTGTCGATACCTCGGTGTGGCTCAGCCAGGCGCTCGGTGACACCCAACTCGACGACGGACGCACCCAGTCCCAGGTGGTGGTCGGACAGGCCGAATTCGCCGACGTGGTTGTGCTCAATCGCGCTGACCCGTACGTGGCCGCCGTGCTGCGCCGCCTGTCACCGCGCGCCCGCATTCGCGTGGGCGCCGACGGCATCGAGGACGCTCTGAACAATCTGTTCCGCGACGCGCGGCGGGGCGAAGGCGACGATCCACACGGTCCGATGCTGGCCGGGCAGCCACCGCTGGATTCCCGGGGCCCGATCAACCTGGTCGAGTTCAACGCCCGACGCCCCTTCCATCCGCAGCGCCTGCACGCTTGTCTGGACCTGCTGCTGGAGGGCGTGATCCGGACCCGGGGACGGCTGTGGCTGGCCAGCCAGCCCGAGCAGGCAATGTGGTTGGAATCGGCCGGCGGCGGATTGCGGGTCAGCTCGGCCGGCAAATGGCTGGCCGCCCTATCGGGCTCAGAGGTGGCCGGCATCGATGCGGAGCGACGCGCCTTCGCCGAGCTGGGGTGGGACGACCAGCACGGTGATCGGCACACGGCGATGACCGTGCTCGTGTGCGGTGCGGATGCCGCCGAGATCCTCGACGGCCTCAATGGCGCGCTGCTCACCGACGACGAGTTCCGCTTTCCCGCGGCCTGGGTCCACTACGACGACCCGTTCGGCGACTGGCACGAAGACCCTTGTGCAGCTTTGGCAGAAACCACCGACGAGACACCTGCCCACCACACTCAGGACGGAGACCGCTGATGAAACCTGGCATTCACCCCGACTACCACCCGGTCGTCTTCCAAGATGCCGCTACCGGTGCCACGTTCCTGACCCGATCGACCATACGCAGCACGCGCACCATCGAGTGGAAGACGCCGGACGGGGTGCGCAGCTATCCACTTGTTGTCGTTGACGTCACGTCTGATTCGCACCCGTTCTGGACCGGAGGACGCCGTATCGTCGACAGCGCCGGGCAGGTGGAAAAATTCCAGCGCCGCTACGGGAGCCGGTAACCCGATTCGTTTCGGGTGCTAGCTGTCAGGTCGGCCGCTGTCCTCGGGGTCCCAGGTGCCAGGCAGCATCGGCATCCGCGGGCCGCCGCCGAACTCATCACCGGCAAGTGTGGTCAGGCCCGCGGCCTCAGCGGCCGTTTCCTTCGCGGTCGTGCCGGCGAACCCCAGATTTCCGGCACCTCGATCGGAGGCCACCGACGACGCGCCTGGTTCCTCATCAGGCCGGCCCCAGTCCGGGTCGACCTCGACATTCATGTCCATGAACTCGTCGGCGTGCCCCGGCTGCTTCGCGCGCCGGCGCCGCTGCGCCCGCGCCCTGGCGGCCGCAGCCGTAGCCACTGCCGCAGCAGCGGCGTCCGGCTCCGGCGCCCTCCTCGTGGCGCTGGCGCTGGCGCCGTAACTCATCGACGAGCCGGATCCGATGCGAGGACCGCCCACGATGTAGGGGAAGCCGAAACCCGCCGCGCCCGCGGCCGGCGGCGCCGGCGGCGGCGCTGCACTGGCCACTGTGCTCACCGTCGGCGTGGGCGCAGGCGCCGGTGCTGAGGCAAAGGCCGCGACCGGCGCAGCGAAAGTTGAGCCCGTCGCAACGGCCGGCAACACAGCGGGCGCGGCGGCAGCGGGCGCCGACGCCGCCACGACCGCGGGCTGAATGCCGGCCAGCGCGCCCATCCCCGCGAAGCCGCCCACACCGGCGGCGGGGGTAACCGCGAGGACTGCGGCGGCCCATGTCTCCGGTTGACTCGCCAGGTAAGGAGCGATCTCGGCTATGTGGGTCGGCCAGTCGTACAGCTCCAGGCTGATCAGGTACTGAAAAGCCAACACCGGGTTAGTCCGCAGGTACACGCCGAACTGCTGAAAATCCTCACTGAGTTCGAGGCTTCGAACGACCCAAAAGATCGGTTGGCTGGGGTCCACGTATGAGTCGTAGTCGAGTCCGTTGACGGTGCCCTCGGCAGGGTTCCAATTGATCCCGAAGTTCTTCAGGATGCCCGCAACGACATTGTCCAGCGGGCCGTCGACCGTCGGGTCGTGTGCAACGGTGTCGTTTGAGATGCCGGCCAGGAATTTTTTCACGATCGGCGGCACCGAGGGGCTGTTCTGCAGCGACGTAAACACCGCAACTTCATCTGCTTGGGCTTGATAGATGGCCATCGTGACGGCGGCCTGAATCCACATCTGCACATACTGGAACTCGTTGAGCGCAATCGGGATGGCGTTGATCCCAAAGAAGTTGGTCGCCACCAGGACTCCGTGGACGACGTGGTTGGTGGCTAGTTCAACCAGGGTCGGCATGGCCGCCAACGCGGCGACGTAGGCCGCGGCCATCGTCTCGTGCTGCGCGGCCCGTTCCGCGCTGGTCGCGCTGGCCTGTGTCAGCCACGCCAGATACGGGGCATGCGCGGCCACATACGACTCGGCGCTTGGCCCTTGCCACGCTCCGGCCTGCACGGTGGCCAACAACGCGGCGAGTTCGTCCGCCACCTCGGCGTATTCGGTGCTTAAGGAGCTCCACGACCCGGCCGCGGCCAACAAGGACCCCGGGCCGGGACCACTGCTGAGCAACGCCGAGTGCACCTCGGGCGGTGAGGCCATCCAAATCGGCGCCGTCATAAGCCATCCCGACGCTCGACGCGCAACACCACCACAGGCACTCCTCGGGCTGGGAGGTTCACCAGACCGAAGAGATCTTAATGAATATGATTGTCGTTATCAACCGAGGCTGGCGAGTTAATCGCCAACCGAACTAGATCCGCGGGCGCCCCGTCTTGATCCGTCGGTCCAGATCCCACAGCATCAGGTTGAACGGGAATCTCCGGACGAACCGCGGCATGACGCGGTTGACCGTACGCAGCGCGGCCATCAGCCGATCGAACCGCCGTTGCTTCGCGGGATCCCACGGCAACCGCATCTCGTCGCGAAACCGTTGTGGCAGGAATCCGCTGGTGATCAGCAAGGCAACACTTTCCGGCAGTCGCCGCAGTCGACCGGGCAGGGCCCTTCCACGCATGCGCGCCACCGCGATCGGATACAAGTAGTCGCGGACGGCGTCATCGATGTGCACCTTGCCCAGTGACTCGTCCCAGTACCGGTCGAACGCCGCGCGGTCGGCCGGCCAGATCTCCGGCGGCACCTGCAATGTGGCGCCTAGCGCCATGCCCTCGCGGTAATGCCGATCGGCTTCCTCGTTGTCCATCTCGCCGATGAAGGTGCGGTAGACGTCGAGGCCGCCCTTGTACGTACACGCCGCCACCCACAGCTGCAGTTCCGGGTCGAACGCGTTGTACTGCACCGGGCTGTCGGGCGTGGAGTAAACCTGAGCGTGCGCACGGTTTACCGCGCGACGGAAAGCGGCTTTCTGGGCGTCGTTGCCGGCGACGGCGACCGCGAGGTAGGTGAAGGTGGTGCGCGCCCGCTTGATCGGATGCAGGTCGATCCGGCCGCTCTCGACGCGGCTCTCCAGCACGCCGTAGCCGACGCCGGGCCGCGCCAACTGCATGATCACGTTCGCCGGGCCGGCCAGCAGCGTCACGCCCATCAAACCGTCGCCGAACGTGGAACCCGCCCGCCCGATGGATTCGTGGACCGTCTTGGAATTTGCCACGTACGCCCGCTAATTGTGAGGACCGTTGTTTCCTGATGTTGTCGATGTCGTGCGCTGCTGTCAAGATGGTGACCATGGCCGAGACCTCGGGCGCGCGGCCGTACCGCGGCGTCGAGGCCGCCCAGCGCCTGGCCGCACGCCGCGGCCGACTGCTGGCGGCCGGCCTGGATCTGCTGGGCGCGGAAGAGCGGGACATCCGCGAGCTGACCGTCCGCGGGGTATGCCGCCGGGCCGGCCTGGCTTCCCGCTACTTCTACGAAAGCTTCGTCGACAAGGACGAATTCGTTAGCGGCGTCTTCGATTGGGTGATCGCCGAGCTGGCCACCACCACCCAGGCCGCGGTGGCGGCGGTGCCGGCGCACGAGCAGACCCGCACGGGGATGGCCAACATCGTGCGAACCATCGCCAGCGACGCCCGCATCGGGCGCCTGCTGTTCAGCACGCAGCTGGCCAACTCGGTGATCGTGCGGAAGCGCGCCGAATCAACAACGCTGTTCGCCATGCTGTCCGGCCAGCATGCCGGGGCGGCGCTGCGGATGCCGGCAAACGACCGCATCAAAGCGGGGGCGCACTTCGCGGTGGGCGGTGTCGCGCAGACCATCAGCGCATGGCTGGCCGGTGACGTCCGACTTGAGCCCGACCAACTCGTCGATCAGCTGGCCTCGCTGGTCGACGAACTCACCGACCCAAGCCTGTACGGACTTACGGAAACAACGGCAACTGCCACAGCCGCATCCCGGGGTCCAGCTTCCACAAGCGCATCATGGTGAGTCGCATAATGCGCTGCGCGCCGGTGATCATGAAGATCGCCAGCGGCAACTCGATCCCGAACGCCGTGACTACCGACAACCAGAGGTCGTTGGGTCCGGCGGTCATCAGGTCGAACCACGCGTCGCAGATCAACAACACCCCAGAGGTGAACGCCGCAAGCAGCAGCACCTGGCGGCGCAGGTAACCCAGTACCGCCGTTGCCACCATGAACGCGACCAACAGAATGTCGAAGCCCACCCAGGTAGCGGGCCAGTTATGGGCGACGTAATTCTCCGGCAGCGTCAGGGACAGATACACCAACCAGGGAATCATTGCGATCGAGCAGCCGATCATCAGACTCAGTCGGGCACGTCGTATCCGATTGAGGAGCACTGGGTCAATCACTTCCCTAAGGGGTGCCTGCAACCGAATTATCAGCTCCCGCCGCTGCGCCGGCGTCAACGCCGCGATCTGCACATCGGTCAAAATGCCGTCGGTCATCATGGGCATCTCCCGGCTCGGGCAGGTCTTGCCGTTTTAGCGTACGACCTCAACCGTCGGTCTCCGGTCAGACGCGGTCTTCGGTACTGCTTGGTTGTCACTTGCGGTGAATTCCTTTACCCAGCACGCGAATTCCAGCGTGATGCCGTCGGGGTCCTGGAAGTAGAACGAGCGCACGTAAACACCGGGATGCAGCGTCGCCGAAACCTGCCTCTCACTTTCGTCGTGGTTGAGCACCGGGCCCACCCGCACGCCTTTGCCCTTGAGCCGCCGCCGGTACTCGTCGAACTTCTCGGCCGGCACATGAAATGCCAAATGGTTCATGGTGCTCACCGCGCTGGTGATGTCACCGATGCCCGGGATGGCGCCCGGCGACGAGATACCCGGTACCCGATCGGGCGCTTCGGCGAACCAAAAGAACGCGACACAGTCGCCGTTGCCGGCGTCGAAGAAGAAGTGCTGCCCTTGACCGCGGGGCAAATCGAGCGATTTGACCAGCGGCATACCGAGGATGTTGCTGTAAAAATCCACCGTTCGCGCCATGTCCGAACACACCAGGGCGACATGGTTTATCCCACCGAGCTCGAATTCGGTGTTGCTGTTGTGCGGCTTGATCATCGTGCGGCTCCCATCGGCACCCGGGGGCGCAGGCCCTGGCCAAGATCCAAATCTGAATCTAACATCAGATTCACATTTGCTCCAGGGGAGGTGCGCCAGGTGTCGACCGCCTCCGAACCGGCGCGCCATCCCCCGGAGATTCGGGCGTTCCCGACCCACCGGGGCCGCCGGACACACGCCGCGATTGACGCCGCCGCACGAACGGTCATCGCGCGCAAAGGCATTCTGGCGACGACCATCGCGGATATCGCCACCGAAGCGGGGCGGTCGGCGGCCTCGTTTTACAACTACTACGACTCCAAAGAGGCGATGGTCCGTCAGTGGGCCCTGCGCTTCCGTGACGAGGTCAACCAGCGAGCGCTCTCGGTCACTCAGCACGGCCTGTCCAACCGCGAGCGCGCCCACGAGGCCGCCGCTGCCCACTGGCACACCTACCGCAACCGGCTTGCGGAGATGATCAGTGTGTCGCAGCTGGCGATGGTCAACGACGACTTCGCGGAGCACTGGGCCGCGATGTGCGCGATCCCAATCTCCTTTATCGCCGAATCGGTCAGGCGTGCGCAGGCCGAGGGCTACTGCCCCGGCGATGACCCGCAACTGGTCGCCGAGGCGATCGTGGCGATGTTCAACCAGTTCTGCTACATCCAACTCAGCGGAGCACGTTCGGCCACGAGCGCACCCGACGACCACGCCTGCATCCAGACACTGGCCAACATCTACTACCGAGCCATCTACAGCAAGGAGGATCGCTGAAATTGACTCGTGAAAACTCCGCACCGGGCGTCGTCCGCGAGTTCGTCGGGCTGCCGTCGCGCACCGCTGG
Organism: Mycobacterium sp.; assembly: GCA_035569455.1. Lineage (GTDB taxonomy): Bacteria > Actinomycetota > Actinomycetes > Mycobacteriales > Mycobacteriaceae > Mycobacterium. The sequence continues at coordinate 36,893 of DATMMZ010000195.1, read as the reverse complement.
GCGCGCCGGCGCCGGCGGGCACCCTTGCCAGGGGCTGTACCACCGCAGCATGGGGCGCAAGCCGAAGGTGGCGATGATCGCCACGCACTATCAGATCGACTTCTCCGAGCACTATCTCGCTGACTACATGGCCACCCGCGGCATCGGATTCCTGGGCTGGAACACCAGGTTCCGCGGTTTCGAAAGCAGCTTTCAGCTCGACCACGCGCTGGTCGATATCGGCGTCGGGGTGCGCTGGCTGCGCGAGGTCCAGGGCGTGGAAGCCGTTGTGTTGCTAGGCAATTCAGGGGGTGGTTCGTTGATGGCGGCCTACCAGTCGCAGGCGGTCGACCCGAATGTGACGCCGCTGGAGGGTATGCGGCCGGCAACCGGATTGACAGATTTGCCGGCCGCCGACGGCTACGTCGCCACCGCCGCCCATCCGGGCCGCCCGGATGTGCTGACCGCGTGGATGGACGCCGCCGTCATCGACGAAAACGACCCGGTTGCCACCGATCCCGACCTCGACCTGTGGGCCGTGCGCAACGGTCCGCCGTACTCGCCAGAGTTTCTCAGCCGCTACCGCTCGGCGCAGGCCGCGCGCAATCATGCCATCACCGACTGGGCCGAGACGGAGCTCAAACGTGTTCGCGCTGCGGGGTTTTCCGATCGGCCGTTCACCGTGATGCGAACCTGGGCCGACCCACGCATGGTCGATCCCAGCATCGAGCCCACCAAGCGTCAACCCAATCTCTGCTACATGGGCATCCCGGCCAAGGCGAACCGATCCGCGCACGGCATCGCAGCGGCCTGCACACTGCGCAACTGGCTGGGCATGTGGAGCCTGCAGGTGGCGCAAACCCGGGCCGAGCCGCACCTGGCTCGCATCACCTGCCCGGCTCTGGTGATCAACGCCGACGCCGACACCGGAGTCTTTCCGTCTGACGCCCAGCGCATCTATGACGCGTTCGGCGGCACCGACAAGACGCGGGCTTCGATCGACACCGATCACTACTTCACCACCCCGGGCGCGCGCAGCGAGCAGGCCGATACTATCGCCAAATGGATCAGCAAGCGGTGGCGCTAAGAGTTCTCGCCCACTTCGTTCCCGGCGGCAAAGTGCTCGATTTCCTTGCACCCGAAGCAGATTGGCTCAATGTAAGATGGTGCGCCGACAATGATGACACCTGCTTCTACCGGGAATTGCCCGACGCGGAGGTGATTTGGCACTCACTTCGGCCGTTGTCGGGCGACGACCTGCGGCGCGGGACGCGGCTGCGGCTGGTGCACAAGCTCGGCGCCGGGGTGAACACCATCGACGTGGAGACCGCGACGAAGTGCGGTATCGCCGTCGCGAATATGCCCGGCGCCAACGCACCGACGGTGGCCGAGGGCACGGTGCTGCTGATGCTGGCCGCATTGCGTCGGCTATTGGCGCTGGACCCTGCCGTCCGCCAGGGCCATGGCTGGCCGGCGGATCCGGAGCTGGGCGAAACGGTGCGGGATATCGGCGCCTGCACCGTCGGCCTGGTCGGGTACGGCAACATCGCCAAACGGGTGAGCGACATCGTCGGCGCGATGGGCGCGACCGTCCGGCACACCAGCACCCGCGACGACGGGCACCCCGGCTGGCGGCAGCTGCCCGAACTGCTGGCCGCCAGCGACATCGTCTCGCTACACGTGCCGTTGACGCCCGACACCCATCATCTGCTCAGCCGGGACGCGCTGGCCCGAATGAAACCGACTGCGGTGCTGGTGAACACATCGCGTGGCGCCGTCGTCGACGAAGACGCCCTCGTCGATGCGCTGCGCGGGGGGCGGCTGGCCGCCGCGGGGCTGGACGTTTTCGAGGTCGAACCCGTAGCGCCCGACAATCCGCTACTTGGCCTGGACAACGTTGTGCTGACGCCGCACGTCGCCGGGTACAGCGCCGACAGCATGCGGCGTTATCTGACCGAGGCCGTTGACAACTGCCGCCGGCTGCGCGACGGGCAGCCGCTGGCCAACGTAGTCAACCAACCGACCGGTTGTTAGCTTGAAAGGTGCTTGGCCGAAACGGACCCCGAACGCATGGGAAGGCGACCAATGCCGATCGCAATCACTCCTGAGCATCAACACCTGGCCGATTCAGTGCGATCCCTGGTGGCGCGGATAGCGCCGTCCGAGGTGCTGCACGCGGCGATGGAGACCCCGATCGAAAACCCGCCACGGTACTGGCAGGCGGCGGCGGAACAGGGTCTGCAGGGTGTGCATCTCGCCGAATCCGTCGGCGGACAAGGTTTCGGCATCCTCGAGCTGGCCGTCGTGCTGGCCGAATTCGGCTACGGCGCGGCGCCCGGACCGTTCGTGCCGTCGGCGATCGCCAGCGCGCTGATCTCGGCGCACGACGCGCAGGCCAAAGTGCTCGCCGAGCTGGCCTCTGGCGCGGCCATCGCCGCCTACGCGTTGGATTCCGGGCTGACCGCGACCCGGCAGGGCCCCAATGAGCGAGCGCTGGTGATCCGCGGCGAAGTCCGCGCCGTTCCCGCGGCTGCTCAGGCATCCGTGCTGGTGCTCCCGGTGGCGATCGACAGCGGCGACGAATGGGTGGTGCTACGCGCGGAGCAACTGGAGATCCTGCCGGTCAAAAGCATTGATCCGCTGCGTCCCATCGCGCATGTGCGGGCTAATGCCATCGAGGTCGGCGACGACGCGGTGTTGAGCAGCCTCAGCATGACAACCGCATATGCGCTGATGTCCATCCTGCTGTCCGCAGAGGCCGTCGGTGTAGCGCGCTGGGCGACCGACACCGCGTCGCACTACGCCAAGATCCGTGAGCAGTTCGGCAGGCCGATCGGCCAGTTCCAGGCCATCAAACACAAGTGCGCAGAGATGGTCGCCGACACCGAGCGGGCCACCGCCGCGGTATGGGACGCCGCACGCGCTATAGACGAAGCCTCGCCGGACGTCGAGTTCGCCGCGGCGGTGGCGGCCACACTGGCGCCGACCGCCGCGCAGCGGTGCACGCAGGACTGCATCCAGGTGCACGGCGGCATCGGCTTCACCTGGGAGCACGATACGAACGTCTACTACCGCCGGGCGTTGATGCTGGCCGCGTGCTTCGGCCGCAGCTCGGAGTACCCGCGAAAGGTGGTGGACACCGCGACGAGCACGGGTATGCGTGCGGTGGACATCGACTTAGACCCCGACACCGAAAAGCTGCGGGCCGAGATCCGGGCCGAGGTGGCCGCGCTGAAGGAGATGGAGCGTGAACCACGCAAGGTCGCGATTGCCGAGGGCGGGTGGGTGTTGCCGTATCTGCCCAAGCCGTGGGGCCGGGCGGCCAGCCCGGTCGAGCAGATCATCATCGCCCAGGAGTTCACCACCGGGAGGGTCAAGCGGCCGCGGGTCGGGATCGCGGCCTGGATCATCCCGTCGATCGTCGCGTTCGGCACCGACGAGCAGAAGCAACGGTTCCTGCCGCCGACCCTCCGCGGCGAGATGATCTGGTGCCAACTATTTTCGGAGCCGGGCGCCGGATCGGACCTGGCGGGCCTTTCCACCAAGGCAACCCGCGCCGACGGCGGCTGGCGCATCACCGGTCAGAAGATCTGGACCACCGCCGCGCAGTACTCGCAATGGGGGGCGCTGCTGGCCAGGACCGACCCGTCGGCACCGAAACATAACGGCATCACCTACTTTCTGCTGGACATGAAGAGCGAAGGCATCACGGTCAAGCCACTGCGTGAGCTCACGGGCGCCGAGTTTTTCAACACCGTCTACATCGACGACGTGTTTGTGCCCGATGAGTTTGTGCTGGGCGAGGTGAACCGGGGCTGGGAGGTCAGCCGCAATACGCTGACTGCCGAACGGGTATCGATAGGTGGCAGCGATGCGAATTTCCTGGCGAGCCTTCCGGAGTTCGTCGAGTTCGTTCGCGACGGGCAGTTCGATCAGGTCGCGCAACACCGCGCCGGCCAACTAATCGCTGAGGGCCATGCCGCCAAGGTGCTGAACCTGCGCTCCACGCTGTTGACGTTGGCCGGCGGCGACGCGATGCCGTCGGCGGCGATCTCGAAGTTGTTGTCGATGCGCACCGGCCAGGGTTACGCCGAATTCGCGGTGTCCTCCTTCGGCACCGATGCCGCGATCGGCGACGCTGACGAATTGGCGGGCAAGTGGGGCGAATACCTGCTGGCCAGCCGGGCCACCACCATCTACGGCGGCACGTCGGAGGTGCAACTCAACATCATCGCCGAACGTCTCCTGGGCCTGCCCCGCGACCCGTAACGACCATCCGGTTTTGTCCTCAAACAGAACCATGCCGACCTGACGGTTGTCAGGTCGGCATGGGTTCTCCCCCCCATCCGTGAGACCGGCCAGCCTAGTGATCGCCGGTAATCCCTAGGCTGACCGGGACCCACGCGTGGTGGTGGCTCACCACCACCAGTTCCACCAGTTCCACCATGGCCGGAAGCCCAAACCAGGGGGGCCCCAACCACCATTGCCCCAACCAGGGTGGCCCCAGCCACCGCGGCCCCAGCCACCGTGGTCCCAGCCGCCGCGGCCACCGCCGCCGCGGCCCCAGCCACCACCGTGGCCACCGCCGCCGCGGCCCCAGCCACCACCGTGGCCGCCGCCGCCGCCGTGGCCGCCCCAGCCGCCGCCGTGGCCGCCCCAGCCGCCGCCGTGGCCGCCGCCGCCACCGCCGTGGCCGCCGCCGCCACCGCCGCCAGGGCGTTCGGGAATACCCGGTCCGCCGTGGGGTCCAAAAGTTGCGAAGGTTGTGGCTGGAGCGGGTGCGGGGGCGGCCTGCGCCGCTGCTGCGCCGCCGAACAGCATCGCTCCGGTCAACGCGCCGGCACCCACTGCACCGGCGGCCGCCTTGCGGGCCGATCGCAGTGAAATCAACATGAGGGGCTCCTTCCAAGACCTTGGTACTAACGCATTGAATATTACCCAAGAAAATGATCGGCAAACAAGAAAGATGAGGTTAAGAATGCTGTGAATAATTTGTAGGTTGACGCCGGGCTACTGATTTCATAATCTGATTTCCCTGTTATTTATGGCTATGTGTGTTTACGTAATTCAAAACCTCTTAAAATACTGAGATCATGATCCGAGAGATGACCTGAAGTCGCAGTTCAGACACGACATACTGACGTACTGAGATACGCATTCACGCGTTGCAGCAACTCAGGATTTGCACGCATAGATGGTCAGGATTAAAGAAAAATCTCCACGTTGATGCACCTACTCCGCTGGCTGTATCCATTGGATGCAACTTGTCCGACCCTGAGGCACCATATTGCGCACAGCTACTACGGTGGATAAATCTCATAAATCCGCATCCCGGGTTTCTCCGGCGACGCAACACGCCGCAGCAGGTGGCGTCCGCTGCGAAATTCCGTACTCCCTCCTATACTGAACTACTGACTTACTGATTCGGCCCCGGGGGAGGCCAGGGAGGAGAGTCGCCGCAGTGGTGATTAACCCGGGGCACATCGAACCCGGCGCCAGGTCGTTCCGCACGCACATGTCGGCGAGCACGCCACCGAGCGACGCGACGCCCACCGAGCGCCTGAACAAACTCCGACAAACGCCCCCCCAACGTGTGCTCAGCCAGCCGGCAGTCGACCCGCGAGCACGCGATCAGCGGTCAGCGCGCAGCCAACGAACCCGGCGAACCGTCGACCTCCCCGCCAGCACGCACCGAGCCCTCGACATCTGGCAACGCGAAGCCGCCGATCGCCTGGGTGTCGCGCGGGTGACCGGACAAGAGGTCCTCACCGCCCTCATCGACCAGCTACTGGTCGACCCCAAACTCTCGGCCCAGATCACCCGCGCCATCGAGTCCCGACGCTAACCCCGGCCCGTAGGCGCTAGTCGACCTCCATCTCGCGGAGTTCGCGCTTGAGGACCTTGCCGGTGGGGTTGCGCGGCAGCTCCTCGAGGAAGATCACTTCCCGAGGCACCTTGTAGCGGGCGAGGTGCTCGCGTACATAGACCTTGATGGCGTCCTCATCGACGGCAGCGTCAGGCTTCTTGACCACAAACGCACGCAGTCGAGCGCCCCAGTCCTTGTCATCCACACCGATCGCGGTGGCCTCCACCACATCGGGATGCCCGCTGATCAGGTCCTCGACCTCGGCGGGGAACACGTTCTCACCGCCGGAGACGATCATCTCGTCGTCACGACCACTGACGTACAGCAGACCGTGCTCGTCGAAGTAACCGACGTCGCCCGACGACAACAGGCCGTCGATGATCTGCTTGCCACCACCGCCGGTGTAGCCCTCGAAGGGGAAGGCGTTGCCGACGAAGATCCGCCCGACATCGCCCTGCGGCAGCTCGTGGCCGTTGTCGTCGAGGATCTTGACTTTCACACCCTTGACGACCGGACCGACCGTCGCCGCATTGCGCTCCAGGTCCTTGGGGCCGGCGATGGTGGCGAACGCGATCTCGGTCGAGCCGTACATGTTGTAGATCACCGGACCGAGGTCGCTGAGCGCGCGGCTGGCCAATTCGGCGCCCAGTTGCGAGCCGGATACGAACACGATCCGCAGGCTGGACAGATCGGGCTTCTTGTCCATCTTCTCTACCGCGTCGAGGATCCGGGACAGCATCACCGGCACGACCACCATGGCTGTCGCCTTGTGCTTTTCGATATCTTCCAGCACCAGCGGCGGCTTGAACTTGCGCCGCAGCACCAGCGTCGAGCCCAGGAACATCGCCAGAGTGGCGTGCAGGTAACCCAGCGCATGGAACATCGGCGACGGCAGCGAGGTCACCTCGCCGGCCTTGAATGGAACGTGCGACAAGATGCCGCCGACCGGGGCGAGTGTCGGTGGGGTACTGCGATTTGCCCCCTTCGGGGTGCCGGTAGTGCCGCTGGTGAGGATGATGATCGACGCGTGTTTGCTCGCCTTCGGGGCGGGTGCTTTGCTGCTGCGCGCGATCAGCTCGGCCAGCGTTTCGTCGGTGCTGCCCGACGGCTCGTCCGTGTCCGGGTTTACCCCGAGCGCGCGCAGCTTGCCCAGCGCGGGCTCGGCTGTGCTGACAGCCTTGGTGTACTCGTCGTCGTAGATGATCACCTTGGCGCCTTCGCGCTCCGCCACTTCTTTGATTTGCGGGCCGGAGAACTCGCTGTTGAGCAAGATGATGCGGGCGCCGACCCGGGCGGCGCCGTAGTTGGCGATGACAAACCAGCGGTGGTTTCGCGCCAGGATGGCAACGCCGTCGCCGCCGTGGACACCCTTGGCAATGAGGCCATTGGCCACCGCGTGGACGGCCTCGTCGAGCTCCTTGTAGGTGAGCTCGCCCTCTTCGTCGATCAGCGCCGCCTTAGTGGGAGCGCGTCTGGCATTGTGCGACGGCAGCATGCCGAACTCGCCCCACTTGCGGATGTCGGCTGCCATGGCCGCGTAGTTCAGCGGCGGCTCCAGCCCGATCGCCCCCGATTCGAAGATCTTGCGCAGGTAGTGCAATTCGGCTGTGCCGCGTTCGAGGTATTGCTGAAGCTTGGACAGGGTTTGCCCGGGCAGGCCAAGGAGGTTAGGCATGACTTTCACCCTATGTGACGTACGTCGCAATCCGGCCGGAAACTTTGCCCGAATTACCATGAACCCCATGACCGGCCCGGTGTCACTGGAAGTCGCCGGACGCCAGGTCACCATCACCCATCCGGACAAGGTTGTCTTCCCCGGCCCGGCCGGCCAGGGCGGTGGCGCCGGCCCTTATACCAAGCTCGACCTGGTGCGTTATTACTTGGCCGTCGCCGACGGCGCGCTGCGCGGCGTGGCCGGCCGACCAATGATTCTGAAACGCTTCGTCAAGGGCATCTCCCAAGAAGCGGTGTTCCAGAAGCGAGCTCCCACGAAACGGCCGGATTGGGTCGACGTAGCCGAACTGCGCTACGCGTCGGGCACTTCCGCCGAGGAAGCCGTTATCCATGATGCCGCCGGGCTGGCGTGGGTGATCAACCTCGGGTGCGTCGACCTCAATCCGCATCCGGTGCTCGCCGATGACCTCGATCACCCCGACGAGCTGCGGGTCGACTTGGACCCGATGCCCGGGGTCACGTGGCAGCGGATCGTCGACGTCGCGCTGGTGGCGCGCGAAGTGCTGGAGGACTACGGCCTGGTCGGATGGCCGAAAACGTCCGGGTCGCGGGGGTTTCACGTCTATGCCCGCATCGCCCCACACTGGCGGTTCCCGCAGGTGCGGCTGGCCGCCCAGACCGTCGCGCGCGAGGTCGAGCGGCGGATGCCCGACGCGGCAACCAGCCGCTGGTGGAAGGAAGAACGCGAGGGGGTGTTCGTCGACTTCAACCAGAACGCCAAAGACCGCACGGTTGCGTCGGCCTATTCGGTGCGGGCTACTGCGGACGCCCGGGTGTCGACGCCGCTGCATTGGGACGAGGTGGCCGACTGCACGCCCGAGGCCTTCACCATTGCCAGCGTGCCCGGCCGGTTCGCCGAAATGGGTGACCCGTGGGCGGGTATGAACGACGCGGTCGGCGACCTCGACCGGCTGCTGATGCTGGCCGAAGAACTGGGCCCCCCGGAGCGCGCGCCGAGAGGCGCGAAAAACGCCGCAGGGAGCACCGACGGCAGACGCGTCTCATCGAAGCCGCTCATCGAAATCGCCCGCACCAAGACCAAGGACGAGGCGATGGCCGCGCTGGACACCTGGCGCGGCCGGCACCCCGCCGCCGCCGGGCGGCTGGAGCCGGCCGATGTCCTGGTCGACGGCATGCGCGGGCCCAGTTCGATCTGGTACCGCATCCGGATCAACCTGCAGCACGTCCCGGTAGACCAGCGACCGCCGCAGGAGGAGCTGATCGCCGACTACAGCCCTTGGGAGGGGTACACGCCGCCGGCTTCCAGGCGCGGCGCCGAGCCTGCGGGAGAATTGCCCCATGCAGGCGACTGAGCAGCCCCTGGGTCTGCGGGAACGCAAGAAGATCAAGACCCGCCAGGCCATCAGGCGGGAGGCGTTTCGCTTGATCGACGAGAGTGGCTACGCCGCCACCACCGTCGAGCAGATCGCCGAAGCCGCCGACGTGTCGCCCAGCACTTTCTTCCGGTACTTCCCGTCCAAGGAGTCGCTGCTGCTCGCCGACGACCTGGACCCGCTGATATTGGCCGCCTTCGATGCGCAGCCGCCCGACTTGTCGCCCACCGAAGCGATCCGCCGGGCCTACGGGGACGTCATGGCGCGACTTCCCGCGGAGCAGTTGGAGTTCGAAAACACCCGGCAGCGGCTGATGTTCTCGATACCTGAGCTCAAGGCCGCGATGTACGACGAGTACTACCGCACCGTCAACGTCATGGCCGAGTTGATCGGCCGCCGAATCGGGCGCCCCGCAAATGATTTCGAAGTCAGGGTATTCGTCGGCGCGCTGACCGGCGCCATGATGGCCGCCTTCGACAATGCACCGCAGACGGCCGAGACGATCTATCGGGCCCTTGACTTTGTGGACGCCGGTATGCCGCTGGGCTGAATGCTGAATTAAGTCGGGTACGCGATACTCTCGCGCGATATTAAGTCGGGTACGCGATACTCTCACGCGATGCGAGACGAATGGAATCGGCGCGGATTCTTGCAGCTCGCCGGGGCCGCGGGGGTCGCCGCGGTCGCCGCGGTCTCAGGGGCCTGCTCGTCGCCCAAACCCGCGCCCGGCAGCCCGAGCGCCGGATCGGTGACCATCAGCCACCTTTTCGGCGAGACCGTGATCACGCAGCCGCCTAAGCGCGTAGTCAGTGCGGGCTATACCGAGCAAGACGACCTGCTCGCGGTGGGCGTGGTGCCCATCGCGGTGACCAACTGGTGGGGCGACCAGCCCTTCGCGGTGTGGCCGTGGGCCCAGCCCAAGCTCGGCGGGGCGCAGCCGGTGGTGTTGAACCTGGACAACGGGATCGCCATCGACCAGATCGCCGGACTGAAACCCGACCTGATCGTGGCGATCAATGCCGGCGTGGACGCCGATACCTACCAGAAGCTTTCGGCCATTGCCCCGACCGTCCCGCAGTCCGACGGCGACGCGTTCTTCGAGCCGTGGAAGGACCAGGCCACAGCGGTCGGCCAGGCGGTGTTTCAGGCCGACCAGATGAAGTCACTGATCGATGCCGTCGACAAGCAATTCGCCGCCGTTGCCCAGAAGAATCCACAGTGGCAGGGCAAGAAGGCATTGCTGATGCAGGGTGCACTCTGGCAAGGCACTGTTGTCGCAACCCTGGCGGGCTGGCGGACCGACTTCCTGAACCAGATGGGTCTGGTCATCGCCGACAGCATCAAACCTTTCGGCGCCGATCACCGCGCCGTCATCCCACGCGATCACATCAAAGCGGTGCTTGATTCCGCCGACGTGGTGATCTGGACGACGGAAAGTCCGGATGACCAAAAGGTGCTGCTGGCCGACCCCGACGTGGCCGCTTCGCAAGCGACCGCCCAGAACCGCCACATCTTCACCTCCAAGGAACAAGCGGCCGCGATCGCTTTCTCGTCGCCATTGAGCTATCCGTTGGTCGCCGATCAACTCCCCCCGCTAATCAGCAAGATCCTGGTTTAGATCCCGCCTGTTTGAGCGTTTGCTAAGGCACCTCTGGCAGTGCTCGAAAATCCCTGGGGATCCACTCGCCCGACCCCGATTGCGGGGTTACCGTCGAGTAATGAGCGTGACGGACCTCACCAGCGACCTTTCCAAGGGCCTGCCGACGGACCTGGTCGGCAACACGGTCCTGGACTACGGCGACCAAGCGCTGATGGTGCAATGTGGCAGCACCGCAGAGGTATTGGCATGGGCGGACGCGTTGCGTGCGGCGGCACTGCCCGGTGTGGCCGACATCGTCCCGGCCGCCCGCACCGTGCTGGTGAAGCTCGACGGTCCCCGCCACCAAGGCGTCATCCGTCAGCGGCTACGCAAGATGCGCGTCGCCGCTGACGAGGACACCCCGGCGGACCGCAGCGCCGATGTGGTGATCGACGTCGTCTACGACGGCCCGGACCTCGCCGAGGTCGCCGGCCACACCGGGCTGACCACCGCAGAGGTCATCAGCGCGCACACCTCAACCTTGTGGCGGGTCGGATTCAGTGGGTTCGCACCAGGTTTCGCGTACCTGGTGGACGGCGACCCCCGCCTGCGGGTGCCGCGCCGGTCTGATCCGCGAACCTCGGTGCCGGCCGGTTCGGTCGCCCTCGCCGGCGAATTCAGCGCGATATATCCCCGTCAGTCGCCGGGCGGCTGGCAGCTCATCGGCCACACCGAAGCGGTGCTGTGGGATATCGAGCGCCCCAGTCCCGCGTTGCTGACGCAGGGCATCTGGGTTCAGTTCCGGGCAGTGTGAAGGACCTGAAGGAGCAAGCCGTGGTAACGCTGGAAATCCTGCGCACAGGACCGCTGGCCGTCGTCCAGGACCTGGGCCGGGCCGGGCTGGCCCACCTTGGCGTCGGGCGGTCCGGAGCCGCCGACCGCCGCTCGCACAGGCTGGCCAACAGACTGGTCGCCAACCCCGACGACCGCGCCACCGTGGAGGTGATGTTCGGTGGTTTCTCGGCCCGGCTCCGCGGCGGCGACGTCGATATCGCGGTGACGGGCGCCGACACCAACCCAACGGTGAATGGAAAATTGTTCGGCACCAATAGCATTCGCCATGTCCGCGACGGTCAAGTGATCTCGCTGGATGCCCCACGCGCCGGACTGCGCACATATTTGGCGGTGCGCGGCGGCATCCGTGTGCAGCCGGTGCTGGGCTCGCGCAGCTACGACGTGATGTCGGCGATCGGCCCGTCGCCGCTACAGGCCGGAGACGAACTGCCGGTGGGCGAGCACACCAACAACTATCCCGAACTCGACCAGGCCCCGGTGGCGGCGATCTCCACACATCTGGTGGAACTGCTGGTGGTACCCGGACCACGCGACGACTGGTTCGTCGATCCCGACGCCTTGGTGCACACGATTTGGATGGCCTCCAACCGCAGCGACCGGGTCGGAATGCGGTTGGAGGGCCGCCCATTGCGTTACCGCTACCCGGACCGGCAGCTGCCCAGCGAGGGCGCCACCCGCGGCGCGATTCAGGTGCCGCCCAACGGGTTACCGGTAATCCTGGGGCCGGACCACCCGGTCACCGGCGGCTACCCGGTCGTGGGCGTGGTGATCGACGAGGACATCGACAAGGTCGCCCAGGTTCGGCCCGGCCAGTACGTGCGGTTGCACTGGGCACGGCCCCGCTCTCATAGAGCAAACCCGGTGCACGGGGTGTAAACAGAAAGGGTGCACACCCAGGTACATACCGCCCGCCTGGTCCACACCGCCGATCTCGACAGCGACACTCGCCAGCGCATGTGCCAGATGGTCACCGAAGCGTTCGCCGGCGACTTCAGCGAGACCGACTGGGAGCATGCGCTGGGTGGGATGCACGCGGTGATCTGGCGTCACAACGCGATCATTGCGCACGCCGCGGTGGTCCAGCGGCGACTGGTCTACCGTGGCAGCGCGCTGCGCTGCGGTTACGTCGAAGGTGTCGCGGTACGGGAGGACTGCCGCGGCCAAGGGATGGTGCACGCGCTGCTAGACGCTGTCGAGCAGGTGATGCGCGGCGCCTACCAGGTCGGCGCCCTCAGTTCCTCGATCCGTGCCCGCAGGATGTACGCGTCGCGCGGCTGGTTGCCGTGGCACGGCCCGACGTCGGTGCTAACCCCCACGGGTCCGACCCGCACGCCCCAAGACGACGGAACGGTGTTCGTGCTGCCGGTGGGGATCAGCCTGGACACCTCCGCGGAATTGATGTGCGATTGGCGCGCAGGGGACGTTTGGTAGGGGCCTGATTGTGGTGCACGCCACACGGATAGACGCGTGCGCCCGGGTCCTCACACGGTCAATTCCGGATTGGTGAGCGGAAATTCACGCCCGGGTCACTACCCGCAGCGCCCGGGCAACAAAGGATTCCTAGCGTGATCGTCAACAGCGGTGACGATTGGAGTCGCATGGGAATCTCGCTGGGCCGTTCGCATGTCCTTTCGGACTGGGACCCCGAAGACAAGGTGGCGTGGGAAGCCGGCAACAAACGGATCGCCCGTCGCAACCTGATCTGGTCAGTGGCCGCCGAGCACATCGGATTCTCGATCTGGTCTATCTGGTCGGTGATGGTGCTGTTCATGCCCGCGTCGGTGTATGGCTTTTCCGCGGGCGACAAGTTCTTGCTGGGCGCCACCGCGACGCTGGTCGGGGCATGCCTGCGATTCCCCTACACGTTTGCCACCGCGAGGTTCGGCGGGCGTAACTGGACGGTGTTCTCCGCGCTGGTGCTCTTGATCCCGACCATCGGCACCATGCTGCTACTGGCCAATCCCGGTCTGCCGCTGTGGCCCTACCTGGTGTGCGCGGCACTGGCAGGTCTCGGCGGCGGTAACTTCGCGTCATCCATGACGAACATCAACGCGTTTTATCCGCAACGACTCAAGGGCTGGGCACTGGCGCTCAACGCCGGTGGCGGCAACCTCGGAGTGCCGATGGTCCAGCTGGTCGGCCTGCTGGTGATCGCGACCGTCGGCAACCGGCAGCCCTACTGGGTGTGCGCGGTATACCTTGTGCTGCTGGCGATCGCGGCAATCGGTGCGGCGCGGTACATGGACAACCTGCAGCACTACCGCATCGAGATGAGCACGATGCGCGCGGTGCTGTCCGAGCGGCACACCTGGGTGATCGCGCTGCTCTACATCGGCACCTTCGGATCATTCATCGGGTTTTCGTTCGCATTTGGCCAGGTGCTGCAGATGAACTTCATCGCCGGCGGTCAAAATGCGGCGCAGGCGTCGCTACATGCCGCCCAGATCGCCTTCCTGGGCCCATTATTGGGGTCGCTGTCACGGGTGTACGGCGGTAGGCTCGCCGACCGCATCGGCGGCGGCCGAGTCACCCTCGGCGTCTTCTGTTCGATGATCCTGGCCGCCGGAATCCTGGTCCTAACAAGCACTTTCGGTCACCACCACACCGCTGGACCGACCTCCGTCGCAGCGATGATCGGGTACGTGATCGGGTTCATCGCTCTGTTCATCTTGTCCGGCATCGGCAATGGGTCGGTGTACAAAATGATCCCGTCGATCTTCGAGGCACGGAGCCGCTCGCTACAAGTCAGCGAATCCGAGCGCCGGCAGTGGTCACGCTCCATGTCCGGTGCACTAATCGGCCTTACCGGGGCGATCGGTGCGCTCGGTGGCGTTGGCGTCAATCTTGCTCTGCGGCAGTCTTATTTGCACAGCGGCACGGCTACAGCGGCGTTCTGGGCGTTCGCGTTGTTCTATGTGGCAGCCTCGGTGCTGACCTGGGCGATATACGTGCGCCGGCCGTTTGCGGCGAACGCTCGGATCGACGACCAGGTCGCTCTCGACGCTGCCGCACCCGTCGACCTGGCTTACGTCTAGAGGCCGGCTAGGGACTGTGATATTCGACGCATCGGGTCTCGCCACCTGCGGGTTTTGTTCAGTCTGTTAGGCGCTCAGCGACTTGCCAGATAACTGAGATTCAACTTTCAGCCGATATGGATTGAACTGAGTTGACTGTCATCACGCTATTAATGTGAGATCGAAACAGACGGCAGCGCAGCCCTCTTCATGTTGAGGCGCCCAGCCCGACAGTGGCCGAGCGCGGTGATGGACGACTCGACGAGGGGATTTGTATGCATGCCAGTTTGCGGCGTCTTGCAACCCGCAAAGGCCGCAATCATCGCATCAAGAACTGGAACGCCGAAGACACAGCGGCCTGGGGAGCCGGCAACGACAAAATCGCTCGCCGCAATCTGCTCTGCACGGTGGCGGGCGACCACGTAGCCTTCTCGATCTGGTCGCTGTGGTCTGTGATGGCACTGTTCATGCCGGCGTCCGTCTACGGCTTTTCCACCGGCGACAAACTGTTGCTGGGCGCTGTTGCCACTCTGGTCGGCGGCGGTGTGCGTATTCCCTATACCTTGGGAATCGCTCGCTTCGGCGGCCGCAATTGGACGACGTTTTCGGCGCTGGTGCTGCTGATCCCGACTGTCGGCACGATGGTGCTGCTGGCCAACCCGGGGCTACCGCTGTGGCCATATATGGTGTGCGCGGCGCTGACCGGACTCGGCGGGGGCAACTACGCGGCATCGCTGGCCAACGTCAACGCGTTCTATCCCCAGCGACTCAAGGGCAGGGCGCTGGCGATCAACGCCGGCGTCGGCAACCTTGGTGTCGCGGTGATCCAATTGGTCGGTCTGCTGGTGCTGGCCACCGCGGGCCACCAGGCACCGTACTTGGTGTGCGCCGTCTATCTTGTGCTGCTGGCCATCGCCGGCGTCGCGGCGGCGCTGTTCATGGACAACCTCGATCACGCTATCGAGGTGGACCACATTCGCTCGATCCTGTTCGACCGCGACACCTACGTGATCTCGCTGCTCTACGTCTGCACCTTCGGCTCCTGGATCGGATTCGCATTCGCATTCGGGCAGGTGATGCAGATCAACTTGTCGGCCCGCGGCGAAAGCGTCGGCCAGGCGTCGCTACACGCCGCGCAGATCGCGTTCGTGGGACCGTTACTGGGGTCACTGGCCCGGATATACGGTGGGCGGCTGTCCGATCGCTACGGCGGTAGCCGCGTTACCCTCGGCGTTCTCGTGGGCATGATATTGGGCGCCGGGCTGCTGGTGGGCATCAGCGTCGACCACGCCACCGGTGCGAGTTCGGTCACAATGGCTGGCTACGTGGCCGGCTTCATGGTCCTGTTCATTCTGTCCGGGATGGGCAATGGGTCGGTGTTCAAACTGATCCCGTCGATCTTCGAGGCGCGCAGCCGCTCGTTGGATGTCGGCGAAGCGGAGCGCCGAGAGTGGTCTCGGGCCATGTCAGGAGCGCTGATCGGCTTCTGCGCTGCCGTCGGCGCTCTCGGCGGTGCGGGAATCAACTTGGCGCTGCGCGAGTCCTACCAACGCGGCGGCACCGGAACGTCGGCGTACTGGCTCTTCATGGCCTCCTACGTCGTCGCCGCGCTGCTGACCTGGCGGATGTATGTGCGCCGCCCAGTGTCGGCCGCTGATATGCCTGCGGCGAAGACCGAATCCAAGCTCGCGCGGGTGTAATCGGGACCTCAGTGGTGGGCAATGCGTCAGCAATTGGGAGGTAACGCGGCGGAAATCTGCCGGGCATACACAGGTGTTATGGCCCAGCCAGACTCTGCGCCACTGACGGGTTACCGGATTGCGGTGACGTCAGCGCGCCGCGCCGAGGAGCTGTGCGCATTACTCGGCCGCCAGGGCGCCGAGGTCTGCAGCGCGCCCGCGATCAACATGATCGCGCTGCCTGACGATGATGAACTGCACCGCAACACCGTGGCGTTGATCGCCGAGCCGCCCGACATTCTGGTGGCGCACACCGGCATCGGCGTTCGCGGCTGGCTGGCCGCGGCTGAGGGGTGGGGGCTCGCCAACCAGCTCATCGCGGCGTTGTCGTCCGCTCGGATCGTGGCCCGCGGGCCCAAAGCGACCGGCGCGCTGCGCGCCGCCGGGCTGCACGAGGAGTGGTGCCCGAAATCCGAATCCTCACACGACGTGCTGAAGTATCTACTCGAATCAGATGTATCTGGCACGCGCATCGCCATCCAGCTGCACGGCGCTGCCGACGCTTGGGACCCATTCCCGGAATTTATCGGCGGATTGCGTGCCGCGGGTGCCGAAGTCGTGCCCATCCGGGTGTATCGGTGGAAGTCAACACCATTGGGCGGCGAGTTCGACCAGTTGGTCAGCGGGATTGCACGACGGCAATTCGATGCGGTCAGCTTCACATCGGCACCCGCAGCGGCCGCGGTTCTGGAACGCAGCCGGGACTTGGATATCGAGGATCAACTGCTGGAAGCACTGCGCACCGACGTGCACGCGATGTGCGTGGGCCCGGTAACCTCCCAACCGTTAAACCGAAAGGGCGTCCCTACGACATCGCCCGAGCGAATGCGGTTGGGAGCCTTGGCCCGGCATATTACCGAGCAGCTACCGCTGCTGGGCTCGCGCACCGTGAAGGTCGCCGGCCACGTGGTCGATATCCGCGGAACCTGCGTGCTGGTAAATGGTTCGATCAAGATGCTGTCTCCGTCCGGGATGGCGATATTGCGTGCGCTGGCGCAACGTCCCGGGGACGTCGTCGCGCGCAATGCCTTGTTACGTGTGCTGCCCGGCAACGGCAACGACACCCACGCAGTCGATACGGCTGTGCTGCGGCTTCGAACAGCCTTGGGTGACAAGAACATTGTCGCAACGGTGGTCAAGCGTGGTTATCGGCTTGCGGTCGATGTCCCGGCAGGTGTCTCATGAGTCTGATCCTGGCCGCGCACGGGACCCGCAGGCCGGGTGGTGTTGCGATGATCGGCGATCTTGCGGCTAACGTGAGCGCGCTCGTCGAACGCACGGTGCAGGTGGCGTTCGTCGACGTGTTGGGACCGACACCCAGCGAGGTGCTTTCCAGTGCCGGCCGTCCCGCCGTTCTGGTGCCGGCGTTTCTGGCCCGCGGATACCATGTCCGCACCGATCTGCCCGCCCATGTCGCGGCCAGCGGACACCCGAATGTCACCGTCACCCCGGCTTTGGGGCCGAGCAGAGAGATCGCGCAAATAGTCGCACAACAACTGGTGAAATCCGGTTGGCGTCCGGGTGATTCGGTCATCCTCGCGGCGGCGGGCACATCGGATCCAAGAGCGCGCGCCGACCTGCGCATCACCGCGGCGCTGGTGTCGGCGCTGACCAGATCATCGGTGGACTTGGGATTCGCGGCCACCGGTGATCCGCATGTGTGCGAGGCCGTGGAACGGGCGCGCCGCCGCGGGCGACGCGTCGTGGTCGTCTCCTATCTGCTGGCGGACGGCCTGTTTCAGGAAG
This sequence comes from Mycobacterium sp., assembly GCA_035569455.1. GTDB lineage: Bacteria > Actinomycetota > Actinomycetes > Mycobacteriales > Mycobacteriaceae > Mycobacterium. The sequence goes on along the minus strand of DATMMZ010000195.1, from coordinate 19,047 downwards.
TGCTGCGCGCGTCCGGCGCCGACATCGTCACCCGGCCGCTGGGCACCCATCCCGGGCTGGCGCGGCTGATTGCCAGCCGATTCCAATCGGCGTTGCCGCATCGATGCGAAGCTTTGCTCGCGAGGCGCGCCGACGCCAACAGAGCTTGATCTTTGCTCGCATCCGGGCGATCCTGGCACCATGGCCCGTCGCGAAGAGCCATCCCGGGGGATCCTTGACCCGGTGGCGAAGATGCTGCGTTTGCCGTTCGGCACACCGGAGTTCATCGACCGTATCGTCACCGGCAGCGTCAATCAGGTAGGCCGCCGCACGTTGCGCATGCTGATTACCACGTGGGATGCGGCCGGCGGCGGTCCCTTTGCCGCCAGTGCGCTCGCATCCACCGGGCTGGCCAAAACCGCCGAAATCGTGCAGTCCATGTTCGTCGGCCCGGTCTTCAACCCGCTGCTCAAGATGTTGGGGGCGGACAAGATCGCCATCCGGGCGTCGTTATGTGCCTCTCAGCTCGTCGGTTTGGGCATCCTCCGCTATGGAATACGGTCCGAGCCCATGCACTCAATGTCGGTAGACCAGCTCGTTGACGCGATCGGCCCGACGATGCAGCGCTATCTCGTCGGTGATATCGGCAAGTGAGTTCAGGCCGCGACCCTCGCGACCTGGACATAGCCCTCGCGTGTGACGCGCGTCGGGTAGACCGGCACCGACACCCTCGGATCGTCCAGACAGCAACCGTCGTCAAGCGCGAAAGCCTGCTTCAGGATAGGCGATTGGACCGCCGCGCGACCCCCACGGTCGCCGACGATCCCGCGGGACAGAACCGCCGCGCCGGAAAACGGATCGACGTTACCCAGCGCGTACAGCGACCCGTCGTCCAGCCGGAACAGCGCCGCCTGGCTGCCGTCATCCAGCAGGACGCCAACGCCACGACCGGGAATGAGGCGGTCGTATGCGCAGGCGGTCGTCCACACCTGGATGTCGTCGAGGAGCGTCACAGTACCTTCTTCATGACGAGCGGACCCGCGGGATGCCAATAGGCACAGGAACTTTGCGTCCGGCGCGCTCGGTGAATGTCACCGTCTCGTCGACGGCGTCCGGGGCGTTGACGAAGGAGACGAACCGCGACAGCTTGTCCGGATCCTCCAGCACGCCCTTCCATTCGCACTTGTAGTTCTGCACATGCCGCTCCATCGCGGCCTCGAATTCGGCGGCCAGAGCCAGCGAGTCTTCGCACACCACCTCGCGTACGTGATCGAGCCCGCCGTCCAGCGATTCAACCCACGGCGCGGTGCGTTGCAGCCGGTCGGCGGTACGGATGTAGTACATCAGGAATCGGTCGATGTAGCGCACCAGCGTCTCGGTGTCGAGATCGCTGGCCAACAGCTGGGCATGTTTGGGGGTCATGCCGCCATTGCCGCCGACGTAGAGGTTCCAGCCCTTCTCGGTGGCGATGACGCCGACGTCCTTGCCACGGGCCTCGGCGCACTCCCGCGCGCAACCCGAGACGCCCAGCTTGATCTTGTGTGGCGCCCGCAGGCCGCGGTAGCGCAGTTCGAGGTCGATAGCCAGCTGCACCGAATCCTGCTGGCCGTAGCGGCACCAGTCGCTGCCCACGCAGCTCTTCACGGTGCGCAATGCCTTGCCGTAGGCGTGGCCGGACTCCATGCCGCCGTCGACCAGTCGCTTCCAGATCAATGGCAGCTGGTCCACCCGGGCGCCAAACATGTCGATCCGCTGGCCGCCGGTGATCTTCGTGTAGAGCCCGAAGTCTTGCGCGATCTGGCCGATCAAGATCAGATGCTCCGGCTTGATGTCGCCGCCGGGGACCCGCGGCACCACCGAGTAACTGCCGTTCTTCTGGATGTTGGCCAGGAAGTGGTCGTTGGAATCCTGCAGCGAGGCTTGCTCGCCGTCGAGAATGTGATCGGAGCCAGTAGAGGCCAGGATGGAGGCGACCACGGGTTTGCAGATGTCGCAACCCTTTCCGCGGCCGAAGCGCTCCAGCAGCCCCGAGAAAGTCCGGATCTCGGTCGCGGAAATGATTTCGAAAAGCTCTGCCCGCGATTGGCTGAAGTGTTCGCACAGCGCCTTGGACTGTTCCACGCCCTCGGCTTCCAGCAGCTGTTTGAGCAGGGGCACGCACGACCCGCACGACGTGCCGGCCGCCGTGCACGCCTTCAGCGCGGGAACATCGCCGCACCCGTCGGCGATCGCACACTTCAGCTCACCCTTGGTGACGTTGTTGCACGAGCAGATCTGCGCCGAATCCGGCAGCGCCCCGACCCCCAACGCCGCAGCGCCCCCGTCCGACTGGGCCGGCGCGATCAGCGCCAGCGGATCCCCGGGCAGCGCGCTGCCGACCATGGGACGCAACACCCCGTACGAGGAGGCGTCGCCCACCAGCACCCCACCGAGCAGGGTCTTGGCGTCGTCGGAGAGCACCAGCTTGGCGTAAGTCCGGTTCACTGCGTCGTTGATGGCGACCTCGAGACAATTCTCGGCGGCCCCCATAGCGTCGCCGAAGCTGGCGACGTCGACGCCCAGCAGCTTGAGCTTTGTCGACAGGTCCGCCTCGGGAAACTCCGCGGTGCCATCCAGCAGCCGGTCGGCCACCACCTCGGCGGAGGTGTAACCGGGCCCGACCAGGCCGTAACACCGGCCCTCGATGGCGGCCACCTCGCCGACCGCGTAGACGTCAGGATCGCTTGTCCGGCAAGACAAGTCGGTGAGCACGCCACCACGGTCAGCGATCGTCAACCCGGCCGACCTCGCCAGCTCGTCGCGCGGCCGAATCCCGGCCGCGAAGATCACCACGCCCGCATTGATGACTTCCCCGTTGTTCAGGCGCAACCGCGCCGATGACGAGCCGTCCGAATGCTCAACGGATTCAATGGCTTCGGTGCCCGTCCCGACGTGTACGGCGATCCCGAGTTCGGTGATCATCCGGGACAGCAGCGCGCCCCCGCCCTCGTCGATCTGTTGGGCCATCAATCGCGGCATCATCTCGATGACGTGTGTCTGCAACCCGAACTGGCGCAGCGCATTCGCAGCCTCGAGTCCCAGGAGTCCGCCACCGATCACCACCCCCGCATCGGTGTGACCGGCCTGCAACGTGCGCTGGGCACCGGCGCGGATGGCGTCGAGGTCGTCAAGCGTGCGATACACATGGCACGCGGGCAGGTCGTGGCCGGGAACCGGTGGGACGAAAGCATAGGAACCGGTGGCCAGCACCAGGGTGTCGTAGCTGACGCGTTGGCCGTCGGCGGTGACCACCGACTTTGTGGCGCGGTCGATTTCGGTGACGCGGGTGCGCAGCAGCAAGCGAACCCGCTCGTCACCGGCGTAATCGTTGCCGGGCAGTGCCAGCAGGTCGCGGTCCCAGCTCTCGGTATAGGAGGTCAGGCCAACCCGGTCGTATGCCGCGTCGGCTTCCTCCGCCAAAATCGTGATCCGCCAGGATCCCCCGGTGTCACGGGCACGCAAGGCCTCGACCAGCCGGTGGCCCACCATGCCGTGGCCCACCACAACGATGTGACGGACAGCACAGTGCGCGCGCGAAATTCCGGCTGGGAACACGAGTTTGAGGGTACGGGCGCGAAATTACCGAGAAATAGCAAACTGTGACGCCGGTGTGACGACGGCCTCACGCCTTTCGAGGAAGCTGTGTGATGCCTGTTCGCTCCTGGTGAACAGCCAGGTGGAACTTTAGCGTGGTCGACTCATGTTTCTAACAATAGCGGGCCGGCAAGGCGCCGGCCACAGCTAACTCACAAGGAAGCATAAGGAGAAACCCATGAGCAACCTCGCATTGTGGTCGCGCCCGGCCTGGGACGCCGACCGGTGGGTGCGCGACGTTTTCGGCCCCGCCGCGACCGCGGACTGGTTCAAGCCTGTGACCAGTGGCTTTAGCCCGGCCGCCGAGATCGTCAAGGATGGCGACGACGCGGTGGTCCGCCTGGAACTGCCCGGTGTTGACGTCGAGAAGGACGTGAACGTCGAGGTGGACAAGGGCCGCCTGGTAATCCACGGCGAACACCGCGACGAGCACGCGGAGGAAAAGAACGGCCGCAGCCTGCGGGAGATCCGCTACGGATCGTTCCGCCGGTCGTTCCAGCTGCCCGCGCACGTCACCAGCGAGGCCATCGCGGCTTCGTACGACGCGGGCGTGCTGACCGTACGGGTCACCGGTGCGTACGCCGGAACCCAGGCGCACAAGATCGCCATCACCAAGTAACTCGCAGTGAACAATGAATCCGGCGGGGCCATCGGCTCCGCCGGATTCTTCGCGTCTCAGAACCCGAACGCCCGACCGGCGTCAACTCCGATGAGCCGCAACAGGTTCACCACTTTGCGGTCCAGACCCTCGCCCACCTTGGTCACCTCCGCGATGCCAAGGCTGCCGAACGCCGCGCTGGGCTGGTCCATTGAGAAGACCGCGTTGCCGTCGGCGTCGGCGTAGATCAGCAGCCGCAGCGGCGCATAGAGCAGCGCCCTCGGGTCGTGGCGGAACATCGTCTCGGCGATGGTGTGGTTGCCAAGCAGGTACTCCGCCGCTTTGGTCGCGTGGCCCGCAAGGCCTAGTAGCGGCAACGCGTCGATCTTGGCGTACACCATCAGGTCATTCGGTGCGTTGATCGCCGCCGCGGCAAGGACTTCGTCCCAGCTGCCACCCCGTTCGACGATCTCGGCCACCGTCGCCGGGTCATACGGCGGCGCGGCTTTCTCGAAGGCCGCTATGAACTCGTCGAACTCCACGCCGGTGGAGACGTCGATGCGATTCATCGCGTGCGGCACGACCGCGAATTTGGCTGATTCAACGCTAGTTGTCATGACATTCCTCAAGATTCGTTTGTCGGGTCCAGGACGATGACGCCGCGCACATCGCGGCTTTCCAGCCGCCGATGCGCCTCGGCGGCCTGGCTCAGGGGCAACACCTCGTCCACCCGCGACTTGATTTGCCCGGTCTTGATGCCGTCGGCGAGGAAGCGTAGCGCGTTCCCAATCAGCTCCGGCCGGTCGTAGAACACCGGAAGATAGAAGCCGATCAGGGCTTGCGATTTCGTCATCAACCGACGCGGAGCGAATGGCTCCCCCGGGCCGCGAGTGGAACCGAGCAAGAGATAGCGGCCGAAGGTGGCCAGCGCGTCGAAGTTCTGCTCGAACACGTCGCCACCGATCGACTCGATCAAGACGTCGACGCCACGGCCCGAGGTCAGCTCGAGCACCTGCTCGGTCCATCCGGGCTCGCCGTAAGAGATCGCCGCGTCGGCGCCCAGGGCCATAACGAACTCGCGCCGCTCCGCGGTGCTGGCCGTCCCGATAACCGGCCCGGCACCAAGTGCCTTGGCGATCTGCACCGCAAGACTGCCCACACCACCAGCCGCGCCGTGCACCAGCAGCGACTCACCCGCCAGCAGCGTGGTCGAGGCCTGCAGCAGCAGGTGCGCACAGGCGGCCTGGGCCGCGAAACCCGCAAGGGCTGCGAGGTCGGCGTCATCGTCGAGAACCGCGCACAGCGCTTCGTCGGCCACGGCGAGCTGGGCGTACGCACCCTTCTTCATCAGCGCGACAACGCGGCGGCCCACCTGCACGGAAGCTTGCGGACCGGTCGCGACCACGGTGCCCGCGACCGCAAGGCCACCAACCTGCGGAAGCTGCACTCCGCCCACCCGGGTCTCCGCCTTGTTGTAGACACCGAGTCGCTCGCGGATGTCGGGAAAGTTCACCCCGATCGCGGCGGTCTCGATGAGCAGCTGTCGCGGACCGGGCACAGGGTCCGGAAGGTCGAGGTACTCAAGTACTTCTGGCCCGCCGAAGCGTTCGTAACGGATTGCCTTCATAACCCTACCCGGCCCTGTGGTTCGGTGAACGAACTTACAGATTTCGAGTATACGGTTCGGTGACCGAACCAACAAGATGCGATACTGGTGGCGTGGCCCTGCCCCGCGAATACCCGGCTGAGAGTTGCCCCATCGCGCGGTCCCTTGAGATCGTCGGCGAACGCTGGACCCTGCTGATCGTGCGCGACGCCTTCTACGGTGTGCGACGATTCAGTGACTTTCGCGCTCACCTCGGCATGCCGAAAGCCGTGCTGTCCGATCGGCTGGCGTTCCTCGTGGCGCAAGGTGTGTTGAATAAGGAGTCGGGCGAGTACCAGTTGACGGCCCAAGGCAGGCAATTGTGGCCGATGATCTGGTCAATGATCACGTGGGGCAACGAGAACTACCTGGACAAGCCCAGCAGGCGGACCTACCGGCACGCGGGATGCGGAGGTGTGATCGGAAAAGATCGCGTCTGCCAGCGATGCGAGCAGGCTCCCGACGTCGGCGAACTGATCGCACACCCACCGCAGCGTCCACGGGGTCAGGGCGATCCCACTCGCGATGATCCCGTGAGCCGGGCGCTCCGACGGCCGCACCGGATGCTGGAGCGGATCTAAGTTAGCCCCAGCGGGCCAGGATCTCCCTGGCCCGTCCGGCCAGCGCGGCCTGCAGAAAGGGACCAAAGCTGATCCTGGCGACACCCAGCGGCGCAAAGGACGCCGGGTCGTCCTGGTCGGGCAACGCAATCGCGTTGACCGGCAGCGGCAACTCGGCGGTCAAGCGTCGCAATGTTTCCGGGTCGTGGCGACCCACCGGGTAGAGCACATCGGCACCGGCCGCGGCGGCCTCTGTCAGCCGCGCCACGGCCTGGTCGACGGTGTGTGCCGGGTCGCCGTCCTGGCGCAGGAAGACATCCGTGCGGGCGTTGACCACCACATGCACCCCGGCCGCATCGGCGGCCGACCGCAGCGCACCTACCAGTTCGGCGTGCTCACCGGCAGACCGCAGCCGCTTGCCCTCGGAATGCACGGTGTCCTCGATGTTCAGTCCGACGGCGCCCACGCTGAGCAGGCCCTCGATCAGGCGCGCCGCCGGCAGCCCGTAGCCCGATTCGATGTCCACCGATACCGGTACGTCGACCGCCGCGGTGATCTGGGCGACCCGGGTGAGCACATCCTCGAACGACATGCCCTCGTTGTCCGGTTTGCCGATCGAATCCGCCAGCGGATGGCTACCCACGGTGAGAGCGGCAAAGCCGGCATCCGTGGCAAGGTGCGCCGACCAGGCATCCCACACCGTCGGCAGGATCACCGGGTTGCCTGGCTGATGCAGTTCCAGCAGCGCTAATGCAAGTTCGGCCGGCGTGGTTTGACCTGACGCAGTTCCCATGGAGTGCCTGCTTCCTAGGTCGCCCGATGCGGTCTGGGTCACATCGGGTCCGCGCAGTGGATAGTATCGGGAGGCGTATTGTGATCCATAACACCGTCTTCGAGGAGATCCCGTTGTCCGCCGCAGCTACTGAACTCGCCGAACTTCACGATCTCATCGGCGGCCTGCGGCGGTGCGTGGCCGCGCTGAAGGGGCGATACGGCGACAGCCCGGCGATGCGCCGCATCATCATCGACGCCGATCGGATCCTCACGGACGTCGAATTACTCGATAACGACGTTTCCGAATTGGACCTGGCCCGCGCCACCGTGCAGCACTCCGGCGAGAAGATCGCCATTCCCGACACCGATTACGACAGAGACTTCTGGCGCGATGTCGACGACGAGGGTGTCGGAGGTCACAACAGGTCGTAACGACCAAGCCCCCCTAATAAAGGAGGGCTCTCTCTGTGTACTCTTCGACCTGACAGCCCTGTTCGAAGAGGAACACTAGATGAGCGCACCCACGGCGAACCGTCCTGCGTCCGGCGTTTTCTCGCCTGGCCGCGCCCAAATACCCGAACGGACCCTGCGCACCGACCGCTGGTGGCAGGCGCCGCTGGTGACGAACCTCGGGCTATTGGCGTTTATTGTTTACGCCACCGCGAGGCAGTTCTTGGGCAGCAATTACTGGGTGCCTGAATACCATTACCTGACGCCCTTCTTCTCACCATGCGTCAGCGCGTCCTGCGCGCCCGGCTCGAACCACTTGGGTGTCTGGTTCGGGCATTTCCCGTGGTGGATTCCCTTGGGAACCATCGTATTACCGTTTCTGCTCGGGTTCCGGATCACTTGCTACTACTACCGCAAGGCCTATTACCGGTCCGTGTGGCAGTCGCCCACCGGGTGTGCGGTGCCCGAACCGCGCGCCCACTACACCGGTGAAACCCGGCTTCCGCTGATCATCCAGAACAGCCACCGATACTTCTTCTATTTCGCAATGGTGGTCTCGGTCCTCAACACCTACGACGCGATCATCGCCTTTCATTCGCCCACCGGTTTCGGCTTCGGATTGGGCAACATCGTCTTGGTGGTCAACGTGCTCTTGCTGTGGACCTACACCGTGTCGTGCCATTCGTGCCGTCACGTTACCGGCGGCCGGCTCAAGCATTTCTCCAAGCACCCTGTGCGGTACTGGATCTGGACGCAGGTCAGCAAGCTGAACACGCGACACCAGCTATACGCGTGGATCACGCTGGGAACCCTGGCACTTACCGACTTCTACGTCATGCTGGTGGCCAGTGGCGCCATCGACGACTTGAGATTTATTGGCTGAAAAGCCATTTCAGGAATATCAGAAAAAGGCTGAGCGAGGTTTCATGGTTGAGGTCGAACGGCACTCCTACGACGTCGTCGTGATCGGTGCCGGCGGCGCGGGGTTGCGTGCGGTCATCGAGGCGCGCGAACGCGGCCTCAAGGTCGCGGTGGTGTGCAAATCCCTATTCGGCAAGGCCCACACGGTGATGGCCGAGGGTGGCTGCGCGGCCGCGATGGGCAACAGCAACCCAAAAGACAACTGGAACACCCACTTCGGCGACACGATGCGCGGTGGGAAGTTCCTGAACAACTGGCGGATGGCCGAACTGCACGCCAAGGAGGCGCCGGACCGGGTCTGGGAACTCGAAACCTACGGCGCGCTGTTCGACCGCACCAAGGACGGCCGGATCAGTCAACGCAACTTCGGCGGGCACACCTATGCACGGCTCGCGCACGTAGGCGACCGCACCGGGCTGGAATTGATCCGCACCATGCAGCAGAAGATTGTCTCGCTGCAGCAGGAGGATTACGCCGAGCTCGGCGACTACGAGGCGCGGATCAGGGTGTTCGCCGAATGCACGATCACCGAGCTGCTCAAGGACCAGGGCGCGATCGCCGGGGCGTTCGGCTACTGGCGCGAAAGCGGCCGGTTCGTCTTGTTCGAGGCCCCCGCGGTGGTGCTGGCCACCGGCGGGATCGGCAAGTCGTTCAAGGTGACGTCGAATTCCTGGGAGTACACCGGCGACGGGCACGCGTTGGCGCTGCGGGCCGGCGCCACGCTGATCAATATGGAGTTCGTCCAATTCCACCCGACGGGCATGGTGTGGCCGCCGAGTGTGAAAGGAATTCTGGTCACCGAGGGTGTTCGTGGCGACGGCGGAGTGCTGAAGAACTCCGAGGGAACGCGGTTCATGTTCGACTACATCCCACCCGTGTTCAAGGGCCAGTACGCCGAAACGGAAGAAGAGGCCGACCAGTGGCTCAAGGACAATGACTCGGCCCGTCGCACCCCGGACCTGTTGCCACGCGATGAGGTAGCGCGCGCGATCAACTCGGAGGTCAAAGCCGGCCGGGGCACCCCGCACGGCGGGGTGTATCTCGACATCGCGTCGCGTTTGACGCCCGCGGACATCAAGCGTCGACTGCCGTCGATGTATCACCAGTTCATGGAGCTGGCCGAGGTCGACATCACAAAGCAGCCAATGGAAGTCGGGCCCACCTGTCACTACGTGATGGGCGGGGTCGAGGTCGACGCGGACACCGGAGCGGCCACGGTTCCCGGGCTGTTCGCGGCCGGCGAGTGCTCCGGCGGCATGCACGGTTCGAACCGGCTGGGTGGCAATTCGCTGTCAGACCTGCTCGTGTTCGGCCGGCGGGCCGGCCTGGGCGCCGCCGACTACGTGCGAGCGCTGGGCAGCCGCCCGGCGGTCTCGCAGGAGGCTGTCGACGCGGCGGCCAAGGTGGCGCTGGCGCCCTTCGAAGGGCCGAAAGACGGCTCGGCACCGGAGAATCCCTACGCGCTGCACATGGACTTGCAGTATTTGATGAACGACCTGGTCGGCATCATCCGTAAAGAGGACGAGATCAAGAAGGCGCTGACACTGTTGGACGAGCTATGGAAGCGCTACCGGAACGTGCAGGTCGAGGGGCATCGCCAATACAACCCGGGTTGGAACCTGTCCATCGATCTGCGCAACATGCTGCTGGTTAGCGAGTGCGTGGCCAAGGCCGCGCTGGAACGCACCGAAAGCCGCGGCGGCCACACCCGCGACGACCATCCCGGCATGGACCCCAACTGGCGCAAGACCTTGCTGGTGTGCCGCGTAGGGTACGGCGACTCGAGCGATTCCCGCATCATCGTCACCCACGAGCCACAGATACCCATGCGGCCTGACTTGCTGGAGCTCTTCGAGATCTCCGAGCTGGAGAAGTACTACACCGACGAGGAGCTGGCCGAGCATCCAGGACGGACCCCAAGGACGGAGAGCTAATGACCTACAACGCGAGCCTGCGGGTGTGGCGCGGCGACGAAGCCGGCGGCGAACTCCGCGACTTCACCGTCGAGGTCAACGAGGGCGAGGTCGTGCTTGACGTGATCCTGCGGCTACAGCAGACGCAGCTGCCGGACCTGGCGGTGCGCTGGAACTGCAAGGCGGGCAAGTGCGGATCCTGCTCGGCGGAGATCAACGGCAAACCACGGCTGATGTGCATGACCCGGATGTCGACATTCGACGAGACCGAGGTCGTCACCGTCACCCCGATGCGAACGTTCCCGGTGATTCGCGACCTGGTCACCGACGTCTCGTTCAACTACGAAAAAGCGCGCGAGATCCCGTCTTTCGCACCACCTAAGGAGCTGCAGCCGGGGGAATACCGGATGGCGCAGGTCGACGTCCAGCGGTCGCAGGAGTTCCGCAAGTGCATCGAGTGCTTCCTGTGCCAAAACGTGTGCCACGTGGTCCGCGACCACGAGGAAAACAAAAAGGCGTTCGCCGGACCGCGCTTCTTGATGCGGATCGCCGAGCTCGACATGCATCCGCTGGACACACGCGACCGGCGCAACCAGGCACAGGAAGAGCACGGGCTGGGCTACTGCAACATCACCAAGTGCTGCACCGAGGTGTGCCCGGAAGGCATCAAGATCACCGACAACGCGCTGATCCCGATGAAAGAGCGGGTCGTCGACCGTAAATACGATCCAGTGGTGTGGCTGGGTAACAAGCTGTTCCGGCGCTGAGCGCCTAACTCGCGTTGTGGCGTTAGGCCACGGTCGCACCGGGTATCCGGAGCGTATGCGAGAAACCACCAGCATCAACGACATTCGAACCGCGATCCGAGAGTTGTCCATCCGCGCCGAACTCGCGCACAAGGAAGGCCGGCATGACGACGCGGCCGAAATCGAGCAGCGCATCGAGGGCTATCGGGAAGAGCTCAGCAACCGCCCTTAGCGAGGTTCAGGCGCCGAGTCGGCGGAACATGCTGCGGTGGAACACGATGGGCGCCACCTCGGGATCGACGGTGACCTGGGTGACCCGCAGCACCACAATGGTGTGGTCCCCGGCCGGGATGAGTTGCTCGATCGCGCTCTCCAGCCACAGGCTGGTGCCCTTGATGAAGACCGCACCCGTCTCGTTTGACACCGTCTCCAGACCGACGAACCTGTCCCCGGTCTTGGCGGCCAGGGTGCGCGCGGCCTCGTCATGAGCCTCGCCGAGCACGCTGATGCCCAGCATCGGCACGCGTTTGAGTTTGGGCCACGTCTCCGAAATGTTCTGCACGCAGAACGACACCAGCGGCGGTTCCAGCGACACCGGGACAAAGGTGCTGGCCGCCAAGCCTTCCCGGATTCCCTCGACCTCGGCGGCGATGGCTACCACCCCGGACGGGAAATGACCGAAGGCCTCACGCAGTGACGACGGTGTCAGATTGCTGGAGTTCACCGAACTACATTCGCCCCTTGAGCCGAGGACGGATTGATCTCAGTCGACCCTACCCGCCGAGTGTCCGTGTGCTTCGGCCACATCCGGATGCGCGCGCAATCTGCTTTTCCATGCGTTGCGACCGTAGACGGAGAAGATCGGGTCCGACGGGTCGTCCACCCGATCGGCGCGCGCCGCGAGTTCGTCCGGCAGCGACAGCACCGGTATCCGCGCGTCCAGCCGTGGATTGAAGAAATACGGCACTGAGATCCGTTCGGTCGCCGGCTCGCGCAGGTCAACCTGGTGCTCGGTGGCCCGGAGATAGCCGCCCGTCGCGATCTCGAGCAGCTCGCCGATGTTGACGATGAACGCTCCCTCCAACGGAGGCACGTCTATCCACTCCTGCGGGCCGGGCCGACGTACCTGCAGGCCGCGGCTGCCCGGCTCGGCCAACAGCAGCGTTAGCACCCCGGAGTCCCGGTGCGCACCCACGCCCTGGGAGCTGGCCGCACGGGCGGGATAACGGATGATCTTGATCAGCGTGGCGGGCGTTCCGGCGAAGGCCGAGTCGAACACGTCGGGTGGGCTGCCCAGCGAGGCCGCCCAATGCCGGAGCAGGGTGCGGGCCACCCCGGTCAGCGCGGCGTCCCATTCGTCGATGATCCCGGGCAACTCTGGCAGCGCGGCGGGCCACTGGTTGGGGCCCTGCAGCCACAGATAGTCCAGCTTGCCGGGCCCGCCGATCGGCGGGCGTTCCGGTCCGATGTCGATCTGCTCGCGCCAGTCCACCTCGCCGCGGGTCAGCTCGCCGCCCAGGCGGGTGTACCCGCGGAAATGCGGACTGTGCACCATCGCGACAGCGTCTTTGTCCGCCTGCGGCAGCTGGAACAGCCGACGCGCCACCTCGAGCACTCCGGCGGCCAGCGCCGCGGGGACTTCGTGGCCAGTCAGATAGAAAAAACCCACCTCGTGGGCTGCCTCGCGAAGGTTGTCGCGTAGACAGCCTGGGGCTGCCTGCAGGTCGACTACGGGAAGCGCAGTGACGCTCGGCACAGTTGTCACTCATCCATCATCGTCGCAGGTCAAGTGGCGTGCCACTGTCTCGATCAGCGCGAACCCAACCGGTTGGTTAGTTAGGTAGTGAAATTTAGCTCACACTGTGTTGCGTTTAAGTTACTGACGGGTATAGGTTAGCGCTGTTACTGGTGGGTAACTTAGCCCTAGTGCCCAACCACAGGTGGCATTCTCAACGAGGAGGAATGTAGTGAGCCACTACAAGAGCAACGTCCGCGACCAGGTATTCAACCTGTTTGAAGTGCTGGGCGTTGACAAGGCCTTAGGTCAAGGCGAGTACAGCGACCTGGATGCCGACACTGCCCGCGAAATGCTGACCGAGATCAGCCGACTGGCCGAAGGACCGATCGCCGCGTCGTTCGTCGAAGGCGACCGCAACCCGCCGGTGTTCGACCCGAAGACCCATTCGGTGACACTGCCGGAGTCGTTCAAGAAGTCAGTCCACGCACTCCAGGAAGCCGGCTGGGACAGGGTCGGCCTCGACGAGGACCTGGGCGGCACCCCTGCGCCCAAGGCGCTGATGTGGGCGCTGAACGAACACATTCTTGGCGCCAACCCGGCGGTATGGATGTATGGCGGCGGCGCAGGTTTCGCCCAGATTCTTCATCACCTCGGCACCGAGGAGCAGAAGAAGTGGGCCGTGATTGCGGCCGAGCGCGGCTGGGGTTCGACCATGGTGCTCACCGAGCCGGACGCCGGCTCTGACGTGGGCGCCGGGCGCACCAAGGCGGTCCAGCAGGAGGACGGCTCCTGGCACATCGACGGCGTCAAGCGGTTCATCACCTCGGGTGACTCCGGCGACCTGTTCGAGAACATCTTCCACCTGGTGCTGGCCCGCCCGGAGGGCGCCGGTCCCGGCACCAAGGGGCTGTCGCTGTTCTTCGTGCCCAAGTTCCTGTTCGACTTCGAGACCGGCGAGCTCGGCGAGCGCAACGGTGTGTTCGTCACCAACGTCGAGCACAAGATGGGCCTGAAGGTCTCGGCGACCTGCGAGCTTTCGCTCGGACAGCACGGCGTGCCCGCCAAGGGCTGGCTCGTCGGCGAGGTGCACAACGGCATCGCGCAGATGTTCGAGGTCATCGAGCAGGCCCGCATGATGGTCGGCACCAAGGCGATCGCCACGCTGTCGACCGGCTACCTGAACGCGCTGGAGTACGCCAAGTCCCGGGTGCAGGGCTCGGACATGACCCAGATGACCGACAAGGCCGCGCCACGGGTGACCATCACGCATCACCCCGACGTGCGCCGGTCGCTGATGACCCAGAAGGCCTACGCCGAGGGTCTGCGTGCGCTGTACCTCTACACCGCGACCCTCCAGGACGCGGCGGTCGCCGAGGTGGTGCACGGCGTGGATGTCAACCTGGCCGCCAAGATCAACGACCTGATGCTGCCGGTGGTCAAGGGCGTCGGGTCCGAACAGGCCTACGCGAAGCTCACGGAGAGCCTGCAGACCCTGGGTGGATCGGGCTTCCTGCAGGACTACCCGATCGAGCAGTACATCCGCGACGCCAAAATCGACTCCCTCTACGAAGGGACCACCGCCATCCAGGCGCAGGACTTCTTCTTCCGCAAGATCGTCCGCGACAAGGGTGTGGCGCTGGCCCACGTATCGGGTGAGATCCAAAAGTTCGTCGACAGCGAGACCGGTAACGGCCGGCTGAAGGCGGAGCGCGAGCTGCTGGCCAAGGCACTGGCCGACGTCCAGGCCATGGCGGCCACGCTGACCGGCTACCTGATGGCGGCCCAGCAGGACGTCACCAGCCTCTACAAGGTGGGCCTGGGTTCGGTGCGCTTCCTGATGAGTGTGGGCGACCTGATCATCGGCTGGTTGCTGCAGCGCCAGGCGGCGGTGGCCGTAGAGGCGCTCGACGGTGGCGCCAGCGGCGCGGAGCGGTCCTTCTACGAGGGCAAGATCGCGGTGGCGTCGTTCTTCGCGAAGAACTTCCTGCCGCTGCTGACCAGCACCCGCGAGGTGATCGACACGCTGGACAACGACATCATGGAGCTCGACGAAGCCGCGTTCTAAAGGTCGTAAGTGCAAACAAGATCCCCCGCTTTCACAGTGAAGCGGGGGTCTTGCCTCTCTGGGCGCGTCGTCCGAAAGGCCCGGAAAATCCCAAAAGACCGCCGCTGGATCCCCTCACTCCAGCGGCGGCCCTTTTCGTACGCCCGTCTTCGCTGACCGGCGGTCGTTTGCAGGGATGCCCCGTATTGCCGTCGGGGTCGGGGGTCAGACCACAACACGGGGCTATCCGAACCACCAGATACCCATTTGTTCGGGTTACTAACCGGCCCAGGAGAAAATCGTCCAGGCGGCTGGCCGCGCCGGCTCACGCCTCCAGAATTGCGGTGACGCCCTGGCCGCCGGCAGCGCAAATCGAAATCAGCGCCCGGAGCGGCCCGTTGCCTTTTCGCTCAGCCTTCTTCTCGGCAAGCTGCTTGGCAGCCTGAGCGAGGATCCGTCCGCCGGTGGCCGCGAAGGGGTGGCCGGCGGCAAGTGACGAGCCGTTGACGTTGAGCTTGGACCGATCGATCGATCCGAGCGCGGCGTCCAGGCCCAGCCGCCCCTTGCAGTACTCGTCGGACTCCCACGCCTGCAGATGCGCCAGCACCACCGAGGCGAACGCCTCGTGGATTTCGTAGAAGTCGAAATCCTGCAAGCTCAACCCATTGCGGGCCAGCAGCCGGGGCACCGCGTAGGTGGGAGCCATCAGCAGGCCGTCGTTTCCGTTGACATAGTCCACCGCAGCGGTTTCGGCATCCACGAAGTAGGCCAGCGGAGCCAGTGAGTGTTCGGATGCCCACTGCTCGGTGGACAGCAACGCGACCGAGGCGCCGTCGGTCAACGGCGTCGAATTGCCCGCCGTCATGGTCGCGTCGCCGGCCTTCACCCCGAAAACCGGTCGCAGCGTGGCGAGCTTCTCAACGCTGGCGTCGGGCCGCAGGTTGTCATCGCGGTAGAGCCCCAAAAATGGCGTGATCAGGTCGTCGAAAAAGCCTCGGTCGTAGGCATCCGCCATGTTGCGATGGCTGGCGACGGCCAGTTCGTCCTGGTCGACGCGCTTGATGCCCATCTGCTTGGCGGTGATGGCCGCGTGCTCGCCCATCGGTAGCCCGGTGCGCGGCTCGGCGTTGGCCGGTATTGCGATGCCGAGGTTGGCAGGCAGCGTGCCCACCAGCTTGAGCCGTTCCACGTTGGATTTGGATCGCCGCAATTTCAGCAGGTTGCGGCGCAGGTCGTCGCCCAAACCGATCGGCGCATCCGAAGTGGTGTCCACCCCGCCGGCGGCGGCAACTTCGTAGCGGCCGGCCGCGATACCGTCGGCCGCGGCGATGGCCGCCTGCAGGCCGGTCCCGCAGGCCTGCTGCAGGTCAAACGCAGCCGTGTACGGCGACAGTTGCGACCCCAGCACGCATTCGCGCATCAGATTGAAGTCGCGGCTGTGCTTGAGCACAGCGCCGCCGACCACAACGCCCAGTCGCTCGCCGGCGAGGCCGAACCGGTCCACCAGCCCGCCCAGCGCCGCGGTGAACATGTCCTGGTTGGACGCCTCGGCATAGGCGCGGTCTGATCTTGCGAACGGGATGCGATTGCCGCCCAGCACGGCGACTCTTTTCCGAGAGGTTTGCCTAGACGGGCTGGTCTCAGAACCTGCAGGGGCCACTTTTTTCTCCGTGTGTCTCCGGGGTATATCACTTTGGGGTATACACCGTCGAAGGCCATACTACCCACCGTTCTGACGCTTCTTACTCTGGAGTAAGTTCGTCGTGGATACGGTGACTGTATGAGGCCGATGCAGAGGCACGCCCGAACACGGAAGGCAGCTCAGTGGCTCCCAAGCGCTCGTCCGATCTGTTCTCGCAGGTTGTCAACTCCGGCCCCGGGTCCTTTGTGGCCAAGCAACTTGGTGTTCCGCAACCCGAGACACTTCGCCGCTATCGGCAGGGTGATCCACCACTGGCCGGATCCCTGTTGATCGGAGGTGAGGGCAGGGTCGCCGAGTCACTACGCGCGGCGCTGGACAAGGACTACGACCTGGTCGGCAACAACCTGGGTGGGCGATGGGCTGATTCATTCGGCGGGCTGGTTTTCGACGCCACCGGTATCACGACGCCCGCCGGGCTCAAGGACCTGCACGAATTCTTCACGCCCGTGCTGCGCAACGTTGGCCGCTGCGGGCGGGTCGTGGTCGTCGGCACCACCCCCGAAGCGGCCGCCAGCACCGACGAGCGGATCGCTGCGCGCGCGCTGGAGGGCTTCACCCGCTCGCTGGGCAAGGAACTGCGTCGTGGCGCCACGGTGGCGCTGGTGTACCTGGCGCCGGACGCGAAGCCGGCCGCGACGGGCCTGGAATCCACCATGCGGTTCATCCTGTCGGCCAAGTCGGCCTACGTCGACGGCCAGGTTTTCTATGTCGGGGCGCAAGACTCCGCGCCACCGGCCGACTGGGACCGCCCGCTGGACGGCAAGATCGCCATCGTGACCGGTGCTGCCCGTGGCATCGGCGAGACCATCGCCGAGGTGTTCGCGCGGGACGGCGCGCGTGTCGTCGCCATCGATGTGGAGGCCGCCGAGGAGACACTGGCCGAAACCGCCAGCCGCGTCGGTGGCACCGCGCTGTGGCTCGACGTCACCGCAGACGATGCCGTCGACAAAATCAGCGAGCACCTGCGCGATCACCACGGCGGGCGGGCCGACATCTTGGTCAACAACGCGGGTATCACTCGAGACAAGCTATTGGCCAATATGGATGACGCCCGATGGGACGCCGTCTTGGCCGTCAATCTTCTTGCCCCCCTGCGGCTTACCGAAGGGCTGGTGGGCAACGGCAGTATCGGCGAGGGAGGCCGGGTGATCGGGCTTTCATCGATCGCCGGCATCGCGGGCAACCGCGGACAGACCAACTACGGGACAACCAAGGCCGGGATGATCGGGATCACCCAGGCGCTGGCACCGGGACTGGCCGAGAAGGGCATCACGATCAACGCCGTCGCACCGGGATTCATCGAAACCCAGATGACGGCCGCCATACCGCTGGCCACCCGCGAGGTGGGCCGCCGAATGAACTCGCTGCTACAGGGTGGCCAGCCGGTCGACGTCGCGGAGACGATCGCCTATTTCGCCAGCCCGGCTTCAAACGCGGTGACCGGCAACGTTATTCGCGTCTGTGGCCAGCAGATGCTGGGCGCATGAGTCGCAGACGAAGCTCGAGGAGACCGTAGTGAACCAACCAAGCGGCCTGAGAAATATGCTTCGGGCGGCTGCCGGAGCATTGCCGCTCGTACCCCGCGGAAACCAGCTGCCCAGCCGCACGGTGACCGTCGAGGAACTACCCATCGACCACACAAACGTCGCCGCGTACGCGGCGGTCACCGGTCTGCGGTATGGCAACAACGTGCCGCTGACCTACCCGTTTGCGCTGACCTTTCCCACGGTGATGTCGCTGGTGACCGGCTTCGACTTTCCTTTCGCCGCAATGGGAGCGGTGCACACCGAAAACCACATCACGCAGTATCAGCCGATCGCGGTCACCGACACGGTCGGCGTGCGGGTGCATGCCGAGAATCTCCGCGAACACCGCAAGGGCCTGCTGGTCGATCTGGTCACCGACGTCAGCGTCGGCAACGACATCGCGTGGCATCAGGTGACGACCTTCCTGCATCAGCAACGCACCAGCCTGTCCGACGAGCCCAAGCCACCACCGCGAAAGCACCCCAAGCTTCCCCCACCCAACGCCGTGCTGCGGATAACACCCAGCCGGATCCGCCGCTACGCCGTCGTCGGCGGTGATCACAACCCGATCCACACCAACCCGATCGCCGCCAAGCTATTCGGATTCCCAACTGTCATCGCGCACGGGATGTTCAGTGCCGCGGCGGTATTGGCCAACATCGAAGCCCGGCTTCCGGATGCCGTGAGATATTCGGTGCGCTTCGCCAAGCCGGTGGTCCTGCCCGCCACCGCGGGGTTCTACGTCGACGAAGGTGACGACGGTTGGGAACTCGCGCTGCGCAATATCGCCAAGGGATACCCCCACCTGACCGGCGTCG